>NC_019974.1:0-300000 GCF_000328685.1 Natronococcus occultus SP4 | reverse complement strand
TCGAAGATCGTCTCCGCGGCGACGACGATCCCCCGGCGTGCCGCATGCTGGACGCCGGAGGCGATCGCCAGCGGGGTCGCCAGTCCGAGCGCACAGGGACAGGAGACGATCACCACCGTCAGCCCGACGAGAAACGCCGTCGAAGGACTCGAGCCGGTTGCGAGCAAAACGACGGTCGCCGCGGTCGCGATGACGACGACAAGCGGGACGAAGATCGTCGCCAGCTTGTCCGCGAGTCGTTGGACGCCGGGACTGGCGCTTTGAATCGACCACAGCATCGAGACGAGTCGGTCGTGGGTACTCTCGGCGTCCTCGCCGACCTCGAGGACGATCGGGGCGTCAGTGACGACGGTTCCGCCGCGGACGGGATCGCCGACGGCCTTCTCGACGGGGAGGGACTCCCCGGTGACGAGTGACTCGTCGACGGCAGCTTGCCCCTCGCGAACCGTGCCGTCGAGCGGGATCCGCTCGCCGGGACGGACCAGCAGCTCCTCGCCGGGTTCGATTGACGAGATCGGAACCGTCTCGCCGGTCTCGGCGCGGCGGGCCTCGTCGACCTGAGCCTCGGTGAGATCCGAGAGCAGGCCGGCAGCGCGGCGCTTGATCCGCCCCTCGTAGTAGCTGCCGGCGGTGACCACGAGGACGACCGCGACCGAGACGTCGAAGTAGAGGTCGGTTCGGCCGAGCCCCATCGCGAGCGTGCTGTAGGCGTAGGCGCCGAGCGCGGCCAGCGAGACGAGCAGATCCATGTTCGGCATCCCCGCCCGGAGGCTGACGTAGGCCCCGCGAAGGATCGGCAGGCCGGTGTAGAAGAGGACGAACGTCGTCATGAGCCAGATGTTGACGGCGACGTAGTAGCCGTCGTAGCTCCCGAAGTCCGCGAGGGCCTCGTAGCCGAAGTAGGTGGGGTACAGGAACACCGCGTACCAGATCATCACCATCATCCCGAACATCCCGCCCCCGATCAGGAACTTCACGAGGGCTGCGTCGCGGGGCTGGTCGTCGCGGCCCGCCCCTCGCTTGCGGGCCTCGTAGCCGTACCCCGAGACGACCTCGGGCAGGCGCTCCGCCTCGACCGCGTCGGGATCGTAGACGAGCCGCAGCGTGTCGGTCGCGTAACTGGCCTCCGCTCCGCGGATTCCCTCACGCTCGGTCGCCCGGGACTCGAGAAACGCCTCGCAGGTCGCACAGTGCATCCCCTCGACCGCGAAGAAGGCGTCCTCGCCCTCGAGGTCGTCAAGCGACGGCGTCTCGCTCTCGAGTCGATCGCGGATCGAATCGGCGTCGGCGTCCTCGACCGTCTCGAGCGCGCGGTGAACGTCGAGACAGCCCCGACAGCAGAACGTCCCGTCGACGTCCGGATCAGTGATCGGCTTGGACGGCGTCGGAAGCTCACAGAGCGTACACGCGTCGCTCTCGGTGGAGTCGCGAGCGGATTCGGATCCGACCGCGTCGGGACGAGCGTGTGAGGAGGTCATAGGCGCTGGAGGCGATCCGCAGTGGGGAGAGCGTGACGTAGCTCGAGTCGTGACTGCACGGGTTCGAACGGCGTACCGACGGGAACCGGGATCGAGCTAGGACGCCTCACTCGAGTCGTGACCGTGTCCACCCGAGACCGGCGTGAACGCGATGTAAAGACAGGCGATGATGATCACCACGTTGATCGCGGAGACGACGCCAGCCGAGAGCGAGCTGCCGAGCCCGTACCAGCTAACCGGCAGGAGTGCGAGCAGACCGACGACGAGCGCGGCTCGCGGGGAGAGCGCCTCGAGATCCATACCAGAACTCAGGGATCGATCGGGCTTAATAATGACCCCCGTTCCTACGGGATGGGAACCGTCTCGTGCGATTATGCAAGGCACATCCTTACCCCAGCGCATGTGTGCGATGCCAGATGAGTCAAGGCAACGCCGAGAGATCGGCCACGACGAGTACGATCCCGTGGGGACACTCGCGTTAATCACCCTCTACTTTCTCATTATCGCGTTTCTGTGGGTATTCATGTACTTCGTCGAATTCCTCGGAAACGAGCCGACCGTTGTCGGTACCTTCCTGACGGTGGTGGGGGTCGCATGAACATCCACACCTACGAGAAGGTGTGGCTGATCGGCTCGATGGTGCTGATCGTCGGGTTCATCGTCACGGTCACGTACGGCGCGGTCGGGCTCGGTATCGCGATGGTCGACGACAGCGAAGAGACCATCGAGCCGACCGAGCTCGACGAGGACGAACGGTTCGCGGAGCCACGCGTCGAACAGGTTGGCGAGGACGAGTACGAGGCCTACGTCGTCGCCCAGACGTTCATGTTCAGTCCTGATCCGATCGAGATACCAGCGGGAAGCGAGGTCACCTTCCACGCGACGAGCCGGGACGTGATCCACAGCTTCAGCGTCGCCGGAACAAACATCAACACGATGGTGATCCCCGGCGAGGTAGCGACGATGACCGCCGAGTTCGACGAACCCGGCGAGTACGGCGTCGTCTGTAACGAGTACTGCGGCTCCGGTCATCACAACATGGAAGGGGAGCTTCACGTCGTCCCCGAAGACGAGTTCGACATGACCGAACTCGAGATCGAGGCCGACGACGAAGTAGAGACCGGCGACGAAGCGACGATCGAGGTCGACGTCGAGAACCGCATGCTCGAAGCCCTCGAGACGACCGTCACGCTCGAAATCGGCGACGAGGCACTCTCGGAGAGCGTCACGGTCGACGGCAGCGAGACCGAGACGACGACGTTTACGATCGACGCCGCGGACCTCGGCGAGGGCGACCACGACTGGACGGTCACCGTCGACGACTACGAGGACGGTGGGACGCTGACCGTGGCCGACGAACTCGAGGAGGATGATGACGATGAGTAACGCGTACATCGAGGAGTTCCCGGCGGAAGCGAAGGTCGTCCGTACGGCGTTTTACAGTGCGTTCCTCGCGCTCGCACTGGGGGGCGTCTTCGGAATCGTTCAGACGCTCCACCGGACGGGCTACTACCGGTTTATCGATTCCGCGGACTACTACACCGTCCTCACCGCTCACGGCGTCTTTCTCGTCATTTCGTTTACGATCTTCTTCCTCGTCGGCGTGTTCACGTGGGCGGTGACGACCAGTCTCGACCGTGGCCTCGAGGATCTTCGCTTCACGTGGGGCTGGTACGGCCTGATGGCGATCGGAATCACGCTGAGCGGTGTTGCGATCCTGGCCGGCTTTACTGACGCAACCGATATCAGCGCGTCGGTGCTGTTTACGTTCTACGCACCGCTGCAGGGGCATCCGATGTTCTACCTCGGACTCGTCCTGTTCGTCGTCGGAACCTGGCTCGCGGGCGCAGACTGGTTCCGCTCGTGGTGGGCCTGGAAGCAGGAAAACCCCGACGAGCGGATTCCGCTGCCGACGTTTATGGTGCTGACGACGATGCTGATGTGGTACATCGCAACACTGGGCGTCGCCGCGGCGATCCTGCTGTTCCTGCTGCCGTGGTCGCTCGGCCTGATTGACTCCGTCAACCCCCTGCTCACCAGAACGCTGTTCTGGTTCTTCGGCCACCCGGTCGTCTACTTCTGGCTGATGCCGGCGTACATGATGTGGTACGTCATGCTGCCCAAAGTTTCGGGTGGCAAACTGTTCAGCGATCCGCTCGCTCGCGTCGTCTTCGTTCTCTTCCTGATCCTCTCGGTCCCGACGGGGATTCACCACCAGTACCTCGATCCGGGGATCGCCGAGGGCTTCAAATTCATCGCGATGACGAACACGATGTTCCTGCTGTTACCGAGTCTGTTGACCGCCTTCACCGTCGTCGCCAGCATGGAACACGGCGCCCGCCAGCGCGGCGGGAAGGGCTATTTCGGCTGGCTGAAGGCGCTCCCGTGGCGCGACCCCGTCTTCACCGGGATGGCCCTGGCCGGACTGATGTTCGCAGCCGCCGGCTTCTCGGGGATGATCAACGCCGGGATGAACATCAACTACCTCGTCCACAACACGTTCTGGGTCGTCGGCCACTTCCACCTCACCGTCGGCACCGCCGTCGCCCTGACGTTCATGGCAGTCACCTACTGGTTCCTCCCGCAGATAACCGGCAAGGAACTGTGGAGTCGCTCCGTCGCGCTCGGACAGGTCGTGCTCTGGTTCGTCGGGATGACGTTCATGTCGAACGCGATGCACCGCGCCGGTCTGCTGGGCGTTCCCCGCCGAACGGCCGAACCCCAGTACGAGGGATTCGAGTTCGAGGCCGCCGTCGGAAGCATGGGTGAGCTCCAGGCCCAGATCGCGCTGGGAGGAGTACTGTTGACGCTCTCGCTCGTCCTGTTCTTCGCGAACGTCTTCGGAACGGCTCTCAACGGCCGTAGCGACGACCTGCCAGCAAACGAGTACGCCGACGCGCTCTCGGGTCCCGAGGACGCCCCGCTGGTCCTCGACAACCTCAAGCTGTGGACGGGGATCGCGATCGTGCTCGTGATCTTCGCTTACACGTTCCCACTGCTCTCGATTATCGATCGGGGCGGGCTGCTCGGTCCCGAGATCATCCCGCTCCCGGTCTTCATCGAGTCCCCGGCACTGCTCGTGGGGGCCGTCGAACAGCTCACCGCCGGCACGCTCGAATCGATCCGGCCCGTTCTGGAGGTGAGCCGGTAGTGCGGATCTCGAAGGCCGGGCTGCTCGTCGTCCTGGCGCTGCTGGCGCCGCTGCTCGTCGAGCTACGGACGGTGCTGTCCTGGGTGAACGTCGAGCTGACCGTCCTCGAGACGGGACTCGTCGGCGCCGTCCTCGTCGTTGCGATCCTCGTCTGGGCGTTTCTCCCCGAGAACGGAAACGGAAAAACAACCGAGGGAGACGCCTCAAGCGAGAACTGAGCGCCGCCGGTTCGGCTACTGCCAGGTTTCGATCCGCCCGTCCCGGACGTCCTCGACACAGCCCTCGCAGTCGGGATGGCCGTCCTCGTAGCAGGCCGGACGGTACTCCTCGTCGAGCAGGGCAGCCCGCCGTTCGGCGTAGCGCCGACAGACGATCTTGGCGCGACCTTGCTCGTCGGTCGGCAGCCCGCGAGCGTTTCGCGCCGACCGGTAGGCCTCCCGGGCCTCGCCGAGCTGACCATCTGTCGATCCCCGCAGCTCCTCGTACTGCTCGCCCGCCTCCTGGAGCTTCGTCCGGAGGAACCGCTCGAGTCGACGGCGATCCGACATCGTCGTTCGGTTAGGCGGGCGGACACATAGTCTCGTCGCCGACGTCCTCGGCCATCGAACCGATTCGGGACCCGGATTCAGGGGGAATCGTTTTTTCGATTCGCGTCCCACGGAAGCTATGGCCACGGAAGAGTCTCGACCGACCCGTCACGACGAGATCGAAGCGATCCTCGAGCGAAAGGGCGGCGTCGAGGAGGCCCGCGACGACGCCGACAAGTACACCGTCGTCGGCGCAGCGGAACGAAAGACGTACGCGAACTGGCTGACGCCGATCGAGGAACACTTCGTCTGCCACCGCAACGATATTCCCGACGCCGAGGGCGGCAAGTGGACGGTCTCGCTGACGGGGTATCTCGAGGACGCGTCCTCGGTCACCGAGATCAGAGAGGAGTTCCCGACGGTCGCGGTCGCACACACGATGGAGTGTGCGGGCAACGGTCGCGGCCAGCACCGCCCGGAGACCGGCAGCGTCCAGTGGGGGTACGAGGCCGCCGGAACCGCGGTCTGGTCGGGAACGCCGGTCAGCTCCCTGCTGCGCGGGGAACTCGAGGACGTCCCCGACGACGCGTGGCTCACGGCAGTCGGCGGCGACCCATCGGACGGCGAGGACGTCTTCGCGCGCTCGATCCCGCTCTCGAAGGCGGTAGACGACTGTATCCTGGCCTACGAGATGAACGGGGAGCCGTTACCCCGCGAGCACGGCTTTCCTATTCGACTGATCGTCCCCGGCTGGTACGGCGTCAACAGTGTCAAATGGCTCGAGGAACTCCGCGTGATGGACGAAATGGTTACCGACGAGTCGCTGGATCGCCCCGGTGACCACGCCTACTGGCAACAGGAGGCCTACCGGATCCACCCCGAGGACGTCGAACCCGAACGCAACGCGACCGTCGAGACCGTCGACACCTGGGAGCAACTCGAGGGCGGCGATCCCGCCTACCCCTACACCTTCGACCAGACCGTGATGTCGGTCATTGGCGAGCCCGACGGCGAGTCGGCCGTCACCGTTCCCGAGGACGGAACGGTCGAGATCACGGGCGTCGCGTGGGCCGGCGACGACGACGTCGCGAGCGTCGAGGTCTCGACCGACGGTGGCGACAGCTGGGCGGAGGCGGAGCTGTTCGGCCCCGACTACGCGGGCGCGTGGCGGCTGTTCCGGTACGACTGGGCGGCGACGCCCGGTGAGTACGTGCTGGCCTCCCGCGCGACCGACGACCGGGGGAAGCGCCAGCCGATGCGGATCTCGAATCCCGACGCGTGGCGCGACGCCATCGCCGACGACGAGTTCCCCTGGAACGAGGGCGGGTACGCCGCCAACGCCGTGTTGCCGAACGCCCTCGAGGTCGAAATCCAGACACCGTAATCGCCCGACGGAAGCACTTTCGCTCCGGTGCCGGCAGTTTAAATACGATCGGGAGCGAACGTCGGTATGCCTCCCAGTGAAACGAAGAGGAGGCGTGACACAATGAGCGACGTACGACAGCACGCGGACGACATACACGACCAGTTCTCGGACCACATCGACGTCTCGGTCGACGACGTCGAGGACCGACTGACGACGCTCGTCGACGAGTACAAGGTCCCGATCGACGAGGCACGCCGGAGCGTCACCAACCACTACCTCGAGGAAGCCGGCCTCGACCGCGAGGACCTCGCGGGCGGCTCGAGCGAGGCGGCCGAGATCGAGGACGTCGACGAACCCGAACAGTGGATCGACATCACGGCCAAGGTCATCGAGCTGTGGGAACCCCGCAGTGACTCGGTCGCACAGGTCGGTCTGCTGGGCGACCCGACGGGGACGATCAAGTTCACCAAGTGGGCCAAATCGGACCTCCCGGCGCTCGACGAGGGCGGCGTCTACGAACTTCGCAACGTCGTCACCGACGAGTACGAGGGTCGCTACTCGGTCAAACTCAACAGCACGACCGTCATCGAGGAGCTCGACGAGGAGCTCGAGGTCGGCGACGACACCAGCGAGATCGAAGGTGCACTCGTCGACATGCAAAGCGGCAGCGGCCTGATCAAGCGCTGCCCGAAGGACGATTGCACCCGCGTCCTCCAGAACGGCCGCTGTAACGAACACGGCGAGGTCGAGGGCGAGTTCGATCTGCGAATCAAGGCCGTCGTCGACGACGGGCTCGACGCCCACGAGGTCATCTTCGACAAGGACGCGACCGAGAACCTGACGGGAATCAGCTTAGAGGAGGCCAAGGACATGGCGATGGACGCCCTTGATACGACCGTCGTCGCCGACGAGATCCGCGACCTGGTCGTCGGCACCTACTACCGGATCGAAGGGCCGACGTTCGGTCGCTACGTCCTGGCCGACGACGTCGAGGAGCTCGACGGACCAGTCGACGCCGAACAGCTGCTGATCAAAGCGAGGTCGATGTAAATGTCTCAGGCAGAACTCACCCGCGAAGTCGCACGTCGCGTCTTCGCCTCCGAATTCAACGACTCGACGTACACGTTCAAGGAAAGCGACGACGAGCGCGCCCCCAACTACGCCCTGCTGCCGACGGGCGACCGGGCCAACCGCGTGTTCGCCGTCGGGACGCTGACCGAAACCGAGGACGTCGGCGAGGACAGCGAGTACTGGCGTGGCCGGGTCGTCGATCCGACGGGAACCTTCTTCGTCTACGCCGGCCAGTACCAGCCCGAGGCCGCCTCGGTGCTGCGGGACACGGAGACGCCGGCGTACGTCTCGGTCGTCGGCAAACCTCGAACGTACGAGACCGAGGACGGCACGGTCAACGTCTCGGTCCGTCCGGAGACGATCTCGATCGTCGACGAGGCGACCCGGGACCGCTGGGTCGTCGAGACCGCCGAGCGAACCCTCGATCGAATCGAGGAGTTCGAGGCCTGGCAGGACGACCAGGAAGCCCCCGAGAGCGGCTCGACGGCGCCGACCAACGAGTACGCACAGATGGCCCGTGAACGGTACGACTCGCCGGTCGAGAACTACCGCCGCGACGTGATCGAAGCCCTCGAGAACGTCGAGGACGTCGAAGCGACGGCCTGATCGGCTGCTCTCGAGGACACGCTCCAGTTTTTCACTCGGTCCGGAGTTCGTCGAGCAGCGACCCGGTCGCTCTCGGCGACGGGTCGATCGTCTGACGAATCGTTAAGTATCGTGGCCGACGACTACACTGCGATGGGCAACAAGAACAAGACGATCTCGTTTCGCGTCAGCGAGGACGCCTTCGAGGCGCTCCAGGAGATCGCCGAGGAGCGCGACATCTCGTTGTCCGCGGTCTTCCGGGACTACGTCGAGCAGCTCGTCGAGCACGACGGGCAGGTCGCGGTCGTTCCCGAAGCCGAGCTCGAGGACGCCGAGACAGGCGACGGCGACGAGAATCTCGCGTTCCCACCGACCGTCGAGGTGCCCAAGAGCTTCATCCGCGAGCACGAACGCCTCGAGCTCGAGGCCGATCACCTCCGCGAGCAGTTAGACGAGCACAAATCCTACGTCACCGAGCTCCAGGATCGCCTCGAGGACGAGGACGAAGTGTTGTTGCTCGACGACCTGGACGACGCCGACGATCCCTCGCAGCTGCGCTGACTACTTCGCGAGATCCCGCTTTGCCTGCCGGATCTCCGCCCGTGTTTCGTCGCTGCCTTCGACCTCGGCGAGCCCCTCCGCGGCCTCGAGTGTACGGACGCCGCTGTCGAGGAACGAAAGGACGTCCCCGGAGTAGGCATAGACCATGTAGTCGTCGGTCATCACGTCGACGATGGCGTCGGGACCCAGCCCCTGTGCGCGCAGCTCGAGCAGGTACCGGACGAACTTCCGCTCGGGACAGCCACAGTAGGGGTTGTTGTCGCAGTCACAGTCGAGGAAGTCACTCGAGAAGTCGAGCACCCGCTCCTGGGTCGCCTCGTCGAGTTTCTCGAGGCCCTCACCCTGGAAGAGAACGTCCAGCGTCGCGCCCTTGAACGCTCCCTTCGGAATGTTCGTCTCGAGCTGGGAGGCGAGCTGGCGGTGGTTCTTGACGTAGATCTTGTCGGTAATAGCCACGGCGTTGCTCGAAGTAGGAGCGGCCAGCCGAAAAACATCTCGGTCGCGCGGTTCGGAGTGAGCGCGGTTCGGATCGAGCGCGGTTCGGAGCGAACGAAGTGAGTGAGAACCGCGGAACGCGAATAGCGCGGGACCAGCGGTCCCGCGGACCATGCGAGCGGGCGCCTGGTGCCCGCGAGCAGACGGGGAGGAACGACCCGTGAGCAAACGAAGTGAGAACCGCGAAAAACGAACGTCGAACCGCAATCGGAAGCGTGGCGGTCGAAAACGCACGGCACGGAATCGCACGCTCCCGTCCTCGAGTCGTAACGTATTTCAGTCCAACCGCGTGTAGAAATAGGTGTAAGCGTGTCCGGGTTGGGGTAGTGGTTATCCTTCAGCCTTGTGGAGGCTGAGACGCGGGTTCGATTCTCGCACCCGGACTTTTTCGCGACGAGTACCACGAGGAGCGGAAAAGCCGGAAGGCGAGATCGCCGAGTTAGTTCTCGAGATCGGTGATTCGAGCAACCTCGTCGTCGGACAGCGAGAGCTGCGACGCCTGGAGGTTGGACTCGAGGTGGTCGGGGTCGGAGGTACCCGGGATCGGGAGGATGACGTCGGATCGCTCGAGCAGCCACGCCAGCGCGACCTGGCGCCGGGTCGCGTCGTGGTCGTCCGCAATCTCGTCGAGGACGTCGCCGTGACTTGCGAGATCGTCGCCGTCGATCGGCGCCCAGGGGATGAAGCCGATCCCGTACTCCTCGCAGGCCTCGAGGACGTCGGCCTCCGAGCGGTCGCCGACGTTGTACCGATTCTGGACCGTCGCCACGTCGACGTGGTCGCGGGCCGTCTCGAGCTGGTCGACCGAGACGTTGCTCAGCCCGACCTGCTCGACGAGCCCCTCGTCTTTCAGTTCGGCAAACGCCTGGACGGAGTCCTCGAAGGGTGTGTCGGGGTCGGGTCGGTGGTACTGGTAGAGGTCGATCGTGTCGGTCCGGAGCCGATCGAGCGAGCACAACACCTGATTGCGGATGTAGTCGGGATCGCCGTGGTGGAGCCACTCGCCCTCGCGGTTGCGAAGCAGGCCCGCCTTCGAGGCGACCAGCACGTCGTCGGGATCGTCGAGCGCCTCGCCGATGAGCCGTTCGCTGACGCCGGGGCCGTAGGAGTCCGCGGTGTCGATGAAGTCGACGCCCTGCTCGACGGCGGTCCGAACTAGCTCGCGAGCGGCGTCTTCGTCCTCAGGCGGGCCGATGATCTCCTCGCCGCAGAGACGCATCGCGCCGAATCCGAGCCGGTGGACGGTCGTCGAGCCGATCTCGAACGTGTCGCTTTCGTTCCGGGTCACGGAATGCAGTACCGGAATCGAGCGGTTAACTATTGCGTGGGCGCCTGCCGGTCGCGAGCCGAGACCGAACGGCGCTCAGAGTTCGGGAAACTCCCGCTGGTAGGCCGTCCCGTCGAGTCGATCCTCCCGCAGCGGCCAGAACGCAAGCAGCGTCGCCGTCTCGTCCTCGAGCGCACGCGAGGTATGCGGGACCTCGGGCGGGATCGCCAGCGTGTCGTAGGGTTCGAGTTCGACGCGCTCACCGTCGACGAGGAAGTCCAGCCGCCCCTCGACGAGCATGTTCATCTGTTCGTAGGGATGGGTGTGGGGCTCGCCGTCGACCTTCTCCGGGCCGATCCGGGAGAAGCCGATCATCTGATCGATACCCCGAAAGACTACCTGCTCGAAGCCAGGCTCGCTGCGGTAGGGCTCGACGCTCGCGAGGTCGTACACCGACGGAACCGCCGATCGATCGTAATCGCGTGGCATGCGAGGGGGTCTCGTTCACCGGGAATAAACGTGTATGTTTTAGCTCCGGGCGGAACCGAGCGTCCTCGGTCTCGAGAACGTCGCGTACGAGCGCCGGAAGCGAAACCGATCGGGACTCGGCTGCCGGCCCGAACGCTTCGATTACCCGCTGAACAGCGCAACAGCCCACGACTTCAGTCGTAGGAGGACGTCAGCATCGGGAACGAATCGCTGGGTCGGAAGCTAGAACTCCTCGGCAGTGTCGATCCCAACGACGACGCCGCGGTCGTCGTCTCCAAAGCGCTCGTCGACGTCGACGGCGTCGGCGAACGCGAGCCGCGCCTGCTCGGTGTGGGCAAGCTCGACCGCGTCGGCGACCTCGTCGTCGAACTCGAGCCCCCCGCGGAGATCGTCCCAGACCGACTCTGGAACGCGGTACGCTCGGGTCCCATCGACAGTCACGTAATCGTACTCTCGCTCGAACTCGGCGTGGCGACCGATCAACGCCGAGTGGAGGACGACGAGCGCGTCCGCGATCGCGTCCTCGTCGGCGTCGGTACGGTCTGCGATCCGTTCGAGGACGTCGTCGCTAACGTCCGCTTCACCGGTCTCGATCGACTGGTCGTCGGACATACGTGAGTGAGATGTCGGGACGACTAACGGTCTTGGGCTTGCAGCCGTGTCAGCGTCGGACCGAGGACGGACCACCACCGCTCGATCGAGGGCGCAATACCTACCGTGACGGGGTTCGTAGTCGATACCGATGGCCGGCCCCGACGACGTCCTCGAGTGTTCGACCTGTACCACCGCGATCGATCGCGAGAACGCGATCCGTACGAAAACGATGGGTGGGCTGGATCCGACGAAGTGGCAGACGCTCTGCTGTCCGGACTGTGGAACCCGCTTGAAGACGATCTTCGTCGGAGAGTAGTCAATGACGCGGCTGCTCCGCGGATCCGATAGCCACACTCGCGTTCGACGACGTCCGCCTCGGCGACGGGGGATCGATCCGTTACGACGGTGCTCTAGCGGAGTTTCGGTCGCGTCGCTGCAACGATCGTCCACAGTAGTTTTTATGCGAGCGATCGCTTCCATAAATCATGAGCGATGGCCCCGACCCACACACCCGATACCGGAACCAGTCCACACAGTCGGCACGGTTGGCCGAGCGAGCGCGAGAGGTACTGCCCGGCGGAGATACTCGATCGGTCACATACCACCGACCGTACCCGACGTTCTTCACCGAAGCGTCCGGCGCCCAGGTAACGACGGCGGACGGCGAGGAGTTGCTCGATTTTCTCAACAACTACACTCAATCCGTCCTCGGACACGCACCCGGACCCGTCGTCGAAGCGGCCTGCGATCGACTCGAGCGCGGAAACGACGTCGCCGCACCGAACGAGGACATCGTCGAACTCGCGGAACGTCTCGTCGAGCGCGTGCGGTCGGTCGAACGAGTGCGCTTTACGAACTCGGGGACGGAAGCGACGATGAACGCGATCCGCGCGGCGATGGCGTGGACCGATCGGGACCGCGTTCTGAAGGTTCGGGGCGGCTACCACGGAACCCACGACACCGTCGAAGTGGCAGTTGGCCACGAAGGCGTAACGGCGGGGATTCCGTCGTCTGTCGAGCAGCGCGTCGACGCCGTTCGCTTCAACGACGTCGAGGCACTCAAAGAACGGTTCGAACGATCGGGCGACGAGTACGCGTGTTTCATCCTCGAACCGATCGCCGGTGTAGCGGGGATGATCCCGGCTACGGAAGCGTACCTCGAAGCGGCCCGGGATCTTACCGAAGCGACCGAAACGGTGCTGATATTCGACGAAGTCATGTCGTTTCGGCTGGCACCTGGTGGCGCACAGGAGCGGTACGGGATCGAGCCCGATCTCACGGCGTTCGGGAAGCTCATCGGTGGCGGCCTTCCGGTCGGGGCCTTCGGCGGTCGGGTCGATCTCATGGAGCAGTTCGATCCGGAGACAGGCGTGCTGAACCACTCGGGAACCTTCAACGGGAATCCCGCAACGATGGCAGCCGGCGTCGCGTTGCTCGATCACTTCGGTGCGGATCGGATCAAGACGGTGAACGAACGCGGAGACCGTCTCCGCGACCGGCTCGAGTCAGTCGGCGAGACGGCCGACGTTCCCATCCGCATCACAGGCGACGGCTCGCTTTTCCAGATCCATTTTACCGACGAGCGGGTCACCGACCTCAAGAACTCGACTGCGGGCGATCCGCCGTCCGAACAGTTGTTCCTCCGACTGCGCAACGAGGGCGTTCTGATCGCCCCTCGAGGGATGGGGAATCTCTCGACGGCACTCGACCAGCGCGATCTCGATACGTTTGTCGACACGTTCGCGACTGCCGTCGAAGCGATCGGCGACTCTGAAACCGAGAGGGACCACTGAAACTCGGAGCACACCCAATCGCACGATTGCTGTGCGATCGAGTGTGTAGCTACGGGTCCAAGTGTCCAGATAGCACTCACGAGATCAGTCGTCGTGAGAAGTGCCGCCTCCCGAATTTGAACCGGAGGAAGACAGTCCGGGGTGCTCGCTACGCTGCGCTCCCGGGCCATGACTTCCAGGGTTCAAAATCCTCCGGGTGTATTCTACTGCTCACAGACGACTCGCCGCGCTCGTCGTCGTTGTTCGCAACAGAAGTGCCGCCTCCCGGATTTGAACCGGGGACAGCTCGATCTTCAGTCGAGTGCTCTCCCAGTCTGAGCTAAGGCGGCCTACCTCTATCTCCGTCCATGGTATAAAAAAGGATTTCGAATCGAGATCGAGATCGATTAACTTCCAATCTCGTCTACCCAATTCGGAATAATAGAAATGAACAGACAGTAATGGAGAGAATAATGCCGAGTATACCGTCCATTTACCACTGTGTATTGGTTTTTCGGATATTCAAGACACCCTTTTCTGCGCCGGTAGGTAATAGTGTGTTATGGAAGCACTTGGCTCGGATCGGGACGATCAAGAACTATCGGCGGACACGATCCTCGAGCTGCTGGCAAACCGTCGACGACGGTACCTCCTGTACGCGCTCCGAGGACGGGAAGGACCGATCGAGCTCTCGCGGGTAGCCGAACGGGTCGCCGGCTGGGAACACGACGTCCCTCCAGACGAGGTTGCGAAAAACGAGTACAAGAGCGTTTACGTCTCGTCGGTGCAGTGTCACGTACCGAAACTGGCCGACGCGGGCGTCGTCGATCACGACGAGGAGAACCATACGGTCGTCCTGTCGGACAACTTCGAACAGCTCGAGCCGTACCTCCGGGTCGTCGTCAAGGACGAGCCAGAGGACTCGACGCTCCATTCGGCGCTGGAAGCCGACACCGGCGAGGGAATTCTGGGCCAGATCCGGGAGAACGTGGCGCGACTCAAGCACTGACTTCCCGATCCTATGGGAGCACTACTCGAGCCAATGGACGGCTACACGCGAGACGTGGATCGACCGCCCGAGCCAGCAATCGACGCGGCAACGTAGACGCCCGCTTTCGCGTAACGTCTCGCAGGGACGCTTCGATTTCGAGTCCTGTAGACGTGCTCGCTTTGCTGCGCGCGTCTTGGCTAGTTCGAACCGTCCTCACAGACATTTCTCTGGCTTACGGATTGTTCGCCAGAGAAATGGGCTCGGGCGGGTTCGAACCACCGACCTCGGCCTTGTAAGGGCCGCGTCATAACCAGCTAGACCACGAGCCCGCATCCGAACCCAGTCGCCCCGTCCGAATAACCTTTACTTTCTCGAGTCGGAGCAGGGGTATGGCTCTCGAGCGGGTCTGGAAAGGACTGCTCGTCGTTGCGGCACTCGGCGTCGTCGCGCTGTTGCTCGTCCAGCTTGGCGTCGTGGCAACACCCTGGGGCGAGGAGCGAACCGAGGTCCGCGTCCTCGATGCGGACGGCGAGCCCAAAGCCACAGTCGACGCCGAGATCGCAGAGACGCCGACCGACCGCTACACGGGGCTGAGCGACCACGACTCGCTCGAGGACGGCGAGGGAATGCTGTTCGTCCACGGGAGCGAGGACGAGCGGACCTACGTGATGCGAGATATGGACTTCGGCATCGACATCGTCTTCATCGACGCCGACCGCGAGATCACGACGATCCACAGCGCCCCCGAGCCCGGGCCCGACGAGGACGGCGCCGACCAGGAGTACACCGGCCAGGCGCAGTGGGTCCTCGAGGTCCCGATCGGCTACGCCGACGAGGCCGGGATCGAGGTCGGCGACGAGGTCGAGATCGGTTCGGAAGCCGACTGATCGGTATTTCGATTCGTAGGGAACTCTTATTGCCGGCGGTCACGGAGACGAACGCAATGAGCGGCATCGACTGGGAGAAAGACGATCCCTTCGAGGAACAACGGGAGTCCGTCGAGAGCCCGATGCGTCGGTTGATCTTCGATTTCGGTCGCCCATACTGGTTCTCCGTTACCGTCGGTCTCATCTCGAGTATCTTTGCCCGCGCGCTCGATCTGTTGCCCGCGCTGTTGCTCGCAGTCGCGATCGACTCGATCTTCGGCGACCAGCCGTTTCACGAGCAGGTCCCGCTCGTCGTGTTGCCGGAGGGGTGGCTACCGACGACCCAGGAAGAGCAGTTCTGGTTCGTCGTCGTTGCGATCGCCGGCTCGTTCGCGTTCGGGGCGATCTTCCACTGGCTGCGCAACTGGGGGTTCAACGCCTTCTCTCAGAGCGTCCAACACGACGTCCGCACCGCGACCTACGACAAGATGCAGCGCCTGGACATGGAGTTTTTCGCCAACAAGCAGACCGGCGAGATGATGTCGGTGCTAAGCAACGACGTCAACCAGCTCGAGCGGTTCCTGAACGAGGGAATGAACTCTGCGACGCGGCTGATCGTGATGGTCGTCGGGATCACCGGACTCCTGTTCTGGCTCAACCCGCAGCTTGCGCTGGTGTCGCTGGCCCCGGTGCCGCTGATCGCGATATTCACCTACATCTTCGTCAAGAAGATCCAGCCGAAGTACGCCGCCGTTCGCTCGTCGGTCGGGAAGGTCAACTCCCGGCTCGAGAACAACCTCGGCGGGATCAACGTCATCAAGTCCTCGAACACCGAGTCGTACGAATCCGACCGCGTCGAGGACGTTTCCCGGAAGTACTACGACAAGAACTGGGACGCCATCTGGCTCCGGATCAAGTTCTTCCCCGGACTTCAGCTGATCTCCGGGATCGGCTTCGTGCTGACGTTTCTCGTCGGCGGCTACTGGGTGTTCACGGGAACCGCACCCGGTCCATTTACTGGCACCCTCGAGACCGGCGTCTTCGTCGCGTTCATCATGTACACCCAGCAGCTGGTCTGGCCGATGGCCCAGTTCGGCCAGGTGATCAACATGTACCAGCGCGCGGAGGCCTCGAGCGAGCGTATCTTCGGACTGATGGACGAAGAGGGGCGCATCGAGCGCGACGAGGACGCCGACGAGCTCGAGGTCCGGGAGGGACGCGTCGAGTACGACGACGTCGGCTTCGGCTACGACGACAGCGAGCGCATCATCGACGATGTCAGTTTCGACGTCGACGGCGGCGAGACCGTCGCGCTGGTCGGGCCGACGGGGGCCGGAAAGTCGACCGTCCTCAAACTGCTGCTCCGGCTGTACGACGTCGACGACGGCGCGATCCGGATCGACGACCAGGACGTCAGGGGCGTCTCCCTGGCGAGTCTGCGGCGATCGATGGGCTACGTCGGCCAGGACTCGTTCCTGTTCTACGGGAGCGTCGAGGAGAACATAACCTACGGCACCTTCGAGGCCGACCGCGAGGAGATCGTCGCGGCCGCGAAAGCGGCCGAGGCCCACGAGTTCATCCAGAACCTCCCTGACGGCTACGACACGATGGTCGGCGAACGAGGCGTCAAGCTCTCGGGCGGCCAGCGCCAGCGAGTCGCGATCGCCAGAGCGATTCTGAAGGATCCGGAGATCCTGATCCTCGACGAGGCGACCAGCGACGTCGACACCGAAACCGAGATGCTCATCCAGCGCTCGCTCGACGAGTTGACCGAAGACCGGACTACCTTCGCCATCGCCCACCGCCTTTCGACGATCAAGGACGCCGACCAGATCATCGTCCTGGAGGACGGCGAGATCGACGAACGGGGGACTCACGAGGAGCTCCTCGCGAACGACGGGCTCTACGCCCACCTCTGGGGGGTACAGGCCGGCGAGATCGACGAGCTACCGCAGGAGTTCATCGAACGGGCCCAGCGACGACAGGCCCGCACCGAGGTCGACGCCGACGACGACTAGAACGACTCCTGACCGCTCTGGCCCTCCTGGTCGGGGCCGCCCTCGTCCTGGCGCTGCTCGCCCGCCGCGGGCGGGGTCCGGTCGCTGTAGTTTTTCCGACCGATCGCGTCGTCGCCGACCATGTTCATGATCGCCTGCTCGACCTCGTCGTAGGACTGGTACTCGTCCTCGTTGAGCGGTTCGAGCAGCTCCTCGAGGGTGGCCGACTCCTCGCCCATGTCGACCTCCTCGTCGCCGTACTCCTCGAGGAGTTCGTCCTGTTCGACCGGGTAATCGAGGCTCTCGAGGTCCTCCTCGACGTCGCTCAGGTCGACTCCAAGTTCGCGGCTATCGTCGGTCATACTCGAACAGTACGCCACGCGCTGCAAACAAGTTGACCCTGCGTACGCCACGGCAGTTTGCCGGTCGTCGTCGCGATCGAGACCGTCTCCGCGCTCCCGTTACCGGGAGTTTCATGGCCGCACGCTCGGTTCGTTCGGTATGCATCTCTCGGAGGCAACCTGGACCGAGGTACGGAACCTCGAGACGGAGCTTGCGGTCGTTCCCGTCGGTAGTACCGAACAACACGGCCCTCACGCGCCGCTTGGAACGGACGTCCTGACCGCGGAGGCGGTCGCCGACGCAGCCCTCGAACGGACCGACCGCGAGGTCGTCCGGGCGCCGGCGATCCCCGTCGGCGTCGCGGAAGAACACCGCCAGTTCGCCGGGACGATGTGGGTCTCCGAGGACACCTTCCGAAGCTACGTCCGGGAGTCCGTCGAGAGCCTCGCCCACCACGGCTTCGACCGCGTCGTTCTCGTGAACGGGCACGGCGGAAACATCGACGCACTCCGGGAGGTCGGCGGCAGACTGACCCGGAGCAGCGAGGCCTACGCCGTCCCGTACACCTGGTTCGAGGCCGTCGGCGAGCACGCAAGCGACATGGGCCACGGCGGTCCCCTCGAGACGTCGCTGGTTCGTCACGTCGACCCGGAGCTCGTCCGTGAGAATCGGCTCGAGGACGCCCGCGACGGTGCCGCCGACGGTTGGGGGGAGTGGACCAGCTACGCGAACCTGGCGTACGATTCGGCGGAGTTTACCGACAATGGCGTGGTCGGGGATCCGACCGACGGCGACGAACGGCGGGGCGAAGAACTGCTCGAGCTTGCGGCCGATTCCCTGGTTCGGCTCCTCGAGACCGTTGCCGAGCGGGACGTCTCGCGGCCCCAGCGACGGTAGCGGCACCGACGGGGCCGAAGCGAACGGTTACGCTTCCTCGTTTTCCTCGTCAGCCACCGTCTCGTCGGTGTCGTCCTCGTCGTCGTCGTTGTCGGCCGTCTCCTCGCTCGTCTCCGCACTTTCCTCGTCCTCGGTCTCGGACTCGGCTTCCTGGAGCGCACCGCGAAGCGAGGGGATCGTCGAGGCGAGATCGGTGGCCTGCTCGCCGGCCGCCGAGACGTCAGCGATCGTCTCCTCGAGCGATTCGATCTCGGCCTCGAGGTCGTCGGCGTCCTCGAAGGCGTCGGCACGCTGGCCCATCGTGTACCACTTCTTGGCGTCACGGAGGTGTGCCTCGGCGTCGCCGGTGTCGAGCGCGGATTTGAGCCCGTTGAGCACGCCGAGGACGTTCTCGGCGTCGCTCTCCCAGACGTCGTCGGCCGCCGGCAGCTCGCTCCAGGCCTGCTCGAGCGAGGACTCGACGTCCTCGCGCATCTCGCTGGCCGCTTCGCCGAACAGTTCCTCGTCGTCACCGAGCGTCGCTTGACTCATGTCACCACCTTCACCGGCGCCGTGTTTAAAAGGTAGCCCGAAAGTGAAAGTGAAAACGGGCACTGATGGGCCGATACCGACCGAACGGGGATCGAACTTCGAAAGGAATGCCCCGAACGCGACGGGGTCGAACGGACCGTCGTTCCGAGCGTCCGTACGACTGCAGGCGAATCGAGAGCGGCGCTCAAGAGGCGTCGCGGACCGAGACGAGCCGCATCAACGGGTAGCCGTCCTCCATCTCCATGCGGCTGACGACCTCATGGCCCTCGTAGTCGACGACGATCTCGACCTCGAGAAACCGGCCCGTCAGTTCCGTGTATTCGGCGGTCGAGGCGGCGAGTTCGCGTTCGAGCTCCCCGCGTCGGATCTCGACGGTCGCGTCCGTACAGTAGGGCTGGTTCTCGATGGCTTCCTCGATGGCCGTCTCGAGGCTGGCCGCGCTCTCGGGCGCGACCGGCGTTCCAGCGAACTGGTGGTACAGCGTCCCGAACTTGATCCCGGCCTCGAAACACGCCGCCTGCGCGTCCGTGTGTGTCGCCTCCGACATACCTGGTAGCTCGGAGCCAGGGAGGAAGGGAATTGCGGTAGCTCCGGACGGGTGCGAACCGCACGTTACTTACCGACGCTTTCCCTCACACCGAACGAATGGCACAGTCAGTCCTGTTAACGGGGGCTGCGGGGCGGGTCGGGCAGGCCATCCTCGGTGGCCTCGCTGACGACCACGAGTGGCGCCTGATGGACCGCGATCCGCCGACCGACGACCAGCCGGGGGAGTTCGTCATCGGCGACATCACCGACGAGGAGACGGTTCGGGAGGCGATGGAAGGAATCGACGTCGTTGTCCATCTCGCGGGCGATCCGCGCCCGGAAGCGCCGTGGGACAGCGTTCTAACGAACAACATCGACGGCACCCAGACCGTCTTCGAGGCGGCCGCGGACGCGGGCGTCGAGAAGGTCGCGTTCGCTTCCTCGAACCACGCCGTCGGTGCCTACGAGACCGACGAGCGAACGCCCGAAATGTACCGCTCGGACGACGACTACCTGCTCGACGGCTCCGAGCTGGCACGGCCCGGCAACCTCTATGGGGTGTCGAAGGCTGCCGGCGAGTCGCTCGGACGATACTACCACGACGAGTACGGCCTCTCGGTGGTCTGTGTCCGTATCGGAAACCTCACGAAGGGCCATCCGCCGATCGACTACGAGCGCGGCCAGGCGATGTGGCTCTCCTACCGTGACTGTGCGCACCTGTTCGATCGCTGTATCCAGGCCGACTACGGCTACGAGATCGTCTACGGCATCTCCGACAACGACCGAAAGTACTACTCGATCGACCGCGCCCGCGAGGTGCTTGGCTACGAACCCAGAGATAACTCGGCCGAACACGCTGACGACGACTCGGTGTGACGGCTTCATCCCACGACTGACGTCGTGGGCTTTCGCCTGTACCTCGTGTAAGTCCCATCCTCGATCAGAACAGCCCCTCGACGTCGTTCTCCCGAGCGCGCCGTCGGTCGGCGTGCTGGCTCAGCCGTCGGTAGACGAGCCCGCGGTGGTCCCGTTCGCGGACGAAATCGAACAACAACGAGATGAACCGACTGTCGTCCTCGCCGGCATCGAGATCCCGTCGCGCGTACGTCCGGGCGCGGTCGATCGGCTCCGGGTCGAATCCGAACTCCTCGGCCAGAACGGTCGCAGCGATCGCCGTTTCGTCGAGATTCAGAGCCGCGAGTCTCGGCACCCCGTTTTCGTGGATAATCGACGGTGGAGAACGACGCTCGAGGACGGCGGGATCCGCAGCGAGATCCGCGAGCGCCCGACGGATCGAGTCGAGCCGAAGGCCCCGGTAGTCCGACGGCACCGCGGCAAGGTATTCGCGAGCACTGTCCGCGAGCCCGACCGCCCCCTCCCAGTTGCGGTTGCGAGCGTGGTAGACGGCGGCGGTGAACTGAATCAGCCCGTGGAGCAGTCGCTCGTCGTCGGTACCGTCCTCGAGTTCGAGCCAGCGCTCCTCCCAGGCGTCGTGTGCCGCGTGGTAGTAGCCGTCGTTGTAGATCGCGGCTCCGGCCCGGATCCGATCGCGCATACCTAGCGTAGACTCTCGAGGGGTGTCAACGTCACGGAAGCGGTGAGTTGCCGGATACGTTCCGCCTCCGGCGGGGCGGGCAGACAACTGTGACAAGCGGAGATCGGGACGTGCAGCGGTCGCCCCAACCGGTTACTTCCGCCACCGGTTATGGCGGTACTCGAACGAACGTCGGGATCGGGTTTTATTATGCAGTTGCTTCCCCCGTCTCCCGGGGAGATAACGATGATAACAGGTCCCTAACGACTGATAGGGGGGAGTTACCCGCTGAACGGTGCGAACGCCCACGACTGACGTCGTGGGAGGACGTCAGACCGTCTCGACGGGGTAACTGACCCGGGTGGGACACCGATCGCACGACGGGTGGCCGATCGGCCAGCCCGACTCTCAGCGGCTCCGACCGTCTTCGGACTCGAATCCGTCTTCCCAGCGGAACCGGCCGTTTCGCTGGACCACCTCGCCGTCGATCTCGAGACGGGAGTCCTCGGAGACGTCGGTGATCAGGTCGACGTGAACCGCCGAGTCGTTGCCCGACTCGTCCTCGGGCAGACAGGCGTCGTAGGCCCGTCCGACCGCGAGGTGGACGGTCTCGCCCATCTTCTCGTCGAAGAGGATGTTGTCCGTGTAGCGGTCGATGCCGCGGTTCATTCCGACGCCGAGCTCGCCCAGTCGCCGCGCGCCCGCGTCAGTCTCGAGGACGTCCCCGATCACCGCTTCACCTCGCTCGGCGGTGTGATCGACGACCTCGCCGTCCTCGAACTCGAGGCGGACGTCCTCGACGGGCTCGCCGCGGATCGTCATGGGGACGTCGAAGGCGACCACGCCTTCGGTACCGTACGGCGCGGTAAAGACCTCGCCGCTCGGGAGGTTATGGGAGTCGTACGCGACCGACGCCGCGCTGTTGACGGCGGTTCGGCCGTCGATCCGCATCGTGAGATCGGTGTTCTGAGAGACGAGTCGAACCGCCGAGCCCTCGTCGAGTAGCGTCTTGAGCCGCCCCATCTCCTCGGCGAGGGACTCCCAGTCCCGGAGGATCGCGTCGTAGGCGAACTCCCGGTAAGCCTCGTAGCTCATGTTCGCCTGCTGGGCGAGTGATCGGGTCGGATGGACCGTCGACACCCAGCGCGTATCGTATCGCGCCTCACGGACCGCCTTTCGGGCGCTGCGGTACTTCTGTCGGGTTTCTCCCGGGACGTCCGCCGTCGCACTCGTGTTCCGGCCCCCGCCCAGCGAGAGGTAGACGTCGGCCGCCTCGAGCAGCGCCCGTTCGTGGGCGGGTTCCTCGAAGCCGTCCTCGTCGTCGCGGGCCGTCAGATACGCGCGCGTGATTTCACCGGAGCTGTACGTCGCGAGCAGGTTCGCGCCTCGCTCGCCCAGCTCCTCAGCGACGGCGACCGCCAGCTCGTGTGCGTCGGGACCGGCCGAGAGGACCACGTCGTCTCCGTCCTCGACGCGGGCGCTCCAGTCGACCAGCACCGCAGCGTGTTCACGGATTCGCTCGTCCATATCGGTGGCTTAGCTGCCGGCTACTAAATCCTCCCGCTCGGGTCGACGCTCACGCGGCGTGGGCCTCCTCGGTGTCGGCCGATTCGCGCGAGCGAACGAACGAGACGACGGCGTAGACGATCGGCGTGTCCAAGACCGCGATCCCGAGTTTGAGCAGGTACTGGCCGACCGCCAGCGCGAGCAACACCTCGAGAGGGAGCACCTCGCCGACGCCGAGCACGGCTGGTGCGAGGGCGAAGGCGATCGAGACGAAGATGACGGTATCGATCGCCTGGCTGGTGCCCGTCGAGACGAGGTTTCGTAACCAGAGTTTCTTCCGACCCGTTCGGTCTCGAATCCGGTGAAAGAGCCAGACGTCCCAGTTCTGGCTGACGAGGTAGGCGAGAAGACTTCCGAGGACGACGTTCGTCGAGGCGCCAAGCGCCGTCGCGAACGCGTCCGGGTCGACGCTCGTCTCGGCGGCCGGCGCCGCGATCGTCGACCAGACCAGCGCCAGCACCACGAAGTTCAACGCGAACGCGACGTTGACGACGATCTGGGCTGCACGGCGTCCGTACAGTTCGGTGTAACAGTCACTCGCCAGAAAGGTAAGCGCGTACGCAAGCGCCGCGCCCGGCAAGACAAGCTCCGCTCCGGTTACCGGCAACGACACGGGAAGATCGAACGCGAGCACCTTCGAAGCGGTCAGTTGCGCGGTAGCCAGCACGGCGACGAACAGCCCGATCAACGAAACCTGCGCGATCGACGGTGTCGCACGGCGGTCGTCCATATATTCGGTCTCGCGGACCAGGGGGCTAAACGGTGCCGTCTCGTCCCCGTTCCCCGATTCCCCACCGTGGTGACCGGTACCGTCCAGGATACCGAATATATTCGGTACAATTCTATTACTATGGACTGTCTCGACTATCGAACCATCTGCAACGTCGATAAAACATTACTAACAGACTGTTTCGAAGGCCGAGATGCCGTATTCGACGCTTTTGGGAGTTCTCTCCGGATTTCATCCCAGCCACGGATAAATCACGAAACGCTCGCTGTACCGACCGGTTACGGAGCGTATAGGTACCATCACATCAGTTGCAAACGGCCTAGTGCCTCCCCAACCGCTGCAACAGACGTAATACGTGATTGATAACAAATAGAGTGTTTCTGGTAGGGGTTGATAGGTAAAGTATGGACGATTTGACCGGCTTCCAGCGAGATCTCCTGTACGTAATCGCAGGGGCGGACCAACCATCCGGCCAGGATATCAAAGAAGAGATCGAGACCTACTACAGTAGCGACATCAACCACGGGCGACTGTATCCGAACCTCGACACCCTTGTCAACAAGGAACTCGTCGAGAAAGGGGAGCTCGATCGACGAACGAACTACTACGCGATCAGCGACAACGGTCACGAGGCGATCGAAGAGCGCCGCGACTGGGAATCGCAGTACGTCGATACCTAGTCGACGGGCCGCAGTTCCGGCCACGGAGGACAGCTAGCGGCAGCCTTGCCGATCGGCGACTGGCAAAGGGCCGAACAGCGAAGCGGCTCCCGGCAACACGGCGACCGGCCAGTGGTTGCAACGGCAGGTCCAACGGTTGTCCGTCTCGGAGCCGACGGCATCTCTGATAAGCGAAACTGCCAAACTCGAAGGTGTGAGCGTCGGAATCTTCCTCGCACCCGACGGGAGCGAAGAGGTCGAGTTCACCGAACCGAGAGACGCCGTTACGGACGCCGGCGCAACCGTCGACGTGCTGAGCTCCGAGACCGGCGAGCAGAAACCGTCAACAACGATCTCGAATCCGACGGCAGCTACGAGGTCAATCGGACGTTCGAGGACGCCAACGAGTACGACGCGTTGATCGTTCCCGGCGGAACCGTCGGCGCCGACACTCTCCGGACGGACGACGACGCCGTCGACCTGCTCCGGGAGCACCTCGCGGCGGACAAACCTGTCGCCGTGATCTGTCACGGTCCGTGGGTGCTGGTCGAGGCCGACGTCGTCGACGGACGGACGTTGATCTCCTATCAGAGCCTCGAAACAGATATTCGAAACGCCGGCGGCGAGTGGGTCGACGAGGCGGTCGTCGTCGACGACGGCGTGATTACCAGCCGCAACCCGGACGATCTCGAGGCGTTCTGCGAGACGCTGCTCGAGGAGTTCGCCGCGGCTGAGGACTGACGACGCGACCGTTAGTCGGCTACATCGCTACAGTCGTACTCCGTGTCGCCGATGACGGTCGAGCTACCGCCGTCGATCGAGGCCGTGACGCTTATTGTTCCGGTCTCGGCAGCGGTAAGCTCCTCGTTGCTTTCGCCGTCGGTGCTGTCGTCGTTGCCAGTGTCGTCGGAGCAGGCAAGAGTCACGGCTTCGCCTGCCCCGTTAATTTCGGTCACCGGAGAGTCCTCGACATCACCGACGATCTCCCATTCGTCGGCGTTTCCTTCCGAGACCAGCGAGACCGTCATCACGCCGTCGTCCGCGTCGAAATCGAACGACGCCGCGCCCGTCGCTTCCAGCGAATCCTCCATCCCGTCGCCCATCTCCATCACGAACCCCGCGATCACGGCCGAGAGGACGACCGTTACCGCGACCATGAGGACGACGCCGATCACCGGCGAGACCGCTCGTTCGGTGTCACTACTCCGTCCGTTCTGCGTAGATGCGTTCGAATGCATAGCTGTATTGCGCGCCGACGGCCGCGGGACGACTCGAACGCGGCGAGCGCGATCTCGCCGGTCGTTGCGTCCTCGGCTGTCGAACACGGTATCGCCAGCAGTTACCCGCGTTATGGCATATATAATTCAGCCGTAACGATGGCGGAGTCGAACACTGGCGCTCGGTCACGGGACCGACAGAGGGATTCGAGCTCCGGACGAAGCGAGTCGAACCGTTGATCGCAGTATTCGCCGCCCTCACAGAATCGATGGGCCCTGACGGATTCGAACCTCGCCTGAGAACCTGCTCGCGTTACTCGCAGAACCTCAGTCTGGTTCGAACCGCCAGCGATCCCGTACTCGCGGCTCACGGATTGTTCGCCGCGAGATACGTGGGCCCTGACGGATTCGAACCATCGACCACTCGGTTATGAGCCGAGCGCTCTAACCAGACTGAGCTAAGGGCCCTTGAGTCGAACGAACCCGGTCACAATAGTTAACGCTTGCTGTCTGTTTTGCCCGAGAAAAAGCGATGGTTCGACTACGCAGTCAGGGCCTCGAGTTCGTCCTCACTTAGCTCGGCTTCGAGCTCCTCGTCGCTGTGGGACTCGAGGACGTCCGCCCGCTCCTCGGCGTCGAGTTCGTCGACGGATTCGAAGTGATGGCACATAGCATGGAAGACTGAGACCCGAGCACCAATAAGAGCTATTTCAGGCGTTCCGACGGCTGCTAGCGAGCGCCTTCGAAATAACAACACCGGGACGAGAGGCGTTACAGAGGTTCGAGGAGAACACCCACGACTTCAGTCGTGGGAGGAAGTCAGTCCTCGTAGTCGTCGAGCGTCTGCTCGGTCGTGCCCTCGCGGTGGCGCGTCGCCAGCCCCGCGAGGTGGGGCGTTTCGGGGACGATCAACTCCTCACAGGCCGTACTACAGGCACCCGTGCTCCCGGGGAGACAGAAGACGGGCGTGTCGACGGCGATCCCCGCGGTCGCCCGCGAGGCCATCGCCCGGGTACCGACCTCGTCCCAGGACAGCGACCGAAAGAGTTCGCCGAAGCCCGGCAGCTCGCGTTCGAACAGCGAGGACGTCGCCTCGGGCGAGACGTCGTCGGCCGTGACGCCGGTGCCGCCCGTCGTGCAGACGACGTCGATATCCTGGCGGGCGACGAGGCTCCGAACCGCGGTGCGGATCGCGGAGTAGTCGTCCCGAACCAGGACGCGTTCTCGGACCTCGTGGCCCGCGTCCTCGAAACACGCCTGAATCGTGTCGCCGCCGGGGTCGTCGGGGTCGTCGCCAGCCTCGGCGGCGCGGGAACTCGAGACCGTGACGATCCCGACGTAGAGCGGGTCGATGATGTCGTGGCCGTGGTCGTCGGTGCTCCGTCGGTCTGCGCGGTCGGTCGTCATACGCGTACCTCCATACCGGAGGGCGATAATTCCTGCCCCCGAAGCGGTGCGGTCATCGGGTCGACGCCTCCGGGTCGTCAGTGCTCGATACCGTCATTGTCTCGCCCATCCACGTCGGTGCGGGGTTCTCGGAGTCGCTCCAGTCGGCCGCCATCTCGGTGTCGGTCAGCAGGCAGTCGTCGAGCCGGGATTCGAGGACGTCCCAGTCGATATCGCGGCCGATGAGCGCCAGCCGGATCTCCCGATCGCCGTGGTCCTCGTCCCACGCGAGATCGGGTTGGCCCTGGCGGTACGTCTCCTGTCGATCTTCGGAGAAACTGGCGATCCATCGTCCGGTCACCTCGAGCGTGGTTTCGGCGCCAGCAGTGCTCGCCGTGATCGCCTGGTCTTCGCGGCCGGCGATCCACGTGAGTCCCTTCGCGCGCACGAGTCCATCGGGAAGCGAGCGAAGTAACTCGACGAATCGCTCGGGGTGGAACGGACGGCGGCGGTGGTAGCCCTCGACCTCGATCCCGTACCGTTCGGGCGGGTGAGCGTGGTCGTGTTCGTGATCGTGTCCTTGGTCGTGTTCATCGTCGTCCCGTTCGTGGCCGTCCTCGGCGGCATCGGCCTCGATCTGGCGCTTCCAGCCCGCCGAATCCCGGACCGTCTCGAGCTCGAAGCGCTCGCTCTCGAGCAGGACGTCGGGCTCTAGGTCGCCGTACTCGGTCGTCACGATCTCCGCGCGGGGCTGGAGCGTCTCGAGCAGAGCGGTGACTCGCTCGCGTTCCTCGTCGTCGACGAGGTCGCACTTGTTCACCACGAGCAGGTCACAGAACTCCACCTGCTCGAGCACGAGATCCGACAGGGGACGCGTTCCCTCCTCGTCGGCTCCCTGCTGGACCGGTACGTCGTCGCCGTCGGCGAACCGATCGTGGAACCGCCGCGCGTCGACGACGGTGACGACGGCCTCGAGATCGTAGGGACCGCCCGCGGGGCCGCGGACGAACTGCCGAGCGATCGGTTCCGGTTCGCCGACCCCCGACGCTTCGACGACCAGGTGGTCGAACTCGTGTTCCTTCCAGAGCTGGATCACGGCCCGGGAGAGCTCGCTCCCGAGGCTACAGCAGATACAGCCGTTCTCGAGGGCGACGACCTCGTCGCCGGTCTCGAGGTCGGTGCGCGCTTCCACGAGGTCCGCGTCGACGTTGACCTCGCCGACGTCGTTGACCAGCACGGCGATCTCGCGGTCCGCGGACTCGAGCAGCCCCGAGAGCAGCGTCGTCTTCCCGGCGCCGAGCTCGCCACAGAGGATGGTAACCGGAACGGGCATTTACTCGTTCGCGAGCGCGAGCTCACGTCGTTCTTCCGGTTCGAACGGATCGTCGTACGTCGACCAGTCGTCGTTCATCTCCCTATCGGTGAGCACGCAGTCGTCGAGCCGCTCGATCAGCGTCTCGTCGTCGAACTCGCGGCCGATAAAGACCAGCCGCGTCATCCGATCGCCCCACTCCTCGTCCCAGTCGTCCTCGAGCCCGGGTCGGGCCGCGAAGTACTGCTCGCGTTCGGCCTCAGGGAGGTTCGCGAGCCACTGGCCGGAGGGACCCGCGCGGACGGAGGGTCCCGCCTTGTCGACGCCCATCGCGACGTCCTCGCGGCCGGCGCTCCAGAAGAACCCCTTCGCGCGGATCAGCTCGTCGGGCAGCTCCGAGAGCAACTGTGCGATCCGCTCGGGGTGGAACGGGCGCCGGCGCTCGTAGACGAACGAGGTGACGCCGTGTTCCTCCTGGGGATCGTGGTGGTGATCGTGCTGGAGCTCGTGTTTCCAGCCGGCGGAGTTCGACGCCTCCTGGAAATCGAACCGCTCCGTGCCAAGAATCTCGTCGGGGTCGACGTTCCCGAACTCGGTGCGGACGATCTTCGCGCGCGGCTGGAGCCGCTCGAGGACGGCCTCGATCTCATCGAGCGCGTCGTCGGGGACGAGGTCGCACTTGTTCAGCAGGAGGACGTCACAGAACTCGATCTGATCGAGGAGCACGGTCTCGGGAACCCGGCCCGACTCCCCGGTGGGGGTCTCCGCCGCCAGCGCCTCCCCGGAGTCGAACGACTCCCAGAAGCTGTGGGCGTTCGCGACCGTCACCATCGTGTCGAGCACGTAGGTGTCAGTTGGATCGAATTCCGCGTCCTCGAAGCCCATCGCGAACGTCTGGGCGACCGGGATCGGCTCAGAGATCCCTGAGGACTCGACCAGCAGGTAGTCGAACTCCCGTCGGTCCGCGAGCCGCCCGACCTCGTCGAGCATGTCGCCCCGGAGCCGACAGCAGATGCAGCCGTTGGACAGCTCGATGATCTCTTCCTCCCCGCCGAGATCCGACTGCTGGGTGACGTGCTCGGCGTCGACGTTGACATCACCCATGTCGTTGACGACGACGGCGACGTCGAGGCCGTGGTCGGCGGTCAGGACGTGATTGAGGACGGTCGTCTTGCCGGCGCCGAGACTGCCGCTCAGAACGGTCACCGGAATGCGGTCGTTGCTCATAGCTACTTGTGAATGTTGTCCGTCTGCTTGTTAAGGTTAGTTATTATATACGTCCCCGTTATTGAATAACAAATACTATTAATTTATCCTACCATCTTAGCATATGCCAGTCGTCAGCGTCTCGATGCCGGAGGAGTTGCTCGAACGGCTCGACGCCCACGCGTCGGCACACGAGTACACGGGCCGCAGCGAGGTCGTTCGGGAGAGCACGCGAGCGCTACTCGAGGCGTTCACGGACGATCGGGTCGAGGACGGCGCGCTCGCGGGGACGGTCGACGTGCGCTACGACGTCGGAACGCCGAGCGTCGAGCGCCGTGTGGCGGCGCTGCGCCACGAGTTCGACGAGGCGGTCGCGGCGACCGACCACAGCCACGTCGGGGACTACTGCCCCGACCTGTTCGTCCTCGAGGCGGACCGCGAGACGATCTCGTCGGTCGTCGACAAGTGTGGGCGATCGACGGAGCCGCGGACGTCGACGACTCGCTCGTCTTCCTCGACGGCCGACCGAGTCGTTCACAGTAAGCGTCGGTCGCATCCAAACGCCCCGATCGCGGCTCGACGTGGTTCGGTTGCCGGCGGGAAGGTGTCTCGGCTCCGGCTTCTTTCGCTCGAGTCGCGTTGGTTCGAGTGCGAAACGAGGAGTCGAATCCCATGTCACCGTCCGATCCCGCATCCGCCGATCCCGATCCGGAGCTCCCCGGTCCGTCCGCCGCAATCGGGACGTACCGTACCGAGGACGAAGAAACCGTCATCTACGACGAGCACCGTTCGGAAGCGTGGATCAGCTCGACGTACGCCCTGGCGCTCGCCGACGTCGAATGAGACGGGTGGCTCGGACACCGCGTCCCGCGCTCAGAGGCGCACTTCGCGCATCTCGAATCCGAGTCGCGTGCTCTCGGCGTGGTAGGTACAGTTCCGACAGTACCCGACGAGGACGAGCCGGGCGGTCAGCTCGTCGTCGTACCGCGCCCGCAGGCGACTCTCGAGGCGTTCCCGGCAACGAGGACAGCGCCCGCCGAGGTTCCGCGACCCCGTCGGTGGCTCGCTCGACGCAGCGGTTCCGCCCCGGGAGAGCGACGGATCGGTCGCGTCCGCCCCGGACCACTCGACCCGGGTCGATGTCTCGAGGGCCGGGTCGGTGCTCCCGTCCTCGAGCGGACCGTCTGCGCTCACGAAGGACCACCTCCCCACCCAGTGGTCGGACACAGCCGATGCCGTCCAGTTCGGAACGCCGTCGGCACCGCTCCGTTCGCCATCACTGCCGTCTCGATCGCTACGTCGGACCCGATCATCGGTCGCTCTACGAGTGCTGGCCGTTTCAGTGCCACACCGAGGTCGCTCGTCCGAACGAGCCGATAGACGTCGGTCCCCGACCGGGAGCCGTTCACTCCCCGAGGGTCACCCGCTCGGTCTCGGTCGTCGTCTGTCCGAAGTAGTCGGCGACGGAGATTACCACCTCGTACTCCCCGCGCTCGTCGTCGTCCCCGGTGAGCCGCCGCTCGCCGGTCGCTTCCTCGCCACGAACCATCGGTGAGGCGTCGTCGAGAGGGTCGTCGCCGTCCACGAGACGTAACTCGAGTTCGAGCTCCCGGAGTTCGCCACCCTCGTCCGAGACTCCCCACTCGACGACGGCGCTCGGGGTCCCCAGAAACTCCGTCTGCTCGACCTCGAACGTGTCGATCGACGGCGCAGGAGAGCGCTCGTCGAGGACGAGTCGCTCGCTCGCGTCGACGACGTTCCCCTCACGATCGCTCGCCGTTATCGTAACCTCGTACTCCTCGCCGGCTCCTTCGACCCGATCCGTGTTTCTGAGCGCGTGGCTCCCGCTTTCCTCGCCGTCCTCGAGCTCCGAAGTGACGCCATGTAGAACCGTCGTCTCGTCGGCGTAGCGCAGCTCGGAGGTGAGCTCCGCGAGGTCGCCGTCCCGATCGGTGACCGTCCACTCGACCGACGCGCTGACGAACTGCTGGGAGCTGTCGTCCGAGGCCTCGAGGCGCTCGATCTCGGGGACCCCGGGTTCCGGATCGGTCTCGATCGAGAGAGCCTCGCCCGTCGCGGTCTCGCCGTCGCCCGCCGCGACGGCCCGGACCTCGTAGGCGGTCTCGGCCTCGAGTCCGGAGACGTCGTCCTCGAACTCGCCGATCCCCTCCCGTTCCGCGTCGTCGGTCGCCGTCCACGAGTCGTCGCCGGCCTCGCGCCACTCGAAACCGACCTCGACGGCCTCGTCGGCGAGCCCCTCGAGCTCGCCGACACACCGCAGCGACTCGTGGTCGACGGCGCTCACGTCCCCCGTCTCGACTGCCAGCTCGTCGGCTCCGGTCGCGAACGTCGCGATCGCTCCCGTCTCCTCGTCCTCGTCGGAGTCGAGGACGGCCCGGAACTCGTAGGCAGTCTCGGGATCGAGGCCGTCGACGGTCGCTGCGAACGATTCTCCCTCGGAGACCGTCTCGGGGTCGGTCGCCGACCAGCCGTCCCCGTCGGCCGGCCGCCACTCGAAGAACGCCGCAGCCGAGTCGCCGTCCGCGGGCGTGCGCAGCGATCCCTCGAGCGTCGCCCGTGAGGCCCGCACCGCGGTCGCCTCCTCCGTGACGATCGCCTCGACGGCGTCGAGCGCGCTCGCGGCGTCGATCAGCCCGTACCCCTGTGCATGTTCGTCTGTGTCCAGGTCGCGGGCAGTCTCGCGGAGGATTCCGCGCACGCCGCCCGGATCGTCGGCGTCGTCGGTGTCCGCGGCGTGGGGGACCCCCGCGTCGCGCAGCCGTGCCGCCAGCCCCGCGACGTGAGGGACGGCCATCGATGTCCCGTCCATCGTCTCGTACTCGTCGCCGGGTGACGTCGAAACGACGTCGACGCCAGGAGCAACGAGTTCGAGACCCTCCCCGCGTGCGGAGAAGTCGGCGACCTCGTCGCGAAGGTCCGTCGCACCGACCGCGATACAGGCGTCGTAGGCGGCCGGGTAGTCGACAGTATCCCCGTCCGGACCCGCGTTGCCGGCGGCCGCGAAGACGAGGACGCCGTTCCCGTAGGCGTACTCGATTGCGTCCTCGAGGATCGGGCCGGGCTCGGGGCCGCCCAGGCTCAGCGTGAGGACGTCGATCCCCTCGTCGGCACACCACTCGATGGCCGCGGCGATCTCGGAGTCGTGTCCGCCGCCGTCGCCGTCGAGGACCCTGACCGCACACAGCTCCGCGGTCGGCGTGACGCCGACGACGCCGACGTCGTTGTCGACGGCCGCGGCGGTTCCGGCGATGTGGGTGCCGTGGACGCCGTCGTCGTCCCAGTCGTCGTCACAGCCGTCCTCGCAGTCGACGAACGAAACGCCGTCGTCGACCGCGAGACTCTCGTGGTCGGGGTCGATCCCGGTGTCGAGGACGGCGACGGTCGCGTCGCCGCTCGAGTCGTCCGGCAGCGAGTCGACGCCGAGGCGTTCGATCCCCCAGGGGACGACCTGATCCTCCCCGGGGACGGGCTCGAAGGTGGCGCTCGAGCGCTCGCTCGCGACGGCAGCGGGACCGATCGCGTGTCGGCGGTGGTCGGGCACGACGTACCGCACGTCGCTTCGGGTCTCGTACTCGGCAGCCACGCCGTCGGTACACGTACAGACCGTCGCACCGCCGGTCGATCCGAACGAGAACGTTCGGTGGACCGCGACGGCGTCACTCGAGATCGATCTGGTCGTGGCGTTGGGCGACGTTCCGACGACGTACCGGTGGCAGTCGTCGGCGTCGTCCTCGTCGACTGCACCGAGACCGGTAGCGGCGACCGAGGTACTAGCCATCGTTGTGAGGACATCCCGACGAGAGAAGCTTGTGAGGTTCATCGTTTAGTGGAGTGGAAGCGGAGACGGTTCCAGGAGGCCACGGAACCGCAGCGATACCGACGGTCGACGTTCGAACCGTGCCGTTCAAGACTATCGACGCCCGTAGGGACACGAACGCCTGAGATGGTTCCCGAGCGGCGGTCGCGAAGCCGACGCGTCGCTTGGTTCGATCGGTTCATGGTCGCTGGTCTCCATCGGTCGCTCCGACAATCGGTTCGCCGGCCGATCCGACGGGTCGTCTCGCGCGGAGCGATCGTCGTCGTTTCTTCGTCGTCCGACCCGATTCGTCGCTATTCGGTGCATTTGGAGCGATCTACAAGGCGATGGTAGCTGTTTGAATAGCTTCGTCCTCAGGTCGGGGCTATTCCTATCGAATACCCGAGAGCAGAGCACGATCTGCTGGCGTCTCGTCACCATTGGTTCCGCTGAGTAGTGGCTTCGGGCAGATCAGGTGTTGCGAAGCGCTCGACGCGCGATCGACCGTACGGTAGCCAGTTCGATGTCGTCGAAGACGTCGTCCTCCTCGAGCGTCTCGATAACCGCGTCGACGGGTTCGGTAAACGCGAACACGAGATGGACGCCGCTTTTGAAGCCGTCGCTCGTTCGCTCGCTTTCGAGGACGCCGTACGTTCCCGCTTTGTTGATGTGGCTGTTGACGGTCTCCTGGGTGTAGACGTCGCGATCGGACCGTTGGCAGATCTCTCGATACAACGTATAGACCGCCGGACTCGGCGCCGTACCGTCGCTTACGTCCGCGACGATGGCCGCGGCGTACAGGGAGAGTTTCTTCTGGAGGGACATTCCGCCGACGATCTCCAGGACCCGGTTCTTGACGACCGAGTCGTTTGCGGCGTGGACGTGCTGTTCGGTGACGACCGTCTCTCCGTTCCTGTTCGCGATCTCTCCGGCGTCGCGGAGCAGATCGATCGCTCGTCGCGCGTCGCCCTCGTTTTTCGCGCCGTACGCGGCGACGAGTTCGACGACCCCCTCGTCGAGTGCACCGTCCTTGAACGCGTCACGCCGGCGGTTGAGGATCTCGATGAGTTCGTTCGCGTCGTAGTCGGAGAAGTGGATCCCAGTGGGGTTGTACGAGCTGTCGGTCCGGCTGTCGAGATTTTCACGGAACTTCGGATGGTTCGTGATAACGACCGTCGAGACGAGCGTATCGACGTGCTGCTCGGCCATGACTCGGCTCAGGCTGTACAGCAATCGCGAGTACGCGGGTTCGTCGGCACCGGCGTGACCGGTGAGGGTATCGATCTCGTCGAGGATGAACACGAGCGCGTCGAAGTGGCGATCGACGATTTCGTACAGACGGACGTACTTCGCGTCGGTAGAGACCCCTTTTCGCGGAATGTCCCATGCGACGCCGGCCTTTTCGGCGGTTTGGTAGCCAAGCTTCCAGACGGCCCGATCCAGCGAGTGTGACTCCATCGTCTTGAAGTTGACCGCGACGAAATCGAAGTCGATGCTGTTCTGGAGGGCCCGGTCTTTGACTTTCTCGGCAACTGCTTTCACGGTGAGGGTCTTTCCGGTTCCGCTCGGTCCGTAGAGGAGGAGATCCGGCGGACGCTCACCGTCGAGCGTATCGCGGAACGCACGGGCCTCGGCCGCGAGCTGTTCGTCGCGACCGTAGATCCGGTTGTGATCGACGATCGTATTCGAGTCGACGAGCTGTTTGTCCTCGAAGACGGTTTTTCGTTCGCCGTCGAGAATATCGTCGACGATAGAGGGCTCGGAGTCTGATCCATCATCGTTCGTCCCGAGTGTCTCTGATGGATTGTGATTCACGGCTTGTGATGTACGCTGGCCGCTAATACCGATTTCGAAGAGAAGGTGCTGTGATCGAATTGAAGCCACCATCACCGAAATGAAGACACCCATTTCGAAATGATACGGTTCGGAACCGGTATCGAAGTGAGCGCACCACCGTCGAGATGAGAACACCGTCATCGAGATGAAAAATCGGGCGAGTTACCGGCGTCGAAATGAAGGCACCATCGTCGAAATGAAATCGGTGGCTCTAGCACCCACACACCGTTATCGAAATGAAACCGGCGAAGAGGGAGCGGGGAACCGCTCGATTTTCCGTTGAGCAACCAGTGTCGACTCAGAATCGGTTGCTCGAGCCGGCACGATCGAAATGAATTCGAGAAGTGATACGCACAACAGGCGTCTCTGTGACTCTCCAGGCCCTGAATCGGCGTCTCCGTGCTCTACGGAAAGATTTCATTTCGAAAAAGGGGTGTGAGGGTAGACTCCCTAGACCTTGCGAGGGGGATTTCACTTCGAAAAAGGTGTGTGTGAACCCCACCCCTAGCGGCAACCAGTAGCGGAGCCGCGTCGTCCGAAATCATGTAACACCCCCTCCAGGAACTCATTAATATGCTAATACAAACACACACAAAGGCGGACGCACACACACCCACCCACACACACACACACACACACACATATATATATATATATATATATATATATATAATATACTAACACCACAATTATTGTATTATTACCATCATTCATATCTTCTGTGTATCATAGACTGGAGGGTGTCATGAGGACTCGTCCCTTCGGATCGGTTTCTCGACCTCGAGGATCTCGACCTCGAAGTCGGGGAACGTCTCCTCGGTCCGCAGCGACCAGCTACCGCGGACGTCGACGCCGTTTCGACACGCCTCGGAGACCAGCCACTGAACCGACGAAGCGAACGCCGAGCGCGAACGTACCGCCGATTCGTCCCGGAAAGTCGAGAGCGCGCCGACGGAACAGAGAAGGACGAGGCCGGGCGCAGGTTCCGAAAGCGAAACGGCGCCCTCGAGACGGAGCACGTCTCCGTCGAGCGCCGACGGTTGGTCGGCAGGTTCGACCAGAACCGTAACGCCATCCGAACGCCTCGCGCTGACGGCTCGTAACTCGGTGAACTCTCGAATCGTCGCGGCGATTGCAGCGGGGAGCTGGTTCGTCTCGATGTCACGGTCCCCGTCGGTGGAACGATCTGTCGTCATCGTCGGGCTCCACTCGGTAGTAGCGCCGAGGACGGGAAAACGAGGTAACTGAATGAGTAGCCCCTCGCCAGTGGCGCCATCGACCAGTAGTACGGCACGTACGTCGGTAGCCGTCGACGACGATAGCGATCGGCGCGACCTCCGAACGGCTCCTCCACGTCGATCGACACGGATTCGACGATCGGTTTTCGACGGTGGCAGCCGGAACCACCGGTTTTCGGCGGTGGCAGCCGGGCTAGCCACGTCGGTTCGCTCGTTCAACGATCGAAGGCTGTCCTTTCTCGAGGCTACCGGTGAAACTCACGTCTAGCACAGACCCCGCTCCGGCGGGGTTCAGGACGGTTCTGGATCGAGCCAGCGTCCGCGGATCGACCCTCTCCGCTGGGAGCGCCAACCCGTTCTCGCGGACGGCCGATCGCTCCGAGAGTCCTCGAGCGAGGAGCGCTCGCACGACGAAAACGAACAATGGTACCGCACACGAGCCCGCAGTCGAGCCGACGCGTCCGGATACTCTACGTCGATCCGGATCGCGAGACGGCCGCTGCGACAGCGGACGCGCTCGAGGCGACCCAGGAGATCACGGTGACGACGGTGACCCGGGCGAGCGACGCGCTCGGACGACTTGCCGACGGCGAGTTCGACTGTCTCGTAACTGACGCCGAGCTCCCGGGACGGGACGGCGTCGAGCTTCTCGAGGCAGTGAGGAACCGATGGCCCGAGATTCCGACCGTGGTACTCGCTCGCTCGCCGCGACGCGAACTCGTTCGGCGGGCGCGAGCTGCGGGGGCGACCGACGTCCTCCGAAAGGCCGACGGTGAGAACATCGAGCAACTCACGTCCCGTCTCGTGTCGATCGTCGACGGGACTGGGTCCGGTATCGTCCCGATCGACGAGGACGCCGAGGACGCGCTTCCGACCGCGGGCGGGAGCTGTCTGTTCGACGGCGATCTGCGCGCAATCGACGCCAGCGAGCTGTTCGCTGACCTCTACGGGACGGAGCCGGACGCGCTGGTCGGCAAGCGGTGGGCAAAGCTGTTCCCGACCGATCGCGGCACCGGGGCGACCGACGCGGTACGCGAGACCGTCAGGCGCCGCGGCTCGGCGGTCGACGACGCGCTCGGCGAGCGGGCCAACGGGCGGCTCGTCCCGGTCCAGCGGTCGGTGACCGCAGTCGAACCGGGGACGTATCTATGTCGTCTGCTCGATCTCACTGGCACCGACCGACGAACAGCCCCGCTCGAACGAACTCTCCGCCGCCAGCGCGGGATCGGCGACGATCACGACCGACCGAGGACGTCGTGTCGCGGCCTTCGAGCGCTCTCCGAAACACTCCAGGACGCCGGGACGATCCGGGAGGCGTCCCGGCGAGCCGTCGACGTCGTCGCCGATCTCGAAGGGGTCGCGGCCGCGGCGATCTACCTGTACGACGACCACGAGGACGCGCTCCGGCGTACCGCTCGGGCCGGCACGTTCGGCGACCGGGACGGCCCGGAGCCGGCGCCAACGCTCGAGGCGGGAGCGATCTGGCAGGCGTTCGTCGATCGAGAGGCGACATCCGTCGCGGAGCTGGGTCCGGAGCCGTCGGCAGCGGGTTCGACGGGCGACGCTCGCGGCGTCGTCTTCCCGCTGGGAGAGCACGGGGCCGTCCTCGCCGCGATCGACGGACGGCCCGCGCGTGCGGATGGGGAGCTCACAGTCGCCGCAGCGCTCGTTCGCACGGCGCTGGATCGCCGCGAGCGCGAGCGGCGACTGACAGTCCGTGACGAGGCGATCGACGCGCAGGCAGTCCGACTCGATCGCCTCGAAGCGCTCGCGGACCTCGACCGACGGATCGATAGCGCGATCGACGCGGCTGGCTCGCGGGCCGACCTCGAGACGATGACGTGTGATCGTCTGGTCGGCCACGAGCGGATCACGTTCGCCTGGCTCGGCGCGTACGACGAGGTCGGAGAAACGATCGAGCCACGCGCGTGGGCGGGCGCCGAACGCAGCTACCTCAACAGCGTCGCGATCGACCTGACGGCGCCGACCGACGACCAGGAGCCGACGGCTGCCGCGGTCCGGACGGGAGCCCCACAGAGCCTCGAGCGCCTGCTCTCGGACGACCGTCCCGGACGGTGGCGCCGCGAGGCTGCCAGACGCGGCTATCGGTCGGTGGTAAGCGTTCCCATCGACTCCGATGCACTCCAGTATGGCGGGCTGACGGTCTACGCCGACCGACACGACGCGTTCGGCGCTGCCGAGCGTCGTGCGCTGGCGGCGATCGGCAACCGTCTCGGACGCGCGCTCCACACGCTCGAACTCGCGCACGCACAGCTCGAGACGACCGAGATCGTCGAACTGGAGTTTCGGCTCCGCGGGACGGAGCCGTCGTTCGTCCGGTGGGCCGCCGCGACCGACGGCCGGATCGCTCTCGAGGGCGCCTTCGCGCGCAGCGACGGCTCGATCCGCGGGCTGTTCACGGTCGAGGGGGTTGCCGTCGATCGAGTCCTCGAGCTCGCGAGTCGGGCGCCCGAGACAAACGGGACGACGTTCGTCACCGAGCGCGACGGGACGGGGTTGTTCGCGTGTCTGTTCACGCCCGACAGCATCGTCTCGCGGCTGCTCGAGTACGGTGCCGTCGCTCGGTCGCTGGAGAGCGATCCGGACGGCGCGACCCTCGTCGTCGAGCTCCCGGGTGACGCGGACGTCCGGCGGCTCGTCGACGGAATCACCACGACCTATCCCGGGGCGACGCTCGTCCGTCGCCAACACGGCGACCGGCGACCGCGGACGCGGTTCGAGTTCCTCGTTGCGGTCGAGCAACAACTCACCGACCGCCAGTACGAGGTCCTGCGAACCGCCTACGCCAGCGGCTACTTCGAGACCCCCCGCGAGAGCAGCGGGGTCGAGGTCGCGGCTATGCTCGATATCGCCCAGCCGACGTTCAACCACCACCTCCATGCCGCACAGCGAAAGCTCCTGGCGATCCTGTTTGCCCACGGGTACCGAAGGGCGTCGGGTGGGGAAGGTTCCACCACGTAGGTCGCCCGTTCTTTGCCGTTCGGGTCGTTTCCACACACTGCAGTCGGCCGTACGGGAAACCCCGTCCGGACGGGGCGTCCGGCCGAACGATCGGAGGAGAAGCAATGACCTCACACATCAAACTGTACGGATCGAAGAGCGACCGATTCGAGGAGATCAAACACCGAATGGAGGAGCGACTCGGCTACGAGCCGTCGAACCCGGAGGTCGTGGGACTGATGATGGCGACCTACGAGGACGACGGTACCGAAGGGCGCCGAGCGAACGCGCCCCGGCTGTAGTTTTCGCCGTCCCGCCATCTACCGAATCCGCCAGAACTCCTTCTCGTCCGTCCACGACGGCGGCTCGAGCAACCAGTACAGCTCCTCCCGATCGCGCTCGACGTGGTAGGCGATCGACCCCTCGTACCGATCGCCGTCCGCGAGCGACACCGAGTCGTCGAACCGTTCGAGCGACGACAGCGCGTCGGGGTCCGCCGGATAGCTCCGGCCGACGCCGTCCTTCAGCCGGCTGCGGTCGCCGAGCGAGAACTCCCTGTCTTCACCGGCCTCGTTAGTCACGGTGAGCCCGACGACGACGTACTCGTGGTCCGGCTCGGGCTCGAAGAACGAGCCGAGATCGTTGCCCGTCCCCAGCCGATCGACGCCGATATCGAGCCCGTCGCGCTCGATCGCGGCCCCGAACTCACGGATCGGGACTCGGAGCTCCTGTTCGAGTGTCGCGACCTCGTCGGCCTCGCGCTCGAGGTCGACGACGAGGTCCTCGCCGAGTGCCGTCGCTCCGGCCTCGAGGGTTAGCGACGAGCCCGACCGGTCCCGGGATAGCTCGTAGGCAACTTCCCCGCGCTCGACCTCTCCGGGAGCGAGGACGCCGTCCGCGAGCATCTGCTCGCTGACCGAGCGAACCCCGGAGTGCGTGCGTTCGGCGTCGTCCTCGAGTACCGGTTCAAGGACGTCGGCCGTCGACACGAACTCGTCGCTGGCGTTCCTGACGGCGAACTCGACGACCACGAACGCCGCGTCCGCGCTCGCCTGGCCGCGTTCGTCGTCGTCGTGGAGGGAGCCGTCGTCTTCGGGGACGAGCCCCGCGAACGAGCGTCGTCGATCGACGTCGCTGACGACGAACTCCAGCTCGTCGCCGACGAGTTCGCCGACGGCGATCGTCTCGGACGCTTTGTCCGCCGCGTCCTCGTTACCGTCGTCATCGGCGCCGTTCTCGTCACCGCCGTCGTCCGCGCCGCTGGGCTCGCTCGCGGTCGAGCCGTCCTCGCTTCCGTCGGCCTCCGGCTCCGTCCTGCTGTGGGTACAGCCCGCGACCCCGAGGACTCCCATACCGGCGACGCCGACGAACGTCCGTCGTTTCATCGCCCGAACGGACGATGGCAGGGAGCCTATAGGGTCGGTGAACGATGGGGGCGGATCGGGTCGAACCGTCGCCGTCGGACCCGGTTCTCGGCGCGGACGATCGGCCGCCGGTCGGATCGACGCGCAAAAAGGCCGCTGGGTCGGTTCGTCCGTTCGGGACGGTCAGTTCGCTTCGACAGCCGCGAGCGTCGCCACGGTACCCGTCGCCGGGAGCATCGTGGAGTTGAGACCCGTGCCGAAGGTGTCACAGTCGTCCTCGGAGCTCGAGGAGGAGCTCGACTCCTCGGTCGTCGACTGGGAACTCTCGCGGTCGCTATCGACGTCGCTGCTGCTTCTGGTGGTCTCGCTCTCGTCGCTCTCGGAATCGCTCTCGCTTTCATCGAGCTCGCTCTCGGAGTCGCTCTCGGAGTCGCTCTCGCTTTCGGTCCGGTCGCTGGCGCTCGAGTCGCTCTCGCTTTCGGAGCTGTGCTCGCTGTCGGAGCTGGAGCGTTCGATCTCGTCGAGCCCGGTGTCGCTCTCGCTTTCGGTGTCGAGTTCGGACTCGGAGCTCTCGCTGCGGTCGCTCTCGCTCAGATCGTTGTCGACGGTGTGGGTGCTGCCGTCGCGCTCGGTGGTGAGACTGGAGCTGCTGCGCTCGCTCTCGTCGGATTCGCTCGATTCACGGTCGGCGTCGCTGTCGGACGTCTCGAGTTCGCTCTCGGCGTTGTCGTTGTCCGTCTCGCTCACGCTGCGGTCGCTCTCGTCGCTGCTGCTCGCGGCGCTGTCGTGCTCGCTCGCGCTCTCGCTGGCGTCGCGCTCGCTCTCGTCGGATTCGCTCTCGGAGCCCTGATCGCTGGACTCGCTTTCCTCGCGCTCGCTCTCCTCGCTGGCGGCGCTGTCGAGCTCGCTTGCGCTCTCGCGGTCGTCGAGTTCGCTTTCCTCGCGCTCGCTCTCGTCGCTCGCGACGTCGGTCGACTCGCTGTCGGTCGACTCGCTGTCGCTGGCGCTCTCCTCGCGCTCGCTCGAGCTGGACTCGCTCTCCTCGCTGTCGCTCTCGCTATCGATGACGTCAAAGCTGTCACGGTCCGCGCCGTTGCGTTCGACGAGGTCGCGTTCGTCGTGCTCGGCGTCGCTCTCGCTTTCCTCGAACTCGCTCTCGTCGCTCTCGATCAGCTCGGAGTCGCTCTCGTCGCTCGAGCTGTCGCGTTCCGTGGATTCGCTGTCGCTGGCGTCGCGCTCGCTCTCTTCACTGTCGAGGGAGCTCGAGGCGCTGTCGCGCTCGCTGTCGCTCTCGTCGCTGGCGTCGCGCTCGCTCTCCTCGCGGTCGAGGCTGTCGTTGTCGACGTCGCGGTCGGAGCTGTCGCGCTCGCTCTCGCTTTCCTCGCTGTCGCTCGAGCTGCTGCGTTCGTCGCTGTCGCTTGCCGTGACCTCCGTTTCGTCGAGGCTACTGTCGTTGTTGGAACTCTCGCGCTCGCTGTGCGTGCTCTCGCTCTCGCTCTCGCTATCGGAGGCGTCGCTGGCGTCGCGCTCGCTGTCGCGGTCGTCCTGGACGTTCTCGACGTCGGTGTCGTCGATCTCGTTCTCGCTGACGTCGCGCTCGCTCTCGTCGATCTCGCTTTCCTCGCGCTCACTCGAGCTGTCGCGCTGCTCGTCGCGGTCGTTCAGCTCGGAGTCACTCTCCTCGCTGTCGCTCGAGCTGTCGCTCGAACTGTCGCTGTCGCTCTCCTCGCTGTCGCTCAGTTCGCGCTCGCTGTCGCTGTCGCTCGAGCTGTCGCGCTCGGAGACGTCCCGCGTACTATCGCTCTCGCTCGCGTCGCTACTGGAGCGATCGGACTCGCTCTCGCTGTCACTCTCGCTCTCGTCGACCTCGTCGACGGAGCTGCTGTCCTCCTCGTCGTGTTCGCTCGAATCACACCGGTCGGTATCCTGGACGCTGAGTGCGGCCGGGTCGGCGTCGCCGCCGAGGACGCCACCTGCACCGATCGCACCGGCCAGGACGAGAAGTCCGACGACTGTGATAACAATGATTTTTCGACTCATCTGTGTACCTAGCTGTTCTACGGGTTGCCCACTAGGCTAGCCGAACGTCCGCGCAACGGCTACAAAAACCGGCGACGAAGGGCGACGAAGGATCGGACCGATCGACGCCGTTTCGGATCGGACCGGCGCGGTCGCACTCGAGCGATCGCGAGCTGCCGACGAAAAACGAGTTCGCAGAGACGGGAGTTCAGAGCTTGGAGACGTCGACGTCGAACGTCCCGTCGTCGTTCTCCTCGATCGCTCCCTTGGCCCGCAGCTCGTCGTAGCTGTCGTCGGTCACGAGCAGGCGTTCGGAGACCGTCTCGCAGTCCTCGTCGGACTGTTGTTCGCGAGTCGTGTCCTCGCGCTCGCTCTGTGACGTCCGCGAGTCGGTGTCGCGGTCGCTGTCGGTGCGGGTGATCTCGCGCGTGTCGAGATCGCTGTCGCGCTCGCTTTCTTCGCGCTCGCTCTCCGCGGCGCTGTCCCGTTCGCTCTCGCGTTCCTCGCGGTCGCTCGAGTCGTGAGCGCTGTCCCGTTCGCTCTCGGAGTCGCTGGCGGACTCGGACTGGTAGCGCTCGTCAGTGCCGCCGTCGCGCTCGCGGTCGGACTCGCGCTCGGAGGCGACGTCCTCGCTGCGGTCGCGCTCGCTCTCGTCGAGCTCGTCGATGGCGGTGCTGCCGTCGCGCTCGGCCTCGCTGCTCGAGCTGGCGTGCTCGCGCTCGTCGGACTCGCTCGCGTCGCGTTCGGCCTCACTGTCGGTCGTCTCGAGGTCGCGCTCGGCGGAGTCGTTGTCCGTCTCGCTCACGCTGCGATCGCTCTCCGTACTGTCGGCGGCGGCGCTCTCGCGGTCGGACTCGCTCTCGTCGGCATCCCGTTCGCTCACGTCACGTTCGCTCTCGGCGCCCCGATCGGTAGATTCGCTGTGCTCGGCGTCCCGTTCGGTGCCTTCCTCGGCTTCCCGGTCGGACTCCGACTCGGTTTCCTCACTGTCGCTTTCGTCGCGCTCGCTCTCGTCGGCGGTGCGTTCCGCCGTTTCGTGCTCGCTCTCTTCGAGATCCGACGCGGCCTCCTCGCGGTCGATCGTGTCGCGAGCCGTGCGGTCGCCGACGTCCTCGCTCTCGGCGCGGTCGAAGCGCTCGTGGTCGTCGTCGCCGTCGGTCCGATCCCGCTCGTCGGTCTCGGCGCTGCGCTCGTGTTCCTCGCGCTCCTGAGACGCGCTCTCGCTTTCGTCGCGCTCGCTTTCGCCCCGCTCGGCGTCGCTCTCGGTCGATTCGTCCTCACTAGCGTCGCGCTCACTCTCCGCGCTTTCGCTCGCGGACGACGCCCGTTCGTCCTCGCGCTCGCTCGCGTCGCCCCGCTCGGACTCGCTCTCCTCGCGGTCGTCGCGGTCGGCGTCGACGTCGCTCTCACTGGCGTCGCGCTCGGACTCCGAGGCGTCGCTCTCGCTTGCGTTCTCGCGTTCGTCGGACTCGCTTTGAGTCGTCTCGTCCTCGTCGTACGTGCTATCCCCGTCGCGGCTGTCGCGCTCGCTGTGCGTGCTGTCGCTCTCGCGCTCGCTCACGGAAGCGTCGCTGGCGTCGCGCTCGTGCTCGCGGTCGTCCCGTTCGTTCTCGACGTCGGTGTCGTCGACCGTCCGTTCGGAACGATCGCTGTCGCTCTCGTCGATCTCGCTGACGTCGCGCTCGCTCGAACTGTCGCGCTGTTCGTCGCGATCGTTCAGCTCGGAGTCGACCCGGTCGCGCTCGCTGTCGCTCTCGCTCGCGCTGTCGCGGTCGCTGCGCTCGCTTTCGGAGCGCTCCCTGTCGCTTTCGCTGTCGCTGATGCTGTCGCGCTCGCTCAGGTCGCGCTCGCTATCGCTCTCGCTGTGGTCGAGATTACCGCGCTCCCGGTCGCTGTGGCTCTCGCTTTCCCGCTCGTCGAGGTCGGTCTCGGACGCGATGACTTCGTCCGTTTGTTCGCTCACGTCGCATCGCTCATCGTCCAGCGTGTAGACGACGACGTGATCGTCGGGGCCGACGATGCTACCCGCGCCGATCGCGCCGGCGAGGACGATGAGTCCGATGGCCGTGAGTACGCTGAGTTCCTGAATCATTTCCTGGTCGTCTCCTCCGCGCTGTCGAGCAGCTCGGCACGCACTTCGCCCGGCGCGCTCAAGAACGGGCGGCGAAATACCGGGGAGAAACGGGACGGTTCGCGCGCCTTGGGGTCGATCCGCTCGCGTTCCGCGCGAGAGTGACGGGGTGCCCGCGCTCCAGGCGACGCCGACGACGGTCCGAAGCTGCGGGGACGGCTCGGCGGCGAACGATCGCGAAGCGTAGCGAACGATCTCCGACGTCGTTCGTCGCTCGTTGATGAGCGCTCGCCGCGTGCGTGTGTACCGATGACGCGAACCTGTCCGTACTGCGGTCGGTCGGTGCCCGACGAGGAGTATCCGGGCCACCTCGAGCGCGCCCACGAGGACGAGCTCGAGGGGCTCGATCGACGGCTCGTGGCCCGCCGATCGGGGTCACGGTCGCGCCCGCGCAAGCTGTACGTACTGGGCGGCGTCGTGCTGGTGTTGTTCGCTGCGGCGTACCTGGCGATCTTCGCGCTGTCGTCGGCCACGTCGCCCGAAACGACGGCGGTCCAGCAGCCCGATCCGGACGCTCCGACCCACCTCCACGGAGCGATCCACCTCGAGTACGACGGGGCAGTCGTCGACTTCGACGACCCGATGTACATCGAACGGGACGGCTGTTTCCACTTCCACGCTTACGACGACGCCGAACGCTGGCACGTCCACTGCGAGGACGTGACCCTGGAGTACGCGCTGGGAACGCTGGGGTTCGAGCTCTCCGCTGACTCCCTCGCCGTCGACGGCGAGACGTTCAGCGAGGACGATCCCGGAACGACCGTCTCGACGACCGTCGACGGCGAACGGGTCGACCCCGAACGCTACGTCCTCGAAGACGGCGACGACGTTCGCGTCGTCGTCGAGACGAACGACGAACGGTAACCAAACAGACACGGCTCGTGCGGATATCGTCCGTACAGATCACAAAATGAGAAAAGAACGTGCGAAATATCCGGTGGTTGGCGTACAGTTATGCACTACAGTGGTGAATAGCTACACATGAACGTACACACCCCGTCGCCAGCCGACGATCCGCTCTTCAGGGAGGTGGTGGAAACCGTCACCGACGGGTTCGTGATCCTGGACGCGGAGGGCAGGATCGTCTTTACGAGTTCACACGTCCCCGAGCTGCTCGGCTACGGGACCGAGGCGCTACTCGGTGAGCCGGTCGATCGGCTCTTTCCCGACGGGCAGGCGACGCCGATCGGTCCGCTCCTCGAGCGGGCGCCATCGTTCGACACCGATCCGATCGACTGCTCGCTCGTCCACGACACCGGGCGCTCGGTCCCGGTCGAGCTGGCCGTGTCGACGGTCGAGGTCGACGGTGACCGCTATCTCACCGTCGCCGTTCGAACCGATCCCGACGACCCGTCGGGGCGAAGGGATCGACCGGCCACGCGCATCGAAATCGACGACCGACGGATAGACTCCGAAACACGAGCAGAGCGCGACGAGAGCCGGCTCGAGGCGCTCTACGAGGCGAGTCGGAATCTTCACGCGGCCACGAGCCGCGAGGACGTCGGACGGATCGCCGTCGAGCTCGTCCAGACCGTCCTCGGTCGGTCCTACGCCGCCGTCTGGCTGCTCGATTCGGCGGCGGATCGGCTCGAGCCGCTGGCCGCGAGCCGATCGGTCCGTTCTTCGACCGTCGACGGCGGAGCCGCGGCGGGGATCGCGCCGATCTCACCGGGGACGGTGGAGATGGACGCCTTCCGGGACGGTGTCGCTCGGCTGTTCGAGGCGTACCCGACGGTCGGTCGGCCCGCCCATCCGGAGATCGGGCTCGAGGAGCGCCTCGTCGTTCCGATCGGAACGGTCGGGCTTCTGACCGTCGGCTCGACAGACGACGAGACGATCGACGACTCGCTTCGGAACCTCGTCGGCATCCTGGCCTCGACGATTCAGGCCGCGCTCGACCGCCTCGACGCCGAGGACGCGATCCGCCACCGATCGGCGGCGATGGAGTCGGCGACCGACGGGATGGGGATCTCCGACGAGTCCGGCGAGCTCCGCTACGTGAATCGCGCACTCGCCGACCTGCACGGGTACGCCGATCCCGACGAGCTCGTCGGCTCGTCCTGGCGAACGCTGTTCCCGGAGACGGAGGTCGAGCGCCTCGAACGGGAGGCGATCCCGGCGGTGCTGGAGGCGGGCCACTGGCGTGGCGAGGCCGTCGGACTGCGGGCCGACGGCACCCGGTTCTATCAGGATCACTCGCTGACCGCGCTCGAGGACGGGATCGTCTGTGTCGTTCGCGACGTCACCGAACGGAAATCCTGGGAGCGACGCCTCGAGGCGCTCAACGAGGTCGCCCGCGAGCTGATGGGCGTCGAGACCGCGCCGGAGATCGCCCGAACGGGCGTTGACGCCGTCGACGGCGTGCTGGGGTTCGAGATCGCCTGTGTCCGCCTCTTCGAACCCGAGACGAATCAGCTCGAGTGCGTCGCGATGACCGACGGCGCCGAGGCCCTGCTCGAGAGACGAGCCGCCTACGACCTCGAGGCGACGCTGGCCGGGCGCGCGTTCAGGAACCGGGAGTCGGTTCAGAACGTAATCGGCGAGCGCGAACGGGACGAGTCCTCGCTGTTCGAACACTCGAGCATCCACGTTCCGATCGGCCCCCGCGGCGTGCTCACGGTGTTGGCCCGGAGCGACGAGACCGTTACCGGAAGCGACGTCCATCTCACCGAGATGCTGGCGATGGGGATCGGCGCGGCGTTGACCCGCGCCGAGCGGACCCAGCTGCTTCGCACGCAAGAGCGGGAGCTTCGCCAGCAACGCGATCAGCTCGAGACGTTAAACCGGATCGGCGCGGTCAACGACGAGCTCGTCACGGGGCTGGTCGCGGCGACGACTCGCGAGGAGCTCGATCGGATGGTCTGCGAGCAGCTGGTCGCGTCGGATCTCTACCGCAGCGCATGGATCGGCCGCGTCGAGGGCGTCGACGACCGGATCGGCTCGCCCGTCGGCGCCGGCGTCGAGGAGGGGTATCTCGAGACGGTGACTCGCACCCGGCTCGGCGCGATCGCCGGCGGTATCGTCGAGCGAGCGATCGACGCTCGGACGGTTCGGGTCCTCCGCCAGTATCGGATCGCCGACGATCCCGAGACGGACGGGGATCCACCTCGAGAAGTCGAGGCGATCGCCGCCGTCCCGCTTCTGTACGGCGACCGAACCGTCGGCGTCCTCGTCATAAACAGCGTCCGCGACGACGTCTTCACCGACGACGCCATCGCGGGCTTCGAGTCGCTCGGTCGGATCGTCGGCTTCGCGAAGAACGCCCTCAAGAGCCGGGAGCTGCTGCTCGCTGACTCGATCGTCGAGCTCGAGTTTACGCTTCGCGACCCGGGCGTCTTCTACGTGCGGATCAGCGACGAGCTCGACTGTCGCTGTGTGTTTCAGCGCGCCATCCCCCTCGATAACGGTCGCGTGATGCTCTACCACGAGGTGTCGGGCGCCGATCCCGGTGCCGTCCTCGGGGCGGCCGAGGACGCCGCCGGGATCGAGAGCGCCCGCGCGGTCTCCGAACGGAGTGACGGGTTCGTTCTCCAGACGGTTACGTCGAACTCGATGATCCAGCTCTCGCTCGCGTCCGGAACCGCGGTTCGCTCGGCGGTGGCGGAAGACGGCGCGGGAACGATCGTCCTCGAGGCCCCCCAGAGCGCCGACGTCCGCGAGATCGTCGCGCGGTTCGACGCCGAGTTCGACGGGCTCGAACTGGTCGCAAAACGCGAACGCGAGCGGTCGGTGACGACCGCGGACACGTTCCGGGAGTCGGTCGGCGATCGGCTAACCGACAAACAGCGCGCGGCTCTCGAGTCGGCGTACTTCGCCGGCTACTACGACTGGCCCCGGAAGATCACCGCCGAGGAGCTGGCCGACTCGATCGGGATCTCCTCGTCGACGCTCCACCAGCACCTCCGCCGGGGGAACTGGTGTCTGCTCTCGGCGTTTTTCGGTACGAACGGGGAGGCTCCGGAACCGTCCTCGACGTAATCGGTTCGAGAGTCGAGCCAGGTCGTCTCGCGTTTGTGAACCCCGCGTTCGCTCGGCGCTACCGCTTCCCGCATGTGATTGCTCGAAAATCAGCAGGGCTGGAACGCTCTGCGTCCCAGTTGCCCGAAAATTTCGAAGAAATTTGTCGGACGCCGAAGCCAGGACTCGAACCTGGGACAACCTCGTTAACAGCGAGGTGCTCTACCATCTGAGCTACTTCGGCTCATCATCAGGTAATCGGGTCGGTTTGATAGGGCTTTCGTTTTCCCTCCCCCGAGTTCGACACGCTTTCACGCACCGCTCGAGTAGCACAACCCGATGAGCGACGACGAGGCAGACCGCGACGAGGACGGTGCGACCGGATCGAACGACGGGGGCGAGCTCGAGGACGTCCTCTCGACGGTCCAGAGTCGAGTCGATCCGGACGCCGACGAGCGGGCACGGCTGCGCGCGGTCGCGGCGACGCTCACCGAACGCGCCGAGGACGCGGCGACCGATCTCGTGGCTGGCGCCGACGTCTTGCAGGTCGGGTCCTCGGCACGGGGCACCTGGATCAGCGGCGATCGGGACATCGATGTCTTCGTCCGCTTTCCGCCCGAACTCGACCGCGAGACCCTCGCGGAGTACGGTCTCGAGGTCGGCCACGCGACGGTTCCGGACGGCCACGAGGAGTACGCCGAACACCCCTACGTCAAAGGCGAGGTCGAGGGGTTCGACGTCGACGTCGTCCCCTGCTTTCGGCTCGAGTCGGCGACCGAGATCCGCTCGGCCGTCGATCGGACGCCGTTTCACAACCGCTACCTCGAGGAGCGACTCGACGAGGCGCTCGCGGCCGACGTTCGCCTCGCCAAGCAGTTTCTGAAGGGGATCGGCGTCTACGGGAGCGACCTCCGGACGCAGGGGTTCAGCGGCTACCTCACCGAGCTGTTGGTCGTCGAGTACGGCGGCTTTCGCTCGCTGCTCGAGGCAGCGGCCGACTGGCACCCGCCCGTCGAGATCGATCCCGAGGACCACGGCGCCGACATCTCGTTCGGCGACCCGCTGGTCGTCATCGATCCGACCGACCCCGAACGAAACGTCGCCGCGGTCTGCGCGATGGAAAACGTCGCCCGTCTGCAACACTACGCCCGCGAGTTCCGCACCGCGCCGTCGGTCGAGTTCTTCGAGCCCCGCGAGCCGACGCCGCTGACCGAGGCGGCGCTTCGCGAACATCTCTCCGATCGCGGGACGACGCCGGTAGCGGTCCGGTTCGAGACGCCCGAACTCGTCGACGATCAGCTCTACCCGCAGCTCCGGAAATCCCTCGCGGGGATCGTCACAGGGCTCGAAGACTGCGGGTTCGACGTGCTCCGGGCGCAGACGTTCGCCGCCGAGACGGCCGTCGTCCTCGCAGAGCTTTCCGTCGCCGAGCGACCCGCGATCGAACGTCACCTCGGCCCGCCGATTCACGTCCGCGCCCACGCCGAGGGGTTCTACGACGCTTACGCCGACGATCCGGAGGTGTACGGCCCCTTCGTCGACGGCGACCGCTACGTCGCGGAGCGAGCCCGGGAGTGGACGACCGCCCGCGCGTTCCTCGAGAGCGACGCCGTCTTCGACGTCGGGCTGGGCGCCCACGTCGAGACGGCCCTCGAAGACGGGTACGACGTCCTCGTCGGCGAGGAGACGGCGGCGCTGCTTCCGGAGTTCGACCGTCAGCTGGGCGCGTACTTCGATCCGCAGCCCTAGAACTCGCTTGGCTCGAACCCTCAGTCCAGATCCAGCTCGATGTCGTGGGTCCGCGCGACGTCCTCGAGCAGCTCGACGGCGTCGGGGCTGCGGTCGCCGTCGGGCTCGATCGGCTCCCGTCCGTCGAAGGTCTCGTGAACCAGCGCAACGCTATCCGCTAGCACATCGAGCCCGTATCCTCCCTCGAGGACGAACCCAAGCGCCGCGTCGGTCCGATCGGCGACCCCGCGGAGGCGATCGGTCAGCAGGGCGTAGGCCTCCGTCGAGAGCCGGATCCGCGAGATCGGATCGTGACGGTGGGCGTCGAAGCCGGCGCTGATCAGTAGAAGGTCGGGATCGTACGCCTCGAGGGCGCTCGCGACGGGACCTTCGACCGCCTCGACGTAGTCCCGATCGTCGGTTCCGGCTGGCATCGGGAGGTTCATCGTCGTCCCCTCGCCTGCCCCCTCGCCGGTTTCCTCGACCTCCCCGGTACCGGGGTAGAGCCCTTCCTCGTGGATCGACGCGAAGAAGACGTCCTCGCGGTCGTAGAAGATGTCTTGCGTGCCGTTGCCGTGGTGGACGTCCCAGTCGACGATCGCGACCCGGTCGACGTCCCGGCTGTCGAGGGCGTGCTGGGCGGCGACGGCGACGTTGTTGACGAAACAAAAGCCCATCGCGTCGTCGTAAACGGCGTGGTGACCCGGCGGCCGACCGATCGAGAACGGTGTGTCCCGGCCGTCAGCACCGTCGAGTGCCGTCTCGGCGGCCCAGCAGGCCTGTCCGGCGCTGTATCTGACCGCCTCCCAGGTCTCCTCGACCGCGGTGGTGTCGGGGTCCCAGTTCCCCCCGCCATCGGCACAGAACTCCTTGACGTCCTCGAGGTAGTCGCGGTCGTGGACACCCGCCATGACGTCAATGCCGACGGGATCGGCCTCGACGTAGTCGACGCCGTACTTTCGTTTCAGTCCTTCACGGATCGCCCGCAGTCGGTCCGGCGACTCGGGGTGGCGCGCGCCGGGATCGTGTGCGAGACAGGTCTCGCTGTAACCAAACTGCATCTCACTCGAACAGCGAGAAGTACGTCTCGATGTCGTCGTCCGTGATCGTGCGCCGATCGGCGTGGCGAGCGAGGACGGCCGCGGCCCGGGCGACGTTGTCGGCGTAGTCCTCGAGGATATCGGCCAGTGCGATCCGGGCGTCCATCGAGACCCGGTACCGGGAGTCGATCTCGAGACGCGCGATGCGGTCGACCGGAGCGACCGGGAGCTCGAGACTCTCCTTGTTGACGACCGTCTCGACCCCGAAGTCCTGGGCCATCAGCGTCTTGCGCCCGTCCGCGTTCGCTCGCTCGGCGGCCTCGGTCGCGAGTTCGCTCCCGCGGTCCTGGATGCGCTTTGCGAGTTCCTCGGACGCGTCGGCGCTCACCCGAAGCTCGTCCGCGTTCCGCCGGATGATCGTATCCACCGGCGCGAACGGGAGTTCGACGTTCATATCATGATAGCCGGAGTTAACTCCCTTAACGCTTTTCCTCGTGATTCGGCGTTTTTCGACGTCTCAGAACACGTCGCTCGCCTCGAGTCGACCGTCGCGGACGACCCCGCGGGCGGTTACCTCCTCGCCGAGGCCGACATCGACGTCGGTCGCGACGCTCATCGTCGTCTCGCCGTCGTCGAGGACAACCGGGTCGCCGGCCTGGACGACGACGCCGGTGAACTCGGTCTCCTCGCCGGGTTCGGGATCGTTCCGATCGGCGTCGGCACCGGTCTCACCGTCGTCCTCGCCCCCGGTAGTAGTCGAGCCGTCGTCGGCCGTCGCCGAACCGGCGCCGTCGGCGAACGACGACAGTCCGGCGTGCTCGTCCCCACCGTCGGCAGCGCCGGCGTCGGTCCCGGCACCAGCGCCCGCTTCGGCGTCGGAATCGAGGACGGTCACCGTCGCCTGCCAGCCCGCGCTCGCCTCGAGGTCGTCCTGCCAGCCGTCCTGGATCTCGACGTCGGCCAGCGCGACCTCGTCGCCGGGACCGACGTCGACGTCGGCCTTCTCGCCCCAGAGCGCGACCCGGATGTCGCCGGTCGCGTCCTGGACTCGGATGTTACGGACCTGGCCCTCCGAGCCGTCGTCGCGGTCGAACGTCCGCTTGGGATCCGCCGAGCGAACGACCCCCGCGATGTCGACGGTCTCGCCGATCTCGACGTCCTCGATCGGCGTGTTGTCGGGAACGTACTCGACGTCGGCGTCGACGTCCTCGATCGCGCCGCGGTTGCCGACGTGGAGTTCGAGCGAGCCGTCCCGCTCGCGGACGTAGCCGTCGATCACCTCGACGGTGTCACCCGTCTCGAACGCCGTTACCTGCTCGGCGCGTTCGTCCCACATCGTCACCCGGATTCGGCCCGTCGCGTCGCCGACGACGAGGTTCGCGACTTTCCCCTCCGAGCCGTCGTCGCGGTCGAAGGTGCGCACGCTGTCGGTGTCGAGGACGACGCCGACGAGATTGACACTCGAGAGGCCAAGCGACAGCGCCTCGACGGTGTGGGTATCGGAGATCTGCACGTCGATCTCGGTGTCGGGGTCGGGTTCGACCTCGTCGACGCTGACCTCGACGCCCGAGAACCCGTCCTTCGGACGGCCCTTGATTCGCAGCACCTGGCCCTCCTCGAGCTCCTCGGTGGCGGCCGCGGCGTGGTCGTCCCAGAACGCCGCCCGGATCGACCCCGTCTCGTCGGCGACCTCGACGTTGACGACGCGGCCGTCCTCGTCCTCGCCGTCGCGCTCGAAGGTGCGCAGCTCGCCGATGTCGATCACCTTGGCGACGAACTTGGCCTCCTCCATTCCGGGTTCGACGTCGGCGACGCCGCCGACCTCGCTCTCGCCGATCTCGTGGGCGATGAGCATCGCCGCCGTCTCCTCGTCGGCGAGCCCGCCCATCTGCTCGACTTTCTCCTCGACGGCCTCGCGAAACTCCTCGAGAGAAACGTCGGCCTCGAGGTCCTCGTACACGCCCTCGATGTCGCTCATTCTATGTTCGTTCATGAGTAGCCCGCGCATAAGAATTGCTCATTCGACAGCCTCGAGAGCGAATGACCCACACGACGGTCGGGACGGACGCGGCGACTCGGGGCAGTCGACGGTCGGAGCGCATACGATCGTTGGCTGCGCCTTCCGGGATAAACCCGCGGCGCCCGCGTGACACTCACACCCGGAATCGGCGGCCAGCGACCGGATACTTTCGAAAGGGCTTTAATGTCGACGGCAGTACGTAGAGATGAGTCCTGATAGGGTAGTGGACTATCCTCTTGGCTTGCGGAGCCAGGGACCGGAGTTCAAATCTCCGTCAGGACGCTCACTCCTTACGAGTGCTTTCACTTCGTTCAGCACTCGCTGCGTCGTTCGGTCCTGACGTGCCCAACGCTCGTTTCACTCGCGTTGGACTCCGTCAGGACGCTTCTCAAACCGCGAGCGACGCGTAGCAGCGTGAGCGGCCGCTGCTCGCGGTCTTTGCAGAGACCCCTGCGGACCGATCCTGTCGATACCTCGAGAATCCTGACGCCGAGTCGGCCTCCGCGATCGAGCGGCGGTCGGACACAAAACTCATTCCGAGCCGTCCGCGAGTCGTTCGGCAATGCCAACCAGACGCGATCTCCTCACGAGGGTCGGGGCCGGGGCCGGGGCCGTCGGTACCGCGGCGCTCGCGGGCTGTCTCGGACGGGTCGACGCCGAGCCCGGAACCGAGGACGGCTACACGTGGCCGACGCCCGGCGCCGATCTCGGCAACTCCAGAGCCGTCGCCGGCGGCGTCGCCCCCCGCGAGGACCCGACCCTCGAGTGGCGCCACGAGCTCGGCTCGGCGTTCGTCACCGCCGAGCCGATCGTGACCGACGACGCTGTTCTGGTCACCACGGGAGTCGACATCGTCGCCGTCGACCGCGAGACTGGCGAGCGGCGGTGGTCGATCGATCCCGACAACGAGGCCTACACCTACAACGGGGCGCCGACGGTGATCGGCGAACGGGCGTACCTGCCGGAGGTGAGCACGCTGACCGCCCGCGACCTCGAGACGGGCGAGGCCGACTGGACTCGCGAGTTCGATTCGACGATCGGATCCGGCTCGCTGACCGTCTCGGAGACCGACGACGGGGATCGCGTCTACGCGGCCGCCGGCAACGCCATGTACGCACTCGAGGCCGAAAGCGGCGATCGGCTGTGGGAGCAGGAGCTGCTCGGCTCGCCCCGATACACGCCGGCGGTGTACGGGGGCTACCTCTACGTTCCCACGAGGGGCGGGGAGCTGTACTGCATCACGGAGTGGGGCACCGTCGAGTGGCGGCGGACGATCGAAGCGGGGATCGCGAGCGCGCCGACGATACTGACGTCGGAGGATCGTCGGACCGGTCACGGTGTCGCCGTCGCCGGTAGCGACGGGACGATCACCTACTTCGACATCGGCGGGGAGCGGGAGTGGGAGACCGAACTCGGGAGCTTCGGCGCCGACGGGATCGCGATCGGCCACCGGACGCTGCTGGCTCGCTCGGGGACGACCCTGTACGCGCTCGACGCGACCGACGGCGACGAGCGGTGGCGGGTCGACCTCGACCGGAGCGCCGAGAGTCCGCCAATCGTCGTCGGCGACACGGTCTACGTCGGGGGCGATCGGCTCCGCGCGATCGATATCGAGGGCGGGTACGGGGTTCGTTCGCTTCGCGTCGGCGAGCGCCGGTTCGACTACGCAGGCGAGGGCGCGGTCAGCGCCGTCACCGCTGCCGACGGGAAGCTGTTCGCGGGAACCAGCGCCGGCTGGGAAGGCGAGGGAACCACGGAGCTACTCGTTCTTTCGTAGGAAGCTGCGCCCTCGGCGCCCGGAACGTGCCTGCACGGGACGTACCCGCGTCGGTCACGAGAGTCGACTCGAGTCGTGACTCCGACGACGATCCATCCATGAACGGGCACCGCTCGAGCACGGCGACCGAGGACGACAACGAGTGCGAACCGCACTCGACTGCTGTCAGCCGGCGCCAGCTCCTCGGCGCGACGGCGGGTGCGACCGCCGGGGTTGCGGGAGTGGGCGCCGTCTCCGATCCGGCGGCAGCGAGCGACCGCGTCGGCTGTGACGACTGGCTCGAGGCACCCGCCGACTACCCCGAGATCGACCTCACTGACGCCGAGCCGACCGCCTCGAACCTCGAGGAAATCGGCGAGGAGTTCGTCGTCTTCGTCCACGGCTGGCACGGCCGCGAGACGAGTACGGACCAGGCCGCTACCCTCCGGGAGGCGCTGGATCAGAACGGGTACGACCGTCCCGTCCTCGCGGCGACCTGGGCGGCCGACACCTACAACTACTGGCGCGCCGAGCGCACCACCGAAACCGTCGGCGAGCGCCTCGCCGCCTGGCTCGAGGACGTCCCCGACGCGACGGTCCACCTGGTCGGCCACTCGCTTGGGGGTCGGGCGTGTCTCGAGACGCTCGCCGTTCTCGAGACCCGCGTCGAGACCGTCTCGCTGCTCGGGACCGCGGCCGACGACGACGCGGTCTGTACGGCCGGCGCGTACGGCCGCGGGATCGAGCACGGAGCCGACGCGGTGTACAACTACCACTCCGAGGACGACGCCAGCGTCTGTTACGGCTACGACCTGCAGTCGTTCGCGAGCGGGCTGGGCTGTGCGGGCAGCGACTGCGGCGGCGGCTGGTTTCGCAGCGGGAGTTCGTGCCCGGCGAACTACACCGACGTCGACGTCACGGGCGAGGTCGGCGACCACTGCGCCTACACGAAACCCGATGTCGGCTGCGTGGATCGGATCGCCGACGTCCTCGAGTGACGGCAGGATCGGAGCCGAGGCTCGATCGGTTCGAATCGGCGGTACGGGCGAGAGAGTCGGCGACCTCGAGACGACTGAAAGCTTCACGTGCGGTAGCGCGCGCTGTGGACCGTCCGAACACGAGCGAGGACGGTCATCGAGACGGTACGAGGGATAAGCGTATGGAACGGAGCGGGTCGGAGAAGCGTACGCCGAGCGAAGCGAGGCGTTTCACCGACGGCGAGCCCGACGGGCGAGCCGTCGGCCTTTTTTCATCGAAGTTTTTTGCCGGGGGTTGAGGCTGGTGTCGCAGACGCCAGCCGATGCCCTCGGTAAAAAAGTTCGCTGTACGTAACGACCGGCCGTAGAACGGGTGTTCTGGTAGCATGGTACTGTTTCGCTCGAGATCGCGGGTCAATTGAACCGTGTCGCCACTCGAGGACGAAAACTGGGTGAGAGGAGTAAGCCCCCTTCTGTTCGATCCGGCATTCGGCTGAGCGTCCGTGCCGTCCGCGAAATCGCGGGGCGTTCGGGCTACCACGGCACGGACTTGCACCGGTGAGGGTTCGCCGTTCCATCGATCCTCGGCCGTCTGTGTGTGGTCGACCGCGCCAGTCGACGTGAATCGCGCGGTCCGCGGATTCGAACCACGTGTGTGCGACCACACGCGACTCGGCGGTTTGCACCGCCTCGTCTGTCGGCGACTCGAGCGCCTCTGGCGCTCGAGTCGCCTGCTCGACGGCTCGCGCCGTCTCACGTTTCGCGGTCCGTTGGACCGCGCGTCCCTCGGCGGGTTAGCTTCCCTTCCTCGCGGTCGGGGTCGCGCGCCTCATCGGTCGGGCCGAGACGTGTCGTTTCTGTTCCAGAGCCAGCGGTCTCCCGCTCCGGACTTGCGTCCGGTCACCCGCCCGAACGGGTGGGGGGACTTTCCTCGCGAGCGTTGCGCGTCCCGGAGGGACGGGCAACGTGGGGGGACGACGCGACGTCGAGTCGCGCCGTCCCATGGTGACCGCGCCGTCGCCGGCACGGTCATCGCGGCAGCCGGGCTCTCTCTCCCAGTGAGAAGTAGGGTCGGGAGCCGAATAAGTCCCGCGGTCGGATCCCTCGTGTCCTCGAACCGAATGGAAGCGCTTTAGGACGACAATCACCATGTCTGGTTGTATGTCCCAGCGACAGGGCGTTGACCTTTCCTACGAGGACGGTGCACGCGCCGTCGAACTCGCGCGCGAAGCCGTCGAATCCTACGTGCAACACGGACAGCGGGAGCAACCGGGCAGCATGCGGGAAGCCTTCTACGAGCGAACGGGGGCGTTCGTCCGGCTCGAGTCGACCCGCGGACGGGGTAGTCTGCGGGGCTGTGCCGGCGGCTACCGCTCGGACGACCAGCTCGGCCACGTCATCGTCGACGCGGCGATCGAGGCCGCAAGCGAGGACTCCTGTGGCTCGGAGGTGAGTCCCTCGGAGCTACCGAACCTCACCGTCTCGGTCTGTGCTGTCAAAAGCGTCGTCCTCACCGACGACCCGCTGGCCGACCTCGAGCTTGGGGTCCACGGGGTCGCCATCGACGGCGGGGAGGGTGGCTGGCTCTACCCCACGGTTCCGGTCGAGAACGGCTGGAGCGCTCGTGAGTACCTCGATCGTACCTGTCGGAAGGCGAAACTCGCCCCGGGGGCCTGGGAGGACGACGACGTCGTCGTCACGCTGTTCGAGGGGCAGGTCTTCCGGGAGCGGGAGGCCGACGGCAGCGTCGAGGAGCTTTGAGACGCCGATAGCAGCCGTTCTCTTCGTCGCCGATCGATCAGCTGTCGAACCCGACCGCCGAAGCGTCCGCCAGACAGCGCTCGCTGGCGGTCTCGAGGTCGAACTCTCGGACGATCTCGCCGTCACGGACCAGCGGCTCGAGCAACGGCTCGGCGTCGGCGGGGCCGTCCCGGTCGGCCAGCGCGACGTGGTGGCCGCCATCGTCGGTCCGATAGACCTCTTTCACGCCCGAGAGCTTGCCGCGCTTAGAGATCGGCTCGGCCTCGTCGCCGATCGCGACGATGTCGAGGCTGAAATCGACCGAGTCGGCCTCAGTGATGTGGCTGCCGACGCCGAAGCCGTCGGCGACGTCCCGCAGCTCGCGGATGTTCTCGGGGCCGAGCCCGCCGCTACAGAAGATGTCGACGTCCTCGTAGCCCCGCGCGTCGAGCTCCCAGCGGACCTCCCGGATGATGTGTCTGAAATTGCCCCGGCGGGAGCCCGTCGTGTCGATCCGGACGCCATCGAGATCCTCGCCGAGGGTTTCCGCGGCCAGCAGGCTCTCGCTTTTCTCATCCCAGAAGGTGTCCGCGAGCGCGATCCGGGGGACGTCCGCGGGGACGGCCTCGTCGAACGTCTGCCAGGCCTCGTCCTGGTTCCCCTCACCGAAACAGAACATGAGCGCGTGGGGCATCGTTCCGCCGGCCTCTCGACCCAGAATATCGCCCGCGGCGACGTGGGAGAACCCGTCGAGCCCGGCCAGCAGGGCGGCGCGCTCGACCGTCGCCGTGATCGCGGGGTGGACGTGACGCGCGCCGAACGAAAGCACCGTCGCGTCGGGTGCCGCGAGGCGGGCCTCGAGGGCGGCCGTGGCGAAGCCGCTTGGCTGGGAGAGAAACCCGAGCAGGGCGGTCTCCAGTTCGGCGAACTCGAGGTACGGGCCTTCGACCCGCAGGACGGGCCCGCCGTCGAACAGCTGGCCGTCGGGAAGCGCGTCGACGTCGACGTTGCGACCCTCGAACAGCGTCGCGACGTCTTTGACGCCGGTACAGACCTCGAAGGAGCCGGTAGGGAACTGGTCTGCGGTCACCTCGGCGACCACCCGGGGGTTCTTCTCCGCGTGCTCGAGGGTGGTCCGCGTGCGCTCGAAGTACGCGTCCGTCGCGGCGCCCTCGAGGATCGCCTCGGACGACACGATTCCGAACGGATTCGTCATACCGTCGGTTTCAGGCGGCGATCAGATAAGCTACCCGTCTGCCGGCGCGCTCGCGGTCGGCAATCCAGGCCCCGCCGTCGGCGCGGCGAGTCCGGCCGGCGTCGGCGCCTCCGGCACGACGCGTTCGAGTGACACGGCGGCGGTTTCGGTTCCAATCGGGTGGACGTCCTCGAGGTCCTCGAGTGTAGGCGCGCCGACGATCTCGACGGTCTCGTCGGCGACCACGACGCGGTAGGCGCTGGCGAAGGCGTCCTCGTCGTCGATACGGTAGGCGTTGGCGTCGTCGGCGCTCGAGTCGTCGACGGGTTCGGCGCCGTTGGCCGCGAGCAGCTCGCGGTAGGCGTCGGCGAACGCTTCGGCGTCGTCCTCGCTCTGCCAGGAAAGCGACCAGACGTGAGCCGTCTCGTCGTCGGGTCCCTCGTACACCCGGAACGCGTCGCCGGCCCAGCCGTCGGTCGCGGGGTGGGAGTAGTTGTACGGCACCGGCTCGGTCCCGCCCTCGTCGATCGGGCGATCGATCACGCCGTTCGCCCAGAGGCTCGCGAACAGGGTCGCTTCGCCGACCGTCTCGGTTCTGGGTTCACCGTCGCCGTCGGTCGCGAGCTCCCACGCGTCGGTCGAGCGGTCTTCGAGCTCGATCTCGGCGGGCTCGTCGGGGTAGCGCTCCGGGTGGATCAGCTCCGAGGTAGTGTTCGGTCGCTCTTCGTGAGCACGGTCGACGGCGTCCCAGCCGCCCGTCTCGTGGAGGTGAGAGACGAACGTCGGCCCCTCGGCGTAGGGGACGTAGATCGAGAGGAAGAGGCCGACGTTGAACGGCCGCTCGCCGAGCGCGGTCGTCAGCTCGGGCGGCTCGGCGAGACAGTCCCAGTCGGCGTCACAGCGCTGGTCGTACAGGTACGGAACGTAGTTCGCCTCGCCCTCGAGGACGCCCTCCTCGGCGCGGCGTTCGTCGAGGGTCTCCCCGCGGCGCTCGAGGCCGAACCGCTGGTCCTGCAGGGCGTGAACGAGTTCGTGGACTAACGTGGCGCGATCGACCCGGATCGAGTCGGCGTCGTTGGCGACGAGGACGATCTCCCCGTCCGAGTAGTAGCCCTGGACCGACGCGCCGTACAGGTCGTCGAACTCGCGGTTGACGTCGGTCTCGCCGTCGACGACGAACGCACCCCGCCAGAGCTCGTTCCGGAACGCCGAGGCGTTCGCGGGCTCGGCCCGTTGCTCGCGGTACTCCTCGCGGGTGATCACGTCGATCGAGACGTCGTGCTCGAAGGGCAGCCCCCGGAGGAGCTCGATCCGAGCCATCGAGCGGTAGCTCGCGGCCTCGAGCTCGGACTCCGTGAGCCGAGCCTCGCCGTCGAACGCGAAGCTGTCGTCATGGGAGTAGTCGCCGATCTGACCGAGCTCGCGGTCCTCGTCGAACTGATCGGGCGCGTACGGCAGCGTACACCCCGAGAGAACGACGAGGACGACGACCGCGAGCAGCGTCCCGCGTCGCATCGGTGGTGCATTCGCCGGCGGGACCAAAGGTGCGTCGCTCGCCGGCGGTTATCGGTTCGATCGGCCGAGTCGGCTCGCGACGGCGACGGCAGTCGCGACCGCCACTGCGACGACCGCGGTGGGGGCGGCGAACCCGGGAGTCGACTCGTCGTCCACGCCGTCGTCGGCCGCGGACGGCTCGTCGTTCGCTTCGGCGTCGGGATCGACGTCGTCGGTCTCGATCGCGTCCTCGCCGTCGGGTGCGGCCCCCTCGTCGACCGCGGCGAGCTCCTCGACGGTGGGTGCGTTGACGATCCGTACCGTCTCCCCGTCGTGCTCAAGGTAGTACGCCCCGGCGAACTCCTCGTCGATCGCGTAGGTGTCCCGACGATCCTCGACGGGGTCGGCGTCGTGGAGCTCGAGCAGCTCCCGGTAGCCCGCGAGGAACTGTTCGGCGTCCTCGCTCGAGGTCCACTCGGTCTCCCAGACGTAGCCGGCCCGATCGGCGGCCGCGGCGGGATCGTCGGTCTCGGCGTCGACGGCGACGTAGGTGACGAGCTCGTCGCCGGCCCAGCCGTCGGTGTAGGGCTGGTCGTAGTCGTACCCGCCCAGATCGGACTCGAAGAACGCCTCGGGGCCGATCACCGACGGCTCGTCGGGGTCGTGAGCGTCGCCGGCGAACATCGCGACCAGCCCCGCCTCGCCGTAGGTCTCGGTGGCGGGCTCGCCGTCGATCTCGAGCTGGCTCCAGCTCTCGTTCGAACGGTCGGCAACCTCGATCTCGGCGGGCTCGCGCTCCTCCCCGGGACGGATCACTTCGGAGCTGCTCACCGGAGGCTCGTCGTAGGCCGCGTCGACGGCGTCCCAGCCGTCCGCATCCAGGCGGTGTTCGACGTAGCCGGGGCCGTCGCTATATGGCTGGAAGATCGTCGCGTACAGCACCCAGTTCACGTCGGGCGAGTCGCTCGCAGCCTCGCCGGGCTCCAGACACTCCCACTCAGTCTCACAACGGTCCTCGTACTCGGACTCGATCCAGACCGCGTCGCCCTCGATGAGGCCGTTCTTGGCGTTGTCCTGGTCGACCGTCTCCCGCTCGTAGCTCGTCAGATCGAACTGCTGGTCCTGCAGGGCGTGTAACAGCTCGTGACCGAGGATCGCCTCGTTCACCTCGGGCATCTCGGCGTTGTCCGAGACGAGGACGACCCGGTCGGTGCTGGGCTCGTAGTAGCCGCCCACGGTCCCGCCGTAGAGGGCTTCTCGCTCCTCGGTCGCGTCGGTCCCGCGATCGACCGCGAACAGCGCCTCCGCGTTGACGTTCAACTGGATCCGCTCGTCGCCCGTCGCGTTCGCGAACAGCTCGTCGTTCTCGTCCTCGAACTCCTCGCGGCTGATCACCTCGACGGCAACCTCCTCGTCGAAGGTCAGCCCGCGCAGTTCCTCAACGCGGGCCATCGATCGGTAGACGACCGAATCGAGCTCGTCGTCCTCGACGACGGCGTCCTCGCGGTCGTCGACGGCGAGCTCGTCGTCGTACCAGTACCCCTCGACGTAGCCGGCGGTGTCTTCGGTCGTCGGCTCGCCAGGGCGGTCGGTCGCAGCGGTGTCGCCCAGCGGTCCCGCCGAGAGCACCCCCGGGACCGCGACGCCGGCCGCGGCGACGAGCAGTACCGACGCCACCGCGAGGAGGGCGACGATCGTCCGCGTTCGCCTCGAGTTCATTCCGGGATACCGACCCGTAAGCGAGGACGGATCAAAAGACCGACGGTCGGGCGAACGTTTTGTGGGTCGGCTCCCTACACTCGCGTATGCGCCTCGATCCAGCGACCACCGCCGTCGTGGCGGTCGACATGCAAAACGCGTTCTGTCACCCCGAGGGATCGCTGTACGCGCCGGGCAGCGAGGACGCGATCGAACCGATCGTCGGCCTCATCGGTCGTGCACGCGAGGCCGACGCGCAGGTGATCTACACGCGGGACGTCCACCCGCCCGAGCAGTTCGAGGAGAGCTACTACTACGACGAGTTCGACCAGTGGGGCGAGCACGTCCTCGAGGGCTCCTGGGACGCCGAACTGGTCGCGGAGCTCGCGGTTCGCGAGGAGGACCACGTCGTCGAGAAACACACCTACGACGCGTTCTACCAGACGGAACTCGAGGGGTGGCTCTCGGCTCGGGGGTTCCGCGATCTGGTTATCTGTGGTACCCTCGCGAACGTCTGCGTGCTCCATACTGGCGGCAGCGCCGGGCTGCGGGACTTCCGGCCGATCATGGTCGAGGACTGTATCGGCCACGTCGAGCCCGACCACCGCGAGTACGCCCTGGAGCACGCCGAGTGGCTGTTCGGCGAGGTCGTCGAGAGCGACGACGTCGCGTTCGACGACGGGTAGGCAGCTCCCGTCCCGAATCGCGAGCCGTTGCTGGACGGCACCTCGAGGAGAGCGCTTTTGGTGTCTCCTTCGAACGCTCCAGTATGAGCGTTTTCCGGCGACGCGTCAGGACGCGAGCGATCGACCGACTCGGATCGGCGACACCGACCGTGGGACCAACCTGCGGGGAGAGTCGAGGATGAAGCGCCGTAACCTCCAGTTGCTGTACGCCGGCGGGATCGCCCTCAACGCCGTCGCACTCATCGCCGCAGCCACGACCGGGTCGACACTGTACGCCGCGACGTTCGGGCTCGTGATCGTCTACCTCAGCGTCCGGTACTGGATGGTCTCCAGCGACCGATAAAGCGACAATCCGTACAGCCGTACTCGTACCCGCTCGAGCGACGACGAGGACGTATGGAACCGCTGCCCACTCACCTCGAGACCGCGATCTACGGCTACTTTCTGCTGGTCGCGGCGGTCGGCTGCTACCTCCATCTCCGGATCCAGGCCAGCGCACGACGGACGCGAGACGACGAGCCCGCGCGCGACGCCGAGCGGCCCGACGGCTCGTCGCCCTAGTCGTCCCGGAAGATCCGGAACGAGCCCTGCCCCGTCGCGACGGCCTTCGTCTCGCCGTCCGGCGTCGTGCTCTCGACGGTGACCTCGCTGACTCCGACCGTCGAGCCCGCGCGGACGACCTCCGCGGTCGCCTCGAGGTCGCCCGTGGCGGGCCGGAGGTAGTTGACGTTCAGGTTGATCGTCGCGACGCCCGTCGAGAGCGGGTCCTCGAGCTGGGTCTGGATCGCGAAGCCGCCGACGGTGTCGATCAGCGTCGCGGCGATGCCGCCGTGGATGTCCGGACGTTGGTCGGGCCCCGCGGTCGGCCGGGTGTTCGTCAGCTTCTCGTCGTAGGGGATCGACAGCGTCATCGTCCCGTTGTCGACGTCCTCGACGCTGGTGCCGATCCAGGAGAGGAACTCGTGGTTCTCGTCGATGTAGTGCTGGAGGTACCGGGCGAGGTCGTCGATATCCTCGGCCGAACGCGGCGACTCGTCGGTCATGTCACTCCGTGCACGTGCGACGCTCTTTACGGCTACGCTTTCACGGCTGTCGAGCACAGGGCGGGCGTTCATCCGTTCCGGGGCCGTCCCACCGGTGTGAGTGATCCATCGAGCGGCAGGACGTCCGCGGATGGAGGGGAGCAGTGATGACCGACGACCCTGGCGACGACGGCCCCGAGTACGACGTCGACTTCCGCGACCACCCCGACGCCTACGAGATCGGTCGCGGCGAGGAGGGCGTCTTCAAGGTCGAACCCTACAAGAGCGAACTACTCCCGCTGTGGTCGTACGCCGACGAGGAGAGCGCCGAGGACGCCGCCGAGGCGATCTACGAGCGCTACGAGGAGTACCGCGAGGACGACGACTTTCCGGGGATGGATATGGCCCGGAAGTACCTCCAGATGGGGTACACGCGGGCGATGCGCTACGCGAAGTACCCCGGTGGGACGAAGTACGACGACGACGGGACGGAACGCGAACCCGAACAGTGGGCCGACGAGGAGAAACGCCGGGCCGCGCTGGTCTTCGAGTCCTACTGGGAGCGGGTTCGCGAGGACGAGACCTACCGGGAGGCGAAGGAACGCCACCGGGAGTAGTTCTCGGGACAGAACGGACGTCTCACCCGTCGTGTTCGATTCTCACGCCGACCCGCTGGCCGACCACGAACTCCCGGTCCGGACAGATCAGCTTCGCGCCGAACTCCTCGTCGCGGGCACAGAACAGCGAGAGGCCGGTGATCGGCTTGCCGTTCGCGGTGACAACCACGTCGTCCCAGGCGATCGTCCGCCCGTCGAGGACGCCGAGCCGATCCCCGTTCAGGGAGACTGGTCCCAACGACGTCCTCGCGGAGCCGAGCAGCCCACCGCCGTCGTAGTGGGGGAGGCCGCCGTCGAGGACGCCGCCGACGCGTCGCGCGGACGGGGCTGCCCGTTCGCCGCTCGGTTCGCTCCGGTCGGCGCCGATGCCGACGAACCGCGACCCCGGATCGGGGTGGGCTGGCGCGTCCAGCACGGCGTAGGTCTCGCCCGTCGCGACGACCTCGCCGGTGCCGTCCCAGGCGAGCGGTTCGATCTCGACGCCGGGCTCGAGCGGGAGCGAACCCGACGCGCGATAGGGGTTCTGGTCGGCGTCGCGGAAGCCGACGTGGAGGTGGTTGTCGACCCAGGGTGCGAAAAACCCCGCGCGGACGAGCCGTCCCAGCGAGTCGCCCGCTGAGACCCGATCCCCGGCCGAGACGGTCGGCTCGACGTGGAGGATGCGGGCGGTCAGTTCCGCGAGTTCACCGGGGCCGTCGCAGTCGATCACGATCAGGTGGTCGTGCTCGGGGGCGTACGGCTTCGGCGGCGCGCGGACGGTGCGGGTCTCGCGGACGACGCCGGAGACGGGGCTGGGCGCAGCGGTCGTCCGACCGTCCCGCAGGGTGCCTGGGTACAGATCGACCGCACAGCCCCCGTCGTGGGCGCGGTACGGGGAGTTGTACAGCGAGAACCGCCGGTAGCGAGCGAGCAGCGCGTCGGGGAGGGTGACGGCCATCTCTCGCCTGCGAGTCGGGAGCGGGAGCGTTTAGACCCATCGACCCGAACGTCGGGCCATGCGCGTGTTCCGGGGCCGAGCGGGGACGATCGACGCCGACCGCGAGGTGAGCGAGCGCCTGCTCGAGGACGCCGCCGACGGCGAGCCCGCAGTCCGGGTCTGGACCCCCCACCGGCAGGTCGCTTTCGGGCGCCGGGATAGCCGACTCGACGGGTACGAGCGGGCCCGCGAGGCCGCCCGCGAACGCGGGTTTCCGCCAATCGAGCGCAGCGTGGGCGGGCGGGCCGTCGCCTACGACGGCGAGACGACGCTGGCCTTCGCCCGCGCCGAGCCGATCGAGGACTTTCGACGCGGCACCGACGAGCGCTACGAGCGCCTGACCACGGACGTGGCCCGCACGCTGGCGGAGCTAGGGGTCGTCCTCGAGCGCGGCGAGCCCGACGCGTCGTTCTGTCCGGGCGCCCACTCGCTGTCGACGTCGGACCGTGGGGGGCTCCGGAAGGTCGCCGGGATCGCCCAGCGGGTCCGCCAGGACGCGGCGCTGGTCTCGGGGATCCTCGTGGTCGACAACCGCGCGGAGCTTGCGGACGTCCTCGAGGCGGTCTACGGCGCGCTCGGGGTGGCGTTCGACCCCGACGCCGTCGGCAGCGTCGCCCGCGTGTCCGGCGAGGACGATCCGACCACGATCGCGCGAGTGATCGAGGACGGACTGGTCGGCGATCGAAACCCGGAGATCGTCGAGGTGGCATGATCGCGACGACGACTGCCGGTTCGCGCTCCGCCCCGCCTCGTTAGGGGTCACAGGCCGCGGGGTCGAACGCCCCCTCGATCGCCATCGAGTGGTCGTCGTAGTAGGCGTAGAGGTTCTTCGGGGCCGTGTAGCCGCCGCCGTAGTGGCCGACGGGACCCGTCGTGTCGATGACGTTGTTCTCCCGGTCGGTCGTGAACTGGAAGTTCTCGCGCTCGTAGATCAGGGCACCGTCGAGCCAGTAGCGAACGACGCCGTCGGCGTTGGGCGAGCCGCCGCTGACCGTGTTCACGCGGACGTAGTACTCGAACTCGTACCACCGACCGGGGACGATTTCGGGCTGTGCGAGCGCGTACTGCTCGCCGTCGACGATGTAGTCCTGTTCGCCGTACGCGCCCTGTCCCTCGCCCAGATGATACGTGTTCGAGAGGAGGTGGTAGGGACCCTCGGGGTCGGTGTCCCGCGTGGTGACGTACATTCGGTTGCTCCAGCCGTTGGTGCCGTCGGGCGTGCCGCCGCCCGCGCTCCCGGGTCCGCGCGCGATGGCACAGTTCCAGAGCCGGCAGTTGGCCAACTGCCGCCCCGCCATCGACCATCCGGTGTCGAGGGCGAAGTTGACGCGGCCGTTGAGTTCGAACAGTCCGTCCTCGAAGTCGTAGTGGGTGCTCACGCCCCAGTTGTCGCCCTCCACGATCCGCAGCTGTAGGGCCCGATCGCCGGAGGCGGTCGGGCTGGAGACGAGGGTGAGGTTTCCGGCGTCGCCGTTCGAGACCCGGTAGAGATCGGTCCAGTCGGCGACCGCGTCGTAGTCGAGGTGCAGGATCTCCTCGGGGTCGCTACAGGCCGCCGCGGCCCGATCGACGCCGAGCCCCGCGAGGCCGAGCAGTCCGCCGGCGCCGAGAACCCCGCCCGCACGAAGCGTCCGGCGGCGGGAGATCCGGGGACCGCTCGCCCCGCGGGAGGGGTCGTGTTCGTCGCGTCGTTCGCTCGCTGCGTCGTCGATATTCGAACGGTTCGTCGTCATTCCAGCTACGACTGACATATCACCCGTCAAAGTATCGAACCGGCTACCAGTCGACGCGAGCCGTTACGGCCCGTCTGACGCGACGTATCGTCTCCGAAACGAGCGGTAGGGTCCTGAACAGGTATCTGGCGAAACGACCGCCTCAGACAGCTTCGTCCGGTACGGTGCCTGGTCGTAGTTTTCGCGACTTTACACGAATCAAAAGCACTCGCTACCCGAGGACGCGGACAGTTCTCACGTCGAAACAGTCCGGGAGGGATCGATCGGCTGTGACGCGGCGCCAGCAACGCTTTTCCGACGGGCGGTGGGGAACTCGAGTATGACACGACTCGCGGAGGGATCGCGATGAGCGACGAGCCGAACCCGACGACGACCCCCGAGTGGGAGGAGTTGCTCGCCGACGCCGACGGGATCGCCGCGGGGTACCGCGAGCAGGGGTGGGACGTCCTCGTCCTCGAGCCCATCGACGTGACCCCAGTCGAGCGCGGGGACCGATCCGGGCTCGACGTCACGATCGCCGAATCGGCGTACGACCGGCTCGAGGACGTCGTCGGCGACGAGGCGGTGACGGTCGGGGACGCGGAGGTGTACTACCGCCCCTCGGAGGGCGGCGATCGGCGGTTCGCGCTGATCGTCGAGCGCGATGAGTGCAGCGAGACGGCCGTCCTCGTCCCCGTCACGTACGTGTTTCCCGCTGCTCGGGCGGTCTTCGAGCACGCGCTTCGTGAATCCGATCTCCGGGTCCACGTCCGGCCGGAGGCTGCCGACGAGTGGATCGTCTTCTCCCACGAGGAGCCGTCGCTGTTCCTCGAGGAGCGCGACGTTCGGGCCTGGAGCGACGGCTGATCACTCGGCGTCCGAGTCGGAGTCGATCTCCTGTTCGCGCAGTTCCTCGCTGGCCTCCCGTACCTCCCGCATCACCGTCGAGATCCGCTCCTCGGCCTCGAGTTCCTCCTCGACCGAGAGGTCGACCCCCTCGACTTCCAGCAGGAACTTCGCGACCTCCGTCGACTCGTACATCACGTCGTCAAGCTCCTCGGCGGTGAAGAAGTCACACATCGCGCCGTAGAGGAAGGTCGCTCCCGCCATACGGACCTTTTCTTCGAAGGACGCGCGAGCCTGATTGACCGCCTGGGGCGTGTAGGTGTCGGTCATAAACGGAACCAGCTCGGGCAGGTTCTCGCCGATCTTGGTCATCTCGACGCCGGTCTCGGTCCGGAAGTCCGAACAGAGCCGGGCGATCGCCCACTCGCGGGCCGTGATGTACGTTCGGTCCCGCAGGAACTCGTTGACCCGCTCGTACTGGGCGCCGTCCATCTTCTTGAACCGGGCGTACTTCCGGACGTCCTCGGGGACGTCGCTCTCCTCCGGTTTGGGGTCCGGGACGTTCGGCATCGGATCGCCGCCACCGGAATCGCCGGTATCGGCCGCGTCTCCGGCGTTGGCCGGATCGCGCTCATCGCTGTCGGATCCGTCGGTCCGAGCGTCCTCGGCCTCGAGTCCGGCGTCCGCACCGTCGTCGTTCATGGCCGCGTATTGCCAGCTACCCGGGATAAGCATTGTTCTCCAGCAGCAGCGTAAACTCCGCTTGCATCCTCGGGAGTTCTATCGTATTTAAGTTCGTGAGGAATGTTCGATACGGTATGTCACAGACACCGGTCGTCGCCAAGGCGGTACGAACCCCCCAGGGGAAAGAGGACGGCGCCTTCGCGGACGTGCGCAGCGAGGACCTCTCGGTCCCGCTGATCGACGAGATCCTCACGGAGACCGGCCTCTCCGGCGATGAGATCGACGATCTGATGTGGGGGTGTGCCCAGCAGCGCGGCGAGCAGGGCAACAACCTGGCCCGCGTGATCGCGCTGCTGTCCGAGCTGGGCGAGGACGTCCCCGCGACGACGATCAACCGCTGGTGTGCGTCCTCGATGCAGGCGGTAATCTCGGCGTCGGACGCCATCGCCGCGGGCAACCGCGACGCGATCATCGCCGGCGGGGTCGAGAACATGTCCCGCGTGGCGATGGGCGAGAACACTCACAACGTCCACCCGCGGATGGCCGAGCTGTACAACATCGGCGAGCTCCAGATGGGGATGACCGCCGAGAAGGTCGCCGAGGAGTACGACGTCAGCCGCGAACGGCAGGACGAGTACGCCGCCCGGAGCCAGCAACGCGCGGCCGAGGCGACCGAAGAGGGTCGTTTCGACGACGAGATCGTCCCCATCGAGACCGACGACGGCACAGTCGACGAAGACGAGGGCATTCGGCCGGGGACGACGGCGGAGAAGCTCGCCGAGCTACCGACCGTCTTCAAGTCCGACGGCACCGTCACGCCGGGCAACGCCTCCCAGATCTCCGACGGCGCCTCGGCCGTGCTGGTCACCAGCGAGGCCTTCGCCGAGGAACACGACCTCGAGATTCTCGCCGAGGTCGGCACGAACAACGTCGCGGGCGTCGATCCCACGGTGATGGGGATCGGCCCGGTGCCGGCGACCGAGGGGCTGCTCGAGCGCAACGGCCGCGAGATCGAGGACTACGACCTGGTCGAGCTCAACGAGGCCTTTGCCAGCCAGTCGATCTACTCCCGCGAGCAGCTCGGAATCGACCCCGAGAAGTTCAACGTCAACGGCGGGGCGATCGCGATCGGCCACCCGCTCGGTGCCTCCGGCGCGCGCCTGCCCGTTACGCTGATCCACGAACTCAAAAAGCGCGGCGGCGGACGCGGCCTCGCGACGCTGTGTGTCGGCTTCGGACAGGGCGCGGCGATCGAGTTCGAGGTCAACTGAGACGAACGCGTCGCGTCTTTCGGCCCCCGAGGAGCGATAGTTCAGGCGATTTCTGAGCCATCAGGAGTCTACCAGCAGGCGATTTACAACGCTCGAGTGCCTATCGGGACCAATGAGCACCATCCTGCTGGTGGCGATCGTCGGCATCCCCCTCGCCTGGCACCTCGGGCTCACCGCGTTCGTCTACTACGACTCCGGCCGCGTCGGGCTCGAGCCGACGCGAAAGTGGGTCGCGATCACCTTCGCGATCCCGATCTTCGGCTTCTTTATCTACCTGTTCGAGCGCAGCGAGCTCGACTACGATCCCGAGAGCGACCCCTACAGGGGGCAAAACTACAACATCCACCCCTCTCGGGCGGACGACGCGCCCGTTTCCTCGCGGGGCGACGACCGGGAGGAGTCGGAGGAGCTCCAGGAACCAAATGGGTCGGGCGCCGAGGACGAACGGTAGCGCCGTCAGAACGCCAGCGCCTTGACGACGACGGGAACGCTCCGGTGGCCCGCGATCGGCGTCCCGACGTCGAGGTAGTCGCCGCCCCGAGGACGGAGCTCGTCGAGCACGACCAGGGGCCGATCGGTTCGCCGACGGAGGAGCTGGCCGAGCGCCTTCGCGCAGTTCTGTCGCGTCACGACGAGGACCGGAAGCGACGGCGGAAGCGAGTCGACGGCCGTCGCGAGGACGTCCGCGACCACTCCGAGGCGTTCGTACTCGAGCGGGCCGACGGCCGGGATCGAGAGGGCGACGCCGTCGAGATCGGCGAGGTCGTGGAGCTCCCGGAGCCGCGCGACCGCGTCCTCGAGGGGCTCACGGAGGGCGTCCCCGTCGAGTTCCGAGAGGTCGCCGGCGTCGGCGACCGGAACGTTTCTGAGCGGGAGCAGGGCGTCCTCGAGCGAGATCGTGCGCCCGCTGAGCGTCGTCGACTCGGTGCCGGCGCCGACGACGGTCGCCCGCAAGTCCTCTGCGGGCTCGCGGATGGGCCAGGATCGGACCCGCTCGTGGTCACGAAGCGCAGCCGCGAGCGGGCCGCCGAGGTCGCCGTAGGCGAACGGCTCGGACGGCGGCGAACCGACGAGACGGCCAACGCCACCGCTGAAGACGACCCCGCCGAGAGACACGGGGTCCGACGGCAGATCGCCGACCGCCAGCTCGCACGTGAGGGGATCGAACGGCGGTCCCTCCAGCAGGTCGACGATACGGTCGGCCATCGCCGCCGCGAGCGCAGAGAGCGTCTCTCCGTCGGGTCGGTCGCCGACCGAAAGCGGCAGCTCGAGCGCGTCCGCGAGCAGCCGTACTGGTGGCGAGATCGAACTGAGGCGTCCGTCCTCGTCGAACCGGACGAGTCGCCCGCCGACGTCGAGACAGCGCGTCTCCCGGACCCGAGCACCGTCCCGCTCGCGTCCATCGGTCGATCGCCCCTCGAAGATCGCGACGTTGGTCGTCCCCCCGCCGACGTCGACGTTAGCGACGGTCTCGCCCGTCGCTGCGGCGCGAGCCGCCGCGCCGGAGCCCCGACCTGCGAGGACGGCCTCGAGCTCTGCGCCGGCCGTCGCCGCGACGAACCGTCCCGCGTCGGTGGCGATCCGGTGGACGAGCGGCTCGGCGTTCTCCCGGCGGGCGGTCTCGCCGGTGACGATCACCGCGCCGGTGTCGATGGTGTCGGGGTCGACACTCGCCGCCTCGAGGTCGGCCGCGACGTGTGTGGCGACCGCCTCGATATCGATCGTCTCGGGATCGACCAGCGGCGTCTCGCGGACCGCACCGCGGTAGACGATCTCGCGGTCGGCGATCTCGGGGCTCGCGGCACCCCCTGGAGGTGTCTCGACGAGTAAGCGGCTGACGACCGTATGCGTCGTCGTCGTCCCGACGTCGATCCCGACGCTGGTGAGCCGTTCCGAGCGGTTGGTCACGGGCGGTCAGGACTCCCGGAACTCGCGATCGTCCTCGCGGAGGTCGATCCCGCTGGCCTCGGCCGCGAGGGTGTCCTCGATCAGCTCGACGAGTTCGGCGCCGGCCTCGACCGGCGGCAGCCCGCCGTCGTGGACGTTCGAGACGACCGATTTCTTCGAGGTCGCCGTTCCGCGCTCGGGGCCGTAGACGAGGTACGCGCTCAGGCTCTCGGCGCTGCCGAGCCCGGGTCGCTCGCCGATGAGGATCACACAGCAGTCGGCGCCGAGCTCCTCGCCGATCGCGTCCATCACGTCGACGCGGCCGAATTCGACGAACACCGGGGAGCCAACCGAGATCCCGCGGTCCGCGAGCCCGTCCCGGAGGATCGGCAGTAGCTCGGGGACGTTCGCCTCGACGGCCGTCGAGGAGAGCCCGTCGCTGACGATCAGCTGGACCTCGGGTTCGGGCTCGCACTCTTCTCGGAGTCGCTCACGGCTCTCCGCGTCGAGCTCCCGGCCGAGGTCGGGGCGGGCGAGGTACTGGTCGGCGTCCTCGACCCGCGTCCGGAGTTCGACGAGTTCGAGCTCCGCGAGCAGCTCGTCGTCCACCCGGGAGTGGACCGCGTCGCGGGCGACCGCGTGGTCGGCTCGGAACGCCAGCAGCGATTCGGTCGTCGGCCGCGGACCGGAGCGACCGACGCCGAGACGGGTCGGCGTACGGTCGGCGATTCGCCGGAGCGCGTCTTCGTCCGGACCGTCCTGGTCGTCGTCATCGCCAACCTCGGTCTCGATCTCGGCGTCGCGGTCTGCGGTCGGTTCGGGTCCGTCGGCGTCGGAGTTCGCGTCGGATGCCATGGTTACGTGAAGATCGTTGGATCGCCCGCACGGTCGGTGAGCCGGCCGTCCCGCCGGATTCCCATCTCCTCGAGCCACTCGCGGAAGGCGGGCGCCGGGTCGCGGTCGAACAGCTCCCGGAGGGCGGGGGCGTCGTGGTAGCTGTTGGACTGGTAGTTCAGCATGACGTCGTCGCCCATCGGGACCGTGATGAAGTAGTTCGCCCCCGCCGCCGCGAGCACCACGGCGAGGTTCTCGATGTCGTTCTGGTCAGCCTGCATGTGGTTCGTGTAGCAGGCGTCGATCCCCATCGGGATCCCGTGGAGCTGGCCCATGAACACGTCCTCGAGGCCGGCGCGGGTCACCTGGCGGCCGTCGTAGAGGTACTCCGGGCCGATGAAGCCAACGACGGTGTTGACGAGAAAGGGGTCGTACCGCTTCGCGAGGCCGTAACAGCGCGCCTCGAGGGTGAGCTGGTCGACCCCTTCGTGGGCGTCGCCCGACAGTTCGGCGCCCTGTCCGGTCTCGAAGTACAGCACGTTCGGGCCCGAGGACGTACACCGACGTTGTGCGAGCTCGTGGGCCTCGTCGAGCAGGTCGACGTCGACGCCGAACTCGTCGTTGCCGGCCTCGGTACCCGCGAGGCTCTGAAAGACGAGGTCCGCGGGGGCGCCCTCGCGGATGGCGTCCATCTGGGTGGTGACGTGGGAGAGACAGCAGTTCTGGGTCGGAACCGCCCACTCCTCGATGAACTCGTGGGTCGCCTCCAAGATCCGCGTCGTCGTCTCGACGCCGTCCTGAACCGGGTTGACGCCGATCACGGCGTCGCCGACGCCGTAGGACAGTCCCTCCCGGGTCGCGTCGATGATGTTCGCGACGTCGTCGGCGGGGTCGTTGGGCTGCAGTCGAAAGGAGAGGGTGCCCCGCTCGCCGACCGTCGTGTTACAGCGCGCAGGTACCTCCATCCGGGAGGTGACAAGCGCCAGGTCGAGGTTCGACATGAGCTTCGTCACCGCGGCGATCATCTCGCTTGTGAGCCCGGGTCGGATCGCGGCGATCTCCCGCTCGCCCGTGTCGGTGGCGACAAGGTACTCCCGCAGGTCGGCGACGGTCCACTCGCGGATCTCGTCGTAGACCGGTTCCCGGACCGACTCCTGGATGACCCGGGTCACCTCGTCCTCGTCGGCGGGGACGGCGGGATTCTCCCGCAGCGTCTTGAGTCGCATTCCGGCGAGGGCTCGCTTGGCGGCGACCCGCTCGGCGTCCGAGTCGGCCGCGACTCCGGCCAGCTCGTCGCCGGTCTTGGGTTCGTTCGCCTTGGCCAGTACCTCGACGACGGAGTCGAAGCGATCCCCCGTGTCGGGCGTCGTGGTTTTGACTGCCATCTGTTATCGGACGATAGGGCGGGGAAGACCTTCACCGTTCGTCAAACGTTACCAAACTACGCTTGCTGTAATGAAAGCGACGGCGCGTTCGACGCCCGACGATAGCCACGGTTTTCTTCGACGAACCGACACCACCGGTATGAAGCGAGCGACGGTCTGGACGGTCGCGATCTTCCTGTTCGTCCTCGGGGACGCGATGGCGATGCAGGCGCGGGGACCGATCCTCTCGAGCCTGGAGGCGACGTTCGGGGTCTCGGAGGCCGCGCTCGGACTGGTAGCGCCGGCCGGCACCGCGGGCTTTGCCGTCGCCGCCGTCGCGACGGGGTTGCTCGCGGGACGGCTCCGGATGCGGTGGGCGCTGTTCGCGGGCGTCGCGGGCGTGATCTGTGCGCTGGTCGCGATGGCGGCCGCGCCCGTCTACGCCGTCTTCCTGCTCGCGTTGCTGGCCCAGGGCGGCGCCGCGGGCGTCTTTCGCGGCGTCGATCGGGCGGCCCTGAGCCACATCCACTCGGCTAACCGCGGGCGAGTCTACATCGCCTACGCGCTTGCCTGGGCCGTCGGCGCCGTGCTCGGGCCGCAGCTGGTCACCGTCGTCCTCGCGGTCGCGGACTGGCGGGCCGTCTTCCTCGTTCTCGCCGGGCTCTTCGTTCCGGTCGCGGTCGTCGCCGCCCGGACCGAACTCCCCTCGATGGGGGCCGAGCGATCGATCTCGGTCGACGCGCTCCGCGCGCTGCTCGGTCGCCCCGCCGTCGTCGGCGCTACCGTCGGAATCCTGTTTACCGGCGCCGTCGAGGGGATCGTCTTCACCTGGCTCGTCTACTACGCCGAGGGGTTCTACGGGACGGGCATGGCAAGCTTGCTGCTGTCGACGTACCTGCTCGCGTACATCCCCGCTCGAACGGGGTACACGCTGCTCGTGGATCGTGTCCCCTACCTCCTGTTGATGCTGGTCGCGACCGTCCCGGCGATCCCGGCCTTCGCGGTCGCGTTCTCCGGGATCACCGGCCCCGTCCTCTTCGCGGCCGTCTTCGTCGCGGGCGCCGGGCTCTCGAGCTGTTTCCCCGCGCTGTCGGCTTACGCGGTCGAAGCGGCCCCCGAGTACAGCGGTCCGATCAACGCCCTTACGACCGGAGCGACCTACGTCGGGATCGCAGTCTCGCCGGCCGTCGTCGGCATCCTAGCGGAGGTCTACGGCCTGAACCGGGCGATCTGGCTCGTGATCGGGTTCGCAGTGTTGCTCTCGTCGACGATCGCGGCGACGTGGCTCTGGACGGGAACGCCGGAGGCGCCGACCGTCGACGCCGCCACCTGACAGTTGGAAAACGGACAGCTCAGTCGTCGGCGGGCGCGGCGCTCAGCTGGTCGTCCGCAACCGTTCCGTCGTCGTTCCAGCCCCGCTGTGCGTAGTACTCCGAGAGTGCGTCCTCGAAGTCGGGCAGCTCGTAGGGCAAGGCGTCGTCCTCTCGGTCGAAGCCGCGCTGGTTGTTGAAGTGGCGCTCGAGCGCGACGACCTGCCCGCCGACCGCCAGTAAGTCCTCGTAGTCGGCGTCGAGCAGGGTCGCGAGTCGGTCCTCGTCGACGAAGTCCCGCGAGAACTTACAGAGGACGGCGCTGTCCTTGATCGCGTTGACGTTCTCGAGCTCGATCACCTTCGGCGGCTTGTCGTCGAGCCCCTCCTTTTCGAAGGCCTTCTCGGAGTCGACCAGCGGGTACTCGTAGGGGTAGAACTCGGCGTACATGTGATCGGCGCCGCGGTTGGAGGTGGCGAAGGCAAGCCCCTGCCCGTTCAGCGTCCGCCCGTCGTGGGCGGGGAACTCGAGGCCCTTGACGGTCCAGTTGTCGACCCCCAGCTCGTCGTGGACACGGTCGATCCCCTCCGCCAAGTCGTCGCCGACGTCCTCGCGGTAGGCGATCTTCTCGACGAGCTCGTGGATCAGGTCGGCGTTGCCGAACTCGTCCTCGCTCGCGAGGTACGCAGCGATCGTGTCGCCACAGGAGATCGTGTCCAGTCCGAGCTCGTCACAGAGCTTGTTCGACTGCATGACGTCGACGATGTCGTCGACCCCCGAGTTCGGCCCGAACGCCATCACGGTCTCGTACTCGGGCCCCTCGGTCTCGAGGCCCGACTCCTCGTCCCGGGTGGGAAGCTTGCAGGCGAACGCACAGGCCGAGCAGGTCCCTTTCTTGTACTTCTTCTCCTCGACGCGGTCGCCGCTGACGCCCTCCGCGCCCTCGAAGGAGCGCTCGGAGAAGTACCGCGTCGGCAGCGCCTCGACGGTGTTCGCGAACTCGGTCATCGAGGACGTCCCCTGTCGTTTCATGATGTGATCCGACTGGGCGGCCTCGCCGTGGACCTCCATCTGCAGTGGCGGGATCTCGACTTCTCGGGTCGAGTCGCCGTCGAAGGTGATCGCCTTGACGTTCTTCGAACCCAGAACGGCACCCAGTCCGCCACGGCCGAACGCCCGCTCCTTCGAGGTCATGATCGAGGCGAACCGAACCTCATTCTCGCCGGCGGGGCCGACGACGACGGTGTGTTCGGACTCGAGGCCGTGTTCGTCCTCGATGTACTCGCAGGTCTCGGAGACCGTCGCTTCCTCGAGCTCCGGTACTTTCTCGAACTCGACGCGCGGGCGAGACGAAGTCTCGCTGCCCGACGAGTGTGACTCATCGACCCCGTCGGTGACGTGGACGATCACGAGCTCGTCGCTGGCGCCGGTAACCTCGAGGGCGCTGTACCCCGTCGCGGTGAAGTTCCGCGAGAGGAAGCCGCCGGCGTTCGAGGACAGCAGGCCACCGGTCAGCGGCGAGACCGCGGTCGCGGACATCCGCCCGGTGAAGCTCATCGTCGAGTGCTGGAGCGGTCCCGTCGCGAGGTAGAGCCGGTTGTCGGCCCCGAGCGGATCCGCGTCAAACGGGATGCGGTCGTGGGCCAGCTTCGTCCCGACCGCGCGCCCGCCGATGAACGACTCGAGGACGTCGTCGACGTCCTCGGTCGACGAGGAGCGGTCGTCGAGATCGATCGAGCACAATGGTCCGTGAACGTGTTTCATACTGTGTACGGTATCATTGATCACCACAAAACAGTTGTTCTTCGTCCGCGCACGCGGCGTTCGAGCGACGACTACTCCTCAAACGTGGCGTCGGCGGGGAGATGGAGCTCGTCGTCGAGGACGACCTGCAGGCGATCCGTCGCGAACAGGCGGTCGATCTGGTCGTCGGTGAAGGTGCCGTCGCAGTCCTCGCCGACGAACGTCACCCGTTCGGGCGTCCGTTCGACGACGGTCGCGAGCGCGCTACCGGTCCGGTAGTGGTACCGGATCGTCGTTCCGCGGTGGAGGGTCTCGGCGGAGAGGGTGAGCGATTGTCTGTGTGGGACCATACCGACACCATATCGACGACCGATATAATTCTTGTGTATATCCCTGTAATTATATCCTGTCCCGGAGCTGTATCGAGCAGCTGTGTTTCGCTCCCAGTGGCGTCGCACTTTCGGGCTTTCGATAGACACAGATAGGCTGGCTACAGTTTTCCGGACCGATACGGTTTCAGTCGAATAGGTCGATCCCGAGCCCACTGCTCGAGTTGTTCGCGTCGTCGGAGGCGTTCGGACTACTTTCGTTGTCGGCGTCGTCGGACGCGTTCGATTCCGCCTCGTCGACGGTCGCGTTCGGTTCGTCGGGGTCGGTCGTTCCGGTTTCGTTGTCGAGGTCGGTCGACTCGTTCGACGTCGACGAATTGTCCTCGTCTATGTCGTCCCTATCATCGTCCGCGTCCTCAGCGGTTCCCGAACCGTCCTCCGCCTCATCGTCTCCGTTTTCTGCAGCATCGCCGTCCGCGCCGTCATCATTTCCCGAACCGTCCTCCTTGTCATCCTCATCAAGCTCGTCGTCATCCTCATCAAGCTCGTCGTCCCCGTCATCCGCGTCGTCGTCCCCGTCATCCGCGTCGTCGTCCCCGTCATCCGCGTCGTCGTCCCCGTCATCCGCGTCGTCTCCGTTTTCTGCAGCATCGCCGTCCGCGTCGTCGTCATTTCCCGAACCGCCCTCCCCATCGTCGTCGGGATCGTCATCGTCGTCCTCGTCGTCTAGTTCTGCCTCATCCTCTTCGTCCTCATCGCCATCGTCTGGTTCCTCATCCTCTTCATCGGCATCCGTACCGCCGTCGTCATTTCCCGAACCGCCTCCCTCATCGTCAGCCGCGTCGTTGTCATTTCCCGAACCATCCTCCCCATCGTCGTCAGCCGGCTCATCGTCGGCCGTGTCGTCGTCATTTCCCGAACCATCCGCCCCATCGTCGTCAGGATCGTCATCGGCCGGCTCATCGTCGGCCGCGTCGTCGTCATTTCCCGAACCACCTTCCCCATCGTCGTTGGCGGGATCGTCATCGTCGTCAGCTGGGTCGTCATCGTCGTCAGCTGGGTCGTCATCGTCGTCAGCTGGGTCGTCATCGTCGTCAGCCGGGTCGTCATCGTCGTCGACTGGGTCGTCATCGTCGTCAGCCGGGTCGTCATCGTCGTCGACTGGGTCGTCATCGTCGTCGACTGGGTCGTCATCGTCGTCAGCTGGGTCGTCATCGTCGTCAGCTGGGTCGTCATCGTCGTCAGCTGGGTCGTCATTGTCGTCAGCTGGGTCGTCATCGTCGTCAGCCGGGTCGTCGTCGTCGTCAGCCGGGTCGTCATCGTCGTCGACTGGGTCGTCATCGTCGTCAGCCGGGTCGTCATCGTCGTCGACTGGGTCGTCATCGTCGTCGGCCGGCTCCTCGTCGGCTGGATCATCGTCGTCAGTCGGCTCATCGTCGTCGTCAGCTGGCTCGTCCTCCGGCTCGTACTCCTCGTCCTCGAAGCCGTCGATCACGATCTCGTAGGCGGCCGTCTCCTCGCAGTTGTTCAGCGGGAACGAGTAGACGGCGGTCTCGCCCGGCTCGGGGCTCGCTTCGTCCGGATACTGTGCGCTCGCGAGCTCGTCGTCGTTCTCGTCGAAGATGCGTGCCACCATGTCCACGACGATCTCCTCGTCGCCGACGTTCTCGAGTTCGACGTGGACATAACAGCCGTCCGCCGGTGGCTCGTCGGCCCAGGTGTAGGTGTGACGAATCGGCTCGAGGTACTCGCTTGCGGCGTCGGAGATGAGCACCTCCCCCGGGATGGACTGATCCTCGTGTTGCTCCTGTTCATCATCGCCGTCGGTGTCGTCATCCCCCTCGTCGTCCCATTCGTCCGGCCCATCCTCGTCTCGCGCCGACTCGTTGTCGGCTTCGTCCTCGTCGTCCTCGATCGCACTACAGCCCGCCAGGATTGCCGAAAGTGATACCCCCGCAGCCGTACTGAACTCGCGCCGGTTTAGATCCATGTCACTCACTTGTGGTCGCCCGCTGGTTGCCCGCCAATACCTCGTCTCTGGGTCCGACTTCGGACCACCCCGTGTTCAGCTCGTCGGATCACCCCAGAAGCGTTCACCGTACCGATACCATCACAGATGGATATTCCTTTCGCAGGCAGTGTCAACCGTCAGTGAGAGACCGGTCCGGGTTGCTCCTCGCGGTCGTCGGCGTAGATACGATCGATTCGATCGTCGAACCGGTCGAGGATGACCCGACGCTTCTTTTTCATCGTCGGCGTCAGCATGTCGTTCTCTTCGGTGAACTCCCGCGGAACGAGTTCGAACCGCTTGATCGTCTCGTGTTTCTCGAAGTTCTCGTTGACCTCGGTGACCGTCTCGCCGACGTACTCCTGAACTCGCTCGTCGTCGCACATCGCCTGTGGATCGTCCGGAAGGTCGATCCCCTGCTCGTCGGCCCACTCGCGGATGTGATCCGTGTTCGGCACGATCAACGCACCGACGAACTTCTCGCCGTCGCCGACGACCATACACTGCTCGACGACCTCGCTGGCGGCGAACGCGTCCTCGATCGGTCCCGGAGCGACGTTTTTCCCCGTTGAGAGGACGAGGATCTGCTTGACCCGATCCCGGAACTCGATGTAGTCGTCGGGGCGGAGGTGGACGATGTCGCCCGTGCGGAACCAGCGACTGCCGTCCTCCTCGAAGAACGATTCGGTCGTCGCACCGGGTTTGTTCCAGTACCCTTCGGCGACGTTCGGGCCGCTGACCAGGAGTTCGCCGATCTCGCCGGGGTCGTCGAACGTCTCCTCGCCGGTTACCGACCCGTCGACCCGGACGTCGACGCCGGGCAACGCCGGACCGATCGTCCCGATCCGTGGCTCCTCTGGCGGGTTGACTGAGACGACGGGTGCCGTCTCGGTGAGTCCGTACCCCTCGTAGATCGGCAGCCCCATCGCGTGATAGAGCGTACACAGCTCCTTCGAGAGGCTCCCGCCGCCGCTGATCAGCAGTTCGATCTCACCGCCAAGCGCCTCGCGGACGTTCGAAAACACCAGCTTGTCGGCCAGCGCCTGCTTCGCGCCGAGGACGGGGCCGGGATCGTCGGCCTCCTGGTACTGGACGCCGACGTCGGTCGCCCACTCGAAGATCCGCTTTTTTGCGCCCGACTCGCTGGCCTGCTCGCGGATCGTGTCGTAGATCTTCTCGTAGACCCGGGGAACGCTGGTCGCCGTGTCCGGCTGGACCGTCCCGAAGTCCTCCTTGAGCGTGTCGGTGCTCTCCGCGTAGGCGACGCAGGCGCCGCTCGCGAACATCAGGAAGTGACCGGCGGTGCGCTCGAAGACGTGTGCCAGCGGCAGGTACGAGACTGCCTGTTTCGTCTCGTCGATCACCGGGACCTCGTCGCCCTTGTCGGGACGGGGGCCGTACCGCCTGCGGACCTGGTTGACGTTCGACCGGAAATTGCGGTGGGTGAGCTCGACGCCTTTCGGCTGGCCCGTCGTTCCGCTCGTGTAGATGAGGCTCGCGAGATCGTCCAGCTCGGGCTCGTCGAGCCACTCCTCGTAGGCCTCGAGCTCGAAGGCGTCCTCGCCGTGGGCGTAGACGTCCGCGAGCGTCAAGATGTCGTCGCGATCGTCGTACCCCTCGAGGGCATCCATCGAGACGATCGCCTCGAGATCGAGATCGTCCTCGACCTCGAGGACGCGCTCGAGCAACGCCTCGTTCTCGACGACAACTGCGTCGGCGTCGGGGTCGTCGAGCAGGTACCGGACCTGGTCGGGCGAGGAGCTGGTGTAGACCGTCGTGACGACCGCGCCCGCCGAGAGCGCGGCGAAGTCGGTCTGAGCCCACTCCATGCGCGTATCCGCGAAGATGCCGACGCGGTCGCCCGACTCGATACCGAGTTCGCGAAAGCCCGCTGCGAGGTTGCGGACGATCGTTCGCATCTCGGTGTAGGAAATCGCCCGGAACGAGCCGGGGTCGGCGGGTTCGAGGACGGCGTCGGTCAGCGAGCGGTCGTAGATCCCGCCTTTGTACCGCTGTGCCGGCCGGTTGGGGTAGCGCTCGACGGCGTCGTCGAACAGCCGCCCGAGCGTCGTTTCACCGATGACCGCGTCCTCGTACTCTCGTTCGGCGTCCCGCCAGTGCATACCAGTGTGGCAGTACCTCCCGAGCGATAAAACGTGCTGAAACGTATTTCATCTATCATCCTGTTTATTCGGTGCGGTATCGGTCGACTGGCCGAAAACGCGGGAATCGTCGGTCAGTCGCGGTGGTCCAGATAGCCAAGCACGCCACGGACGTTCATGGCGGCCTCGGCACCGGCCTTGTGCTCGCCCCAGGCGTCGCCCAGATCCGATCTGGAGGCAAAGTGGTCGACGACGGCGTCGTCGTTCTCGAGCTCCTCGCGTTTCGTCTCGACGTCGCCGACCCACTCATCGAGGACGGTCGCGTACGCCTCGAGGGCCGACTCGGCGTCGTCGCCGACGTAGCGCGGGCCGAAGTGAGCGTAACAGAGCACGTCGGGGTCGATCGCTTTGAGGGTCTCGACGTCCTCGAGACAGCGTTCGAGGTGGAAGTTCGAGGGGGGCGAGGTCTCCCTGATCTCCTCGCGTTCGGGTACCCAGATCCCTGCGGCGTCGGCCGTAAACACCGCGTCGTTTGCGGGATCCTCGAAGATGACCTGGTGGGGGGCGTGGCCGGGAGTCTCGTGAACCCGCAGCTCGTGGTCGCCGAGGTCGATGGCGTCGCCGTCCTCGATCTCGACGAGACGCTCTTCGGGGACGGGTTTTGGCTCGACGTAGTACTGCCACTGGTCGCCGACCGCGGCCTTCGTGCCCGCGACCAGCCGCGAGGGATCCGCGAGATGGTCGGTGCCGATCGGGTGGACGTAGACGTCGGCGTTCGGACACGCCTCGGCGAGAAAGCCCGCTCCGCCGGCGTGATCGAGGTGAATGTGTGTTACCGCGATGACCTCGAGGTCCTCGGAAGCGATACCGACCTCCTCGAGGGCCTCGAGGATCCGTTCGTAGTTCGTCCCGATCCCGGTGTCGACGATCGCGGGTCGCTCGTCGTCGACGATGTATACGGACCCGTACCCGCCCGTCTCGTACATCCCGGTATCGACATAGTAAAGGTCCGAACAGTCGCCCGTCGTGACCTCTCGGACGTCACCGATTTCCATACCGGTAGCCCGTCGGCAGACGAAATAAAAGCTGGCGTCCCGGCCAGCCTACCGGTCGGCCCGATCCTTCCACTCGCCGATCCCCGAGGGATCGAGATGAACGTGTGCGTCGCCGACGTCCTCGATCCCGCGGAGGCTGGCGACCAGCTCCGACTCGACGTCGTGGGCCCGTCGGAACGGCATGTCGCCGTCGACTTCGACGTGGACCTCGACCTCGAGGACGGGCCCGTCGTAGAAGACGGTGAGGTCGTGGACCCCCTCGACGGCGGGGTGGTCCCGGAGGATCTCGGTTACCTCCGCTCGCTTCGTCGGCTCCGGCGAGGCGCCGACGAGGTAGCCGACGTTCTCGCGGCCGATCTCGACGCCCTGGTAGATGACCAGCAGGCTGACGAGCCCGCCGGCGATCGGATCGAGCAACGGGTGGCCCAGCAGGACGCCAACGACGCCGACAACCGCGGCGAAAGAGGTGTAGATATCGTTCAGACAGTCCGTCGCCAGCGCCTCGAGCGCGGTCGACCCGAGCGTCTCGTTGATGTACTCGGTGTAGCGGTAGACGAGATACATATCGACGATCGCGAACGCGAGGGCACCGAGCAACAGCGGATGGAAAACGACGTCGACGCCGTGAACGACCCCCTGTGCGGACTCGTACAGCAGGTTGAGACCGAGCAAGGCGATGACCGCACCGACAAATAGCGCCGTCAGCGGTTCGATTCGCTCGTGGCCGTGGGGGTGGGTGTCGTCGGGCTCCTCGAAGGAGCTTCGGCCCCAGACGAGGACGACGAGGCTCGCGACGAGGTCGGCGATCGAGTGAGCCGCGTCGGCCACGAGCGCGACGCTGCCGAAAGCGAGTCCGACGGCGCCCTCGACGACGATCTTGACGGCGTTGCCGAGGACGTTCGCCCACGACGCTCGCGTGAACCCGTCGCGTCCCGCCTCGTCGACCATACGTCGTTTAGATCCAGTCTAAACTTGGGTCTTTTCCTTCTCGCCGATCGGATCCGGCTTCCGAAATCCTCATCGGGGTGGTGTGAGAACGAGTCGCTGTCCAGGCGATGGGGCCCGCCTGTCACAACCGCCGGTGACTCGTTCAACCCCGCTGGCAGCCGCGGGCTGGCCACACGGCTCCGCTCGGTTCCAGCCGAGCGGTCGAACGACCGGCTGACGGTCCCTGCCGAACCTGTCAGCCATGACCGACCACCCGCTCGTCCGACTCGAGACGCTCGCACTGATCGCGATCGGCGGCTTCGCCGGTTCGAACCTCCGGTTTTTCACCCTCGGACTCCTTTCCGACGTCCTCGCCGTACTCGTCGTCAACGTCGTCGGAAGCTTCTTGCTCGGCTTCGTGGTCTATGAGGCCCAGTACACCGGCGTCGTCGACCGGAAGGCCAGGCTGGTGTTTACAACCGGCTTTCTCTCCTCGCTGACGACCTACAGCACGTTCGCGGTCCAGACCGCCATCGCCGCCGAGCCGTGGCTGCTCGTCGGCATCGTCGTCGCCAACTACGGTCTCGGCTTCACCGGGGTGCTCGTGGGACGGGAGCTCGCCCGCAAGATCCGCGACTGGCGGCCGGCGACAGCCGGCGGTGAGACGGCGTGACCGCGCTCGAGTCGCCGGCGTCGGCCCTCGCCGTCGTCCTCGTTCTCGAGCCCGTCATCGAGGACGGCGCCCTCGAGTTCGAGGCCGCTCACCTCGTCGGTATCGGCGGTGCGATCGGTGCCCTGTTGCGCTACGCCGTCTACGAGCAGCTCTCCGACGAGCAGTATCCGTGGCCGACGCTGGTCGTCAACGTCGTCGGGAGCTTCGTCTTCGGAGCGGCCACGTTCGCAGGGGTGGGTGAGTCGGCGATCCAGCTGATCGGGATCGGTATCTGCGGGGCGTTTACCACGTTCTCGTCGTTCTCGGTCCAGACGGTCCAGCTCTACGAGCGCGGGGATCGAAAGCTCGCGGTCGCGAACGCGGCGGGGAACCTCGCGCTCTCGCTCGCGGCGATCGGGCTCGCCTGGGTCCTCGTGGCCGCGCTTTAGGCTTCGTGGTCGTTGATAACCGTCACTGGGACGGCCGCCCGCCGAACGACTGTTTCGGCCACGCTTCCCAGCAGGTACCTCGCGACGCCCTCGCGTCCGTGGCTGCCGAGGACGATCCCGTCGACGCCGTGGTCGTCGGCGTACTGAACGATGGTTCGAGCCGGATCGCCCGCTTCGACGGTCGTCTCGACCGTGAGGGCGTCCGGCAGCGTCTCCTCGAACGACTCGAGGACGGCCTCGCCCTTCTCGCGTTCGGATTTGTACTCGTCCTCGGCCGTGTAGCCCGGGTAGGCGCGCTGGCGGCTGTAATCGGTCATCGGGTCGGCGACGTACAGCAGGGTTAGCTCGGCGTCGGGGAACTGCTCGCGGGCGTACTCGAGGGCGGCCCGGGACGGACGGGAGCCGTCGACCGGAACGAGAACCTGCTGGCTCATATGACGACTATTCGGTTCGGACTACAAAAATGGAACCGACGACACGCGGGCGGACCGCGTTCAGAGCAGTTCGGCCAGCAGGACGGCCGCGAGCCCGAAGTAGATCAGGAGCGCGGTGATGTCCTTGACCGTCGTGATCAGCGGGTCCGAGGCGGCCGCGGGGTCGAACCCGAGCTTGTTCATGATCCAGGGGATCACGTAGCCGACGACCGACGCCACGACACAGACCGAGACGAGCCCGACGAAGACGACCGTCGCCAGCTCGAGGGCGTACGGCTCGTTGATCTGCCAGACGTAGGCCGCACCGGCGCCGATAGCGCCGATGATAACCCCGATCAGTAGTCCGATCAGCCCCTCGCGAGCGAAGTGTCGCATCGCGTTGCGGTCGTCGATATGGCCCAACGCGAGCCCGCGAACGAAGATCGTCGACGCCTGCGTACCGACGTTGCCGCCCATGTCCATGATGACAGGAACGAAGAAGGCGAGCGCGACGACGGCCTCGAGGGTGTCCTCGAACTGTTCGATGACACCACCAGCCATCAGTCCGCCGGCGAGTGCGACGATCAGCCACGGGAGTCGCAGCCGAAGGATCTTCGGAATCGACGACTCGAGGATCGCCGAACTCCGGGAGCTCTCGACGTCGGCGAACGAAAAGCCCGCGCTCTTGAGGATGTCCTCGGTGGCTTCCTCCTCAACGACCTCGATCATGTCCTCGGTACGGAGGACGCCGACGAGGAGGCCGTCGTCGTCGATAACGGGCAAGGCGGGAAAGTCCCGTTCGGCGATCTCGTCGGCGGCGAACTCCGGATCTGCGTCGGCGTCGATCGTCACGAGGTCGGTCACCATGTGGTCCTCGACGACGTCGTCCTCGGGGGCGTTGAGCAGTTCCCGAAGGGACATGACGCCGACGAGCCGACCCGCGTTGTCGGTGACGTACAGGTAGTAAACGGTCGTTTCGTCCGAGACCGGTTCGAACTCGCGGAACTTGTCGATCGCCGGACCGACGAACGTCTCCTGGGTGATCGAGACGTACTCCTCGTCGGTTACCTCGCTTACGCGGTCGGCGTGGAACTCGAGGTCGTCAGCAGCCCCCATACACTTCACCCCGAATGTGGAACCGAAGTACTCCGGCGAACTCGCCCTCGAGCAGGTCGCCCACCAGCTCCTCGAGCGTCCGACCACGCTCGCGGACGGTGTCGTTGATCGTCGTCTCGGCGCCGAACGGATTGCTGTGGTTGGTGTTCAGCATACGCTGTTCGTTCGTTAGACATGCCTAAAAGTGGTTTCGGTCTAGGGCTAAGTTTGAAATATATTCCCACGATATCGGCACACACATCGGACCTATACGGCAGCTCTCGCACCAGTCGGTCCGGACAGCGGGCCGTCGTCGAACGGCCGACGGCTTGCTATTCCTTCCCGATACGTTTAACAGTCGACTACGAAAGATACTGCTATGAGCGTACGGGAGGAGTTCTGGTCGATCTACCGCGAGGCGCTACCCATCCTGCTGATCGCCCTCGGCGGTGGCCTGTTCGCCGGCCTGGTGCTCGAGGGAATGGTCGAAAGCGTCGAACGGTTCCCCGGACTGCTGGTGATGATACCCGTCTTCCTCGCCACGCGGGGTAACGTCTACGGCGCGCTCGGGGGGCGGATCTCGAGCGGGCTCCACCAGGGACTGATCGAGCCGAAGTTCGAACGCGACCAGCGACTCGTCAACGCGGTCACCGCCTCCTTTATCAACGGGATCGGGATCTCGATCGTGATCGGCGTGATCACCTGGCTCGCGCTACTGATACTGGGCTGGGAGGTCGCCGCGCTGTACGAGCTCGTCGGGATCATGCTGATCGCCGGCGTGTTGACGTCGGTCGTGCTCATCTTCGGCCTACTGGCGCTGATCTTCGCCGGCTTCAAGTACGGCTACGATCCCGACAACCTCGTCGGCCCCATCGTGACGACGCTTGGTGACATCTTCGGGATGCTCTTTATGCTGTTCGCGATCGGCATCGTGGAGGTGCTGATCTGATGGTCGTTCCCCAGGGCTCGCTCGGGAGCTGGGAGGTCCGCAGTATCGTCGGCAACATGTTCCCGCTGTTGATCGTCCTCTGTGTGATCGTCCTCTGGGCGGGGATCACCCTCGAGGAGGCCGAGGAGATGCTCGAGCAGTACGGCATCCTTGCGATCATGGTGCCGACGATGGTCGACATGGGCGGGAACCTCGGCGCGATCCTGAGCTCGCGGCTCTCGACGCGGCTCCACCTCGGGACGACCGAGTTCGATCCGCGGGACCGAGAGCTGTGGGCGAACGTCGGCGCAGTGCTGGCGCTCGCGGCGACGATCTTTACCGCACTCGCGTTCGGCGCCTACCTGCTCGGCGGACTCATCGGCTCGACGCTCCCGCTGTCGACGCTGCTTTTGATCTCGCTGGTCAGCGGCATGTCCGTCGCCGTCATCGCGGTCCTGTTCAGCTTCGCGACGACGTACGCCTCCTACCGCCTGGGCGTCGATCCCGACGACACGACGATCCCGATCGTCACGAACGTTGTCGACGTCTTCGGGATGGTCATCTTCATCGGCGTCTCCGCGCTCGTCCTCGGATTCTGAAGCGCTCGATCGCGTCGCACCACGCTCCGATCGATCGAATCGCGCCGCGATCCCGCTCGGCATGTGCCGTCCGTCCGCCGGATGTCTGACTGAACTTCAAGTGACAGTGTGTGGGACTCTTCCACATGAGATTCAGTTCGACTCGCAACGAACGGCCCGGACAGTCGTCCCCTCGAAACACGGCAAAAACGGGGCTAGCAACGCGATGAGCTGGCTCGTCCGTCCATTTCTGAATCGGGAGCGACGACGGCGGACCGTCCCGTTCGTCCTCGCGGTCGTCGTCGTTGCGCTTGCCGCGGTACTCTATCTCGAACTCGTCGCGACGCTGCTCGCGTACACCGGCTAACCGGCTCGGATCCGCTGTCACGCCTCGGTTTCGGAAAGCTCCTCGAACGCTCCGGCGGCCGTCCGGGTCCCCTTCGCGATGAGAACGTCCCCGCCGTGGATCTCCGCGTCGGCGTCACCGACGAGCAGCCACCCCTCGTCGGGTCGACGGATAGCGATCACCGACATCGTCGGCTCCGTCTCGGGAACGCCCGCCGTGATCGCCGTTCCGTCGAGATCGCTCCCCGACTCGACCTCGATCCGGGTAATGATCTCGTCGCTCTCCTCGACGGCCATGCCGACGACGGGGTGGACCTCGATATCCCGGAACACCCCCTCGCTGAGATCGATCGCCGCGTCGCTGATGACCTCCGTACTCGTTCCGAGCCGGATCAGTCCCCGCAACGCGACCGGGTCGGGGGCGTCGCCGGCCGCCCGGAGCGTCCAGGCCTCGAACCGGGACTGCATCGCGTCGACCTCGACCTCGAGATTCCGAACCTCCTCGGCGAGGGCCTCGCTGTCGAAGAGGACGCTGCTGTAGGCCAGGTCGATCGCCAGCTCCGAGAGGTTCTTCATGTGGATGATCGTGTCCACCGCTCGCTCGAGATCGTCGATATCCGGCGTTTCGATCTCGGGGATCTCGTAGACTTCGCCCGTCAGCGTCTCGTACACCTCTTCGATTGCCGTATCGGGTCCGCGCAGGAAGGCGACGTCGCCGGCCGCGATCGCGGTCGTCGGTCCGGGGTTGAGCAGCCAGTCCTCGTCAGTCGTCTGACGCCCACCGCGCCGGAGCGCGATCACGCGCACGCCCGTCTCGGACTCGAGGTCAACGTCCTCGAGCGTGCGGTCGGCGTACGGGGAGTCGACGTCGACGACGCCCCGGACCAACACGCCGGCCGCCTCGGGCAGTGCTGCACGCATCGCCTCGGGCAGTCCCATCTCCTCGAGGACGATCTTCGCGATGTCGCCAGCCGCGTCGCTGATCGTCCCCGTCGCGGCAACGATTCCCAGCACCGGCGCGAGCTGTTCGGCGTCGGAGGGGTTTCGTGAGGCCATCAACAGTCCCATCCGGGCGCGCATCTCGAGGACGTCCATCTGACGCTCGAGCCGGAGCACCTCCCGGGCGAGGTCCTCGTTGCGGTGGAGGACAGCGGAGTAGGAGAGGTCGATCAGCAGTTCCGCGGTATCTTTCATCTCGACGAGCACGTCTTTGACGCTGACGGGCTCGTACTCGATCGACACCGGCGACGGCTCGTCCTCGAACGGGTCCATGTCCTAACCCACCGACCCGGGTCAAAAAAACGTTTCCCGCCCTGGAGCTGTGGTTCGTGAAACGGCGCCTTCCGACACGGTTTTGGACCGGCACGGAGAATCCACGAGCAATGATCGACCGGAGCCTCCTGCGCGAGGACCCCGAGGCCGTCCGCGACGCGCTCGAGAACCGCGGTGCCGACGTCGACCTCGACGAGCTGATCGAGATCGACGAGCGTTGGCGCGAACTGAAGGCCCGCGGCGACGAGCTACGCCACGAGCGCAATCAGGTGACCGAACGGATCGGCTCGCTGGTCGCGAAGGGCAAACAGGACGAAAAGGACGAGGCCATCGAGGAGTCAAAGGAGCTCAAAGCCGAGATCGAGGACGTCGAGGAAGAAGCGAACGAGCTCGGCAACGAGCTCCGTGAACGGATGCTCGAGATCCCCCAGATCCCCGACGAGAGCGTGCCGCTGGGGCTCGACGAGCGACACAACGTCGAGGATCGCCGATGGGGGTTCGACGACCTGCGCGTTGACGCCGACGAGATCACCCCCCACTACGAGCTTGGCGAGGAACTGGATATCATCGACGAACAGCGTGCCGCCAAGACTACCGGGTCGGGATTTTACTTCCTCAAAGGCGACGGCGCCCGCCTCGAGCACGCGCTGATCCAGTTCATGATGGACGTCCACCGCGAACAGGGGTACGTCGATCTCTTTCCGCCGGTACCCGTCAAAAGCGAGTCGATGCGGGGCACCGGCCAGCTGCCGAAGTTCGCCGACGACGCCTACCGGCTGGGCGGGAGCAACGAAGAGGCTTACGAGGACGACGATCTCTGGCTGTGTCCGACCGCCGAAGTCCCGGTCACGAACATGTACGCCGACGAGATCCTGCTCAAGGACGACCTGCCGCTCAAACACCAGGCCTACACCCCCAACTTCCGACGTGAGGCCGGCGAACACGGCACCGAAACGCGGGGTATCGTTCGGGTCCACCAGTTCAACAAGGTCGAACTCGTCAACTTCGTCGAGCCCGAGGACAGCTACGACCGTCTCGAGGAACTGCTCGACGAGGCCGAGGAGGTTCTGCGGCGGCTCGATCTCCCCTACCGGATCCTCGAGCTCTGTACCGGCGACCTGACCTTCGCTTCGGCGAAGACCTACGACATCGAGGTCTGGGCCCCCGGCGACGATATGGAGGACGGCCCCGAGGAGGGCGGTCGCTGGCTCGAGGTCTCGTCGGCGTCGAACTTCGAGGACTTCCAGGCCCGTCGGGCCGGCCTGCGGTACCGCCCCGAGCGCCACGAGTCGGCCGAGTACCTCCACACGCTGAACGCCTCGGGGCTCGCGCTGCCGCGTGTGATGGTGGCGATCCTCGAGTACCACCAGAACGAGGACGGCACCGTGACGATCCCCGAGGCGCTGCAGCCGTACATGGACGGCCAGGAGGTCATCGAGGGCCACGAGAAGGTCGGCGAGAGCGCGCTCGGCGCGGGCGAACGGGAGTGAGTCGCGGCGAGCAGTAGTCGTCGTCAGAGACCCGGTACCGCATCGGACGGGTTCGACGCTCCCCTCTCGTTTTCCGGGTCGGGGCTCTAACCGCTGGTTCACACTCGAGTTTCCGAGCCGTCGGTACAGTCACCATCGGCTCGGCGACCCCCCGCGAGCGAAGCGGTGGAAGGGCCCGAATCGTTCCCGAGGGCTCCAGCAGAACACGATCGGACGTTGGCGCCGCTACGAAAGCGGACACGAAGAAAGAAAGCGAATCGACGGGACGCAGATTGCGATTTAGATGTACTGGATGATCTCGGGCAGCTCGAGCTTCATGCCCTTGCGCTCGCGGATCTCCATGATCTTCTCGCGCTGGAGCGAGTCGGACATGACCTCGAAGCCGGCGTTCTCGGTGTTCCAGGAGGCACGACCCTCGGTCGCGGAGCGAATGTCGCTCGCGAAGCCGATCATCTCGCCGACGGGGGCGATCCCCTCGACGACCATCAGATCGCCTTCCTGGTACATGTCGTCGACGCGGCCACGACGACCCTGGATCTCGCCGGAGGCGGCGCCCATGTGGTCGTTGGGGACGTCGATACGGACGTCCTGCATCGGCTCGAGCATCTTGATACGGCCGTCGATCAGGGCGTTGTGAACCGCCTCACGGACCGCAGGGATGACCTGGGCCGGACCGCGGTGGATGGTGTCCTCGTGGAGCCGGGCGTCGTGCAGCCGCATGAGCGTCCCCTGTACCGGCTCGTTTGCGAGCGGCCCGTTGTCGAGAGCCTCCTCGAGCCCCTCGATGACCAGTTCCATCGTCTCGTTGAGGTGCTGGATCCCCTTCGTGTCGTCGATGAGGATGTTCGTCCCGTGGATGTGCTCGACGTTCTGGGACGTGTCCTTGTCCATGCCGGCCTCCTGCAGGGCCTCGCGGCGCTCCTGCTCGGGCATGTCCATCGACGCCTCGCCGAGCTGGATGGTCTCGACGAGATCGTTCGACATCGGCTCGATGGAGATGTAGAAGCGGTTGTGACGGTTCGGCGAGATCCCCTCGACCTCGTCGCTTGGCTCCTGGGGCTGTTCGCGGTAGACGACGATCGGTTCGCCGGTGTGGACCGGAATACCCTGGTTCTTCTCGATACGCTGGGTGATGACCTCGAGGTGAAGCTCACCCTGTCCCGAGATCAGGTGTTCGCCGGTGTCCTCGTTGATCTCGATCTGGATCGTCGGGTCCTCCTTGGAGACCTGTCGCAGCGTCTCGATGAGCTTCGGCAGGTCGTCCATGTTCTGGGCCTCGACAGCCTTCGTGATGACCGGCTCGGAGATGTGCTCGATCGACTCGAACGGCGTCATCTCGACGCTCGAGACGGTCGAGCCGGCGATGGCGTCCTTGAGGCCGGTGACGGCCGCGATGTTCCCGGCGGGGACGCGCTCGACTTCCTCGCGCTCGCCGCCCATGTAGATCCCGACCGACTGGATGCGGTTCTTGCCAGCAGTCCCGGAGACGTACAGCTCCTGGCCCTTCTCGAGGGAGCCCGAGAAGACCCGTCCGGACGCGATCTCACCGGCGTGGGGGTCCATCCCGATGTCGGTGACCATGAAGACGACCTCGCCGTCCTCGTTGACCAGTCGCATCCCCTCGGCGAGATCGGTTTCGTCGTCGCCACGCCAGATGCGCGGAATACGACGGGGCTGTGCGTCGACGGGGTTCGGGAAGTGCTCACAGACCATGTCGAGCACGACGTCCGACAGCGGCGTGCGCTCGTGGAGCTCCTGGCGCTTGTCGTTGCGCTCAAGCTCCATGATGTCGCCGAAGTCCATCCCGGTGCGTTGCATCGACGGCATCGAGACGCCCCACTTGTACAGTGCGGAGCCGAAACCGACGGTGCCGTCCTCGACGGAGACCGTCCAGTCGTCGATGTCGTCCATGTCCTCGGTCATTCCGCGGATCAGCTCGTTGACGTCGTTGATGACCGAGACGAGTCGACGCTGCATCTCTTCCGGCCCCTCTTGGAGCTCGGAGATGAGGCGGTCGACCTTGTTGATGAACAGCGTCGGCTTGACGCCCTCACGGAGCGCCTGGCGCAGGACGGTTTCGGTCTGAGGCATCGCACCCTCGACGGCGTCGACGACGACCAGCGCACCGTCGACGGCCCGCATCGCGCGGGTGACGTCGCCACCGAAGTCGACGTGGCCCGGCGTGTCGATGAGGTTGATGAGGTGGTTGGTTCCCTCGTACTCGTGGGTCATCGAGACGTTCGCCGCGTCGATGGTGATCCCACGTTCCTGCTCGTCTTCCTCCGTGTCCATTGCGAGCTGCTCGCCGGCGGTCTCGTCGGAGATCATGCCGGCTCCCGCGAGGAGGTTGTCCGAAAGGGTCGTTTTTCCGTGGTCGACGTGTGCGGCGATGGCGATGTTCCGGATATGCTCCGGTTCGTCCATCAGCCGTTCACACTCTTGGACGATCTTCTTGCGTCGGCCCATATACCCCCCAATACCGGTAGCGGGGTCAAAAGGGTAGTGTTTCGTCGTCGGGGAATCCGACGCGTATCGCGGTCTGGGACGATGAAAAACTAATTTGCGTGAGTGAATAGCACACAGTAATCTCCCGACGGCGTCGGGGTGTCGGCGGCCTGCGCAACCGGGCGTAAGAGCCATACAGTCACGGGCCATGATACTGACACGCATGGATATTCGAGTAAACGGTTCGGGCCCGACGGCACCCTTTCTGAGCGCACGAGACCTGTTCGAAACCGAGTACGATCTCTCACTTCCCGTCGATGTCGAGATCCGCGACGATCCCGACGTCCGCACCTGGGCCGGCCACTACGACGACCGTCACGTCCTGAACATCCCCCGACAGGCCGCCTCGAGCGCGATGGCTCGAGAACTCGCCCTCCACGAGTTCGCACACATGGCGAGATACGAGCAGGAACACCCCTCTCATACGCAGTCGACCGAAGAGGCTCTGTTCCTCGCGCTTGCCGGCAAAAGCGTCGAACGGCGCAAGCTGTCGCACTGCTATCAGATCGCGAACCACATGAAAGACATCTACGCCGACGACATCACGCTCTCGGTCGGCCCCGGCGAGAAGCTGCTTGCCTTCCTCGAATCGAGTCTCGCCGCGGCCGTCGCCGACCGACCCGAGAGCGCGCCGCGAGCCGATCGAACGCGGCTCTCGGCGAACGCCGATCCCGAGATCACGGCCGTCAACGCGGCGTTCGCCCTGGCACTCGCCGAACGACACGACCTCGTCGACGCCGACCATCGTCTGTATGATCTCGCCCACGTCGCCACGGTCGACGCGCCGAACGTTCCCTTCGAAACCTTCAAACGACGATTCAGAGAACTCGCCAGCGACCCCGACTCGAGCAGCTACCGACAGGTGCTGGTCGACGCGACCCGCACCTACGTCGGCGAGGACGCCTCCTCGACCGAAGCGTGACGATCCCTGCGACTGAAGCCGTGGGTTTCTCCTCGAATCTGTGCAACCCGGTCCGTCTCGGCTACCCGAACGTTTAATGTTTTACACCTCATCAGTACGGAACATACTGGCGATGCTCTCCGAGACACCGGCTCGCGGGCCCGATGATGCGTTTATCGAGGAACTATCTCGGCTCAAGCAACGCGGCGCGAGCGTCCTCGTCGTCGGGTCGGCCCGGGCAAGCCAACAGGCCGAAACCTGTCGCCGCCTCCTTGGTCACGCGACGGACCGTTCGCGGCGACGGATTCTGGTTTCGACGACCGCTGGAAGAGCATCCATCGAATCGATCGTCAGCGACTACCCCACGGATAGCTACCGGCTCATCCGTCACGATATCGACGTTCGAAGCGCCAGTGTGGCGACTGGCAGTCACGAACCGATACCGTCTACCGACGGGCCTGTGACGATGACCGACACGCTCGCCGATCTGGGGATCGAAATCTCGAACGCGATCGAATCCTTCGAGAGCGACGCCGACGGACTCGCCCCCTCGGAGCTCCGAATCGGCGTCGACTCGCTGCTACCCTTGCTCGAGAACTACGGCGATGAGCGAGTATTCCGGTTCATTCATCTCACGAACGGGCGGGTCCGAACGACCAACGGAATGATCCACTATCGACTCCCAGTCGATCGAGAAAGCGACGTCGTCAGTGTTCTCACGCCGCTTTTCGACGTTGTCGTCGAGTTACGGACACACAACGGCACCCGTCAGGAACGCTGGTCGCTCAAGGACGAATCGCTGTGTTCCGGCTGGATTTCGACGACGCAGCTCTGAGCAGGGGTGTTCCGAGATGCCGACTGAGGAGATTACCGGTTCGACGGTGCGTCCTCGAGACGAGACGACGGCTGCTATTCCCAAATGAAACCAACGTTCGAGCCGACCGACGACGGGGTTGAGATCATCGATCGGATCGAACGCCACCGATATCAGTTAACGACACACAGTCCGGTTTCGATTGAGTCCGTCGACTGCGACAGGATTCAGTATCCCGTCGACTCAGCGGTTCGGATTACGACCGATACGATCACGCTACCGACGACACACTACGTGTACGTTCGTGACCAGACGGGATCGATGGTCGCCGAAGTGAAACCTGACGAGCAGGCCTCCTTACCGAAAGGAGAGTATACGCTTGATTTGTCGGGACCGTTAAAGGTCTATGCTCAGGTCAATAGCTCTATCCAGGTGTATTCCGATCCAGAGCGAACGCATATCGGGTTGGATGGCCGAACGGCAGTAGTTCTTGGTGCCCGTTCGTACCATACCCGTCCTGCAAGAACAATCACCACGACAACGAAACCAACCGATCTTATGCAAGCGGTCTCTACCTTTGGGTCTGCACTGAAAACAACAACGCCTGATCGGTCGTATCCGACGTTACGTGGACATCCACCTGCTATTGAGAGAGGGGACAAACTTGTCATACCGGACGGAGTGGAACAGTCGAAAACCGGTATCAAGATCCAAACCCCTCCTACATACCGTCATATCTTCACCGTTGGACCGCTCGCTTATTATCTTGGAGCAAAGGTCGTTCCTGGGACACAACCACGACTTACCACCGATACTGGTTATTCATATTCTCTCGATCGCCAGAAAGGGTTTGAATCAACGGTCAAGCGTGTCCTACAGCACATTTTTTTCCTTGACTGCATATCTAGAACAGAGGGCATCTCACCATTACCCCTCCATAATCGGCATTCGATCGAATCAATTTTTGACGACGATATGCAATCAGTGTATGATCAGCCAATTGAGAAGCAAGTTCAAACGTACCTCGAAATTCCGTTTTCCAAAATCCGTCCCTATATTCCGGACTGGAAATTCGAAATACGACTTACACCCTCCTCAAGGTTTATTGAATTTTTACCGTTCGTGACTAATTGTCTTGCGCCAATATATACCCAAGACGGGGATCGACAGGACCTCTCAGACCTCAAAGACGAGATAGATGCCATCTCTGACTTTACACGAAGCCCCTTTACTCGAGATATGGAAGTAACTAGAAGTAACGCACCAACACCGGAACCACGAGATCCACCCGCATCAGTCCAGCAGCGCTGGAGCGGAAAGAACGGACCAGAGCTCATAAGCACGGCACCACTTTCCGCCTTCAAAAACAGTATTGATCGAAGTCCTCGAGACGAACCGATCGAAGTCGATGTGGTATGTAATGATTCAGATATGAGAGAAGAAGTCAAATCTGTAGATAGCACATATGGTGATAGAGAAGAGCTACCGGTTAATGTTAGGCTACACTATAACACATCTACGCAAGAACTGAGAAAAATATTAGCTACTAACAGTGACTTTCTACATTATATTGGACATATAGATGTGAATGGTTTTGAATGTTCGAATGGGAAGTTAGACGGAGCAACAGTTAAAAATTCAAATGTGAAAGCTTTCTTGTTGAACGCATGTCAGTCTCACGAACAGGGACTATATTTAATTAACGCTGGTAGCTTAGGTGGGATAGTTACATTCGGTGATGTTGCGAACAGTGGAGCAGTCAGGATAGGGAGTGTTATTGCACAATTGTTGAATCAAGGATTTCCGCTCTATGGAGCATTGGACGTTGCTAAAGAAGAAAGTATAATTAGCCAACAGTATCAAATGGTTGGTGACGGTCAAACGACCATCGCTCAAGCGGAAACCGTTGTTCCTAATGTTTGCTTAGTAAACAAAGAAAATAGCGATATTACTGTTAAAATTAAAATGTATGGTTCAGTTCGAGCAGAGAAGGGTGCTGTTTTTACTCCTCATCTAGGGTCTGTCAGTTCTTATTATATTGTTCCTGGGAGTACGGAATATATACCGGTGAGTGAGGAAAATTTACGGGAATTCTTGAACGAAGGACGGTTTCCAGTCGTAAGTAATGGAACGATCTACTGGAGCGATGAGTTCGATTTTCAGTAACTTAGGGGCCTGCGTGTGCACTACCGTTTGCTGCCACCATTCCTGCCTGTGAAATGGCCAGGAGAATGGTGAACAGAACGCCAATCATTCGCGGGTGGTTCTTGAGGTACTTGCTTAAGTCCATCATGGTGCATTCGAACTATTGTTGCAACAGATAATAAATTTATTTTAATATATTCTACCTAGGAACCATAGGTATATCATGTAGAGTCAATAAAATAATTTATGGTTGAGGTATGGTTCACTACGAGCGAACACAGAACTTTCATCAACCAGACCAAGACGCAGTGTTTTTATCGGTTATGGATATGTGAGTGGTAGATCCACAGGCTGGCAATGCATGGAAAACTGAAAACATTATAACAGAGCACCGATAATATGGCCTAAAGTATAGAATAGTGGATCGATCAATTTCACGTCATATATAGATAAGGTGTGTCAATTAGTCTATCTGGCCCTCCAATGGATCCGAAATTCCGATCAACCGAAAGCGGACTGGAAATAATTGATCCAATCACACGCCATAGATACCAGGTTAGGATACCAGGTGGCTGTGAAATCGAAAGAATATGTCAATCTACCATCCAACATGACGTTGATACAGCCGTAAGGACCACCACGAGTACCGTTGTACTTCCCCAAAAGGAAAGTACTTATATACTCGATCAAAATGGTTCAATTCTATCTAATGTAGCGGCGCACGAAAGCTTTTCTCTTCCAGACAAAAGCTATACGTTCGATATATCGACTCCGTTGAAAATTCTCATTCAGATTGAGGGAGAGTTAGGGATACACGTTGAGAACGGCCAGACACGTATTGACGTTTCTAAACCAACACCAATAGTGATTGGGGCTCGTTCTGCTCAGAGCGCTCCAATTGATCGGATCAAGACGCCGCCAAACCCGACCGACGTGATGGAAGCTGTCTCCATGTTTGGTTCAGCGCTCAAAGAAACGGGGCCACAACGTTCTTACCCTACCCTTCGCCAGCATCCACCACTTCTTCAGATTGGTAACAAGCTAGATATCCCAGATGATCTCAAACGTCCGAAAACCGGTGTTCAGATAGAAGTCCCACCCACGTTCGATTATATATTCACCGTCACACCGCTTGCATATTATCTGGGTGCAGAGGTAGTTCCCAGTTCAGAGCCACGTCTCAGTACCAAAAACGGGTTTTCCTTCCGACTGGAAAATGAAAACGACTTCGAATCGACAGTCAGCCGGCTCCTAAAGCATATTTTTTATTTGGATTGTATAATCAGAACTGAAGATTCCTCACCGGGACCAGTACATGAGCGGCAAGTAATCGAACCGCTGCTTGAGTTCGATATCCCAACTGTATACGAGCAATCTCTTTCTAAGCAACTAGAAACATATCTTGAAATTCCTTTCTCTATGCTGGAATCGCACTATCCCGAGTGGTACCCTAAAACGAAAGTTCAGCCAAGTAGTGACCACCTGCAATTTCTACCGTTTCTTGCCAATCAATTGTCATCTATCACTACCGGCCGTATCGACCAACCTCAGCCAGATCCAGATTTCGAGGATGAAGCTGTAGAGGCGTTATCAAATATCTTATCAGTTAAACAAACTTGGAATTATAGTACTGGCTCGGAGAATACAAGCGCAGTTCCGTTATCAGCATTTCATAATAAGATCTGTCGTTCACCGAAAGAAGGGGATCTCGAAATAGAGATTGTCTGTAATGAGTTAGATATGGATGATGAACTTATAGAGGTCTATGGAACATACGGAAACCGTGAAGAGCTCCCGTTTTCTGTAACGATCCACCATGATTTGACGACTACCGAACTCAAGAGCATCTTCACCTCTCAGAATGACTTTGTACACTATATCGGACATATAGATAGAGATGGCTTTCGCTGTTCAGATGGGAAATTAGACCCATCATCTATTAATAACGTAAAGGCAAAATCGTTTTTGCTCAATGCATGCCAGTCATATGAACAGGGGAGAACACTTGTTGAAGCCGGGAGTTTAGGAGGGATTGTAACACTTGACGATGTTCAGAATGATAATGCAGTGACGACAGGAAGCATAATTGCCCGGCTGTTAAACTTCGGCTATTCATTCTCGGCAACTCTTGATGTTCTACAAACAACTGCTTCCGCTGGAAATCGATACCGTATCGTCGGTGATGGTACGACATCAATCGCACAATCAACAACAGGGGTCCCGTCTGTTTGCTCTGTTTTGGATACAAGCGGCGAGAATATCCGCGTAAATATATATACCTACAATCCTACCAGGCAAAAAGGCAGTATTAGATCACCTAATTTCAATTCAAACAATATCCATCACCTATCCAACAATATCGGGCCAATCTCGATTAAAAAGACGGAACTATTAGAATATCTTGATCGAGGACCGATACCAGTTTTGATAGATGGAGAAATGTATTGGAGTGATGATATCACTCTCAGTGATCTTGAATAACCAGCCACATAGATCTGGGATTTCTAGGAAAGAAGATGAAGCGTTCTAGCGTGCTGCAGCCGCGACGCGTTCCTTCTCCTCTTTTTGGCTGATCGCGTATGTCTGGACGTCGTAGTTGGCCGCCCCAATAAGCTGGTTCGCGATGGCCTCCGCAACCGGTGTCGAGGTCTTGAACGAGGCGTTTTGTACACCATCGGCGAGGACCAGCAGTGCCTGGTCGACACGGCGCTGCGGTGCAACGTCGACCGCCTTCGGAACCGAGATCCCTCCGTATTTCAGTCGGACCGTCTCCTCGCGCGGTGCGGAGTTCTCGACGGCCGTGACGAGGACTTGCACCGGGTTCTCCTCGGTGCGCTCGTGGATGAGTTCGAAGGCCTCACGGACGTGATTGAGCGTCTTCTGTTTCTTCCCCGTGTTCTCCTCGGTCTGCATCAGGCGGTTGATGAACCGCTCGACGATCGAGATCTGGGATTTCTTGAACTGCTTGCTCGCGTGTCGGCCTGCGGTGTGTGCGACCGGCGTGACCGTGATATAGCGCTCGGTCGAGGGGTCGCCGTACTCGATCTCGTCGGTCTCCCACGTTCCGAACAGCTTCGCGGAGACGTCAGCGTCACCAGCGGGTGCGTCGGGATCGGGTTGATCTTCTGCAGCCATCGTTATCGCACCGGTTTCTCTGCGTTACCGCGAACCAGTTCGATCAGCGAGACGCCGTTGACCTTCTCGACCTTGTAGTTGACACCCGAGAGGTCACCCATCGCACGACCCTTCGCCCCGCCGATACCGGCGATGGTGACTTCGTCGTGTTCGTCGATGAAGCTGATCGCACCGTCACCGGGACAGAAAGCGGTGACCTGTTTGCCGTTTTTGATCAGCTGGACCCGGACGCATTTTCGGATCGCCGAGTTGGGCTGTTTCGCTTCGATGCCGACCTTTTCGAGTACGATACCTCGTGCCTGTGGGGCCCCCTCGAGGGGGTCGGACTTCTCGCGAAGTCCACGGGCGCGGCGCGCGTAGTCCGAGTCGGACCACCGCTGATTCTGGCGGTCCTTCTTGAGCTTGCGCGCGGCGTACTTGCCGTTTGCCATGCTCGTCGCTATCGGTCGAAGACACTTAAGCGTCCCTGTTTGGAGGCGCGATTACGCCACGAGAACGCTCTATGGGGGGTAACGAAGGAATCTCAGGGCGTTTCGGCGCTCGAAAGAACTTCTCGCAAGGTGGGAGTCAGAGCAGTTGGACGTCGTCGATATCGAAGTGTCTGGCGGCGAGCCGCCTGGCAGTATCGATCGTCTGGCCGTCGGTACCGATCGCGACGCCTCGGTCCTCGTCGGCGACTTCCACGTAGGCGACGGTGTCGTCGTTCTCGCTGATCGTGACGTTGTAGACCGCCGCCGGAGCGAGGGCGTTCGCCACGAACGTCTCGGGATCGTCGGCGTCCTCGACGAGACGGACCGAGGCCCCAGCCCGGTCCTCGAATCGTTTGACTGTCCGACCGCCGGGACCGATCGCATCACCCATCCGATCGCTGACAACGACGAGGACGAGCCGCTCGTCTCCGTCGCGCTCGTCGACGAGACAGTCCTGGCCGGCGACGTCGGTGACTTCCTCGAACAGCGCGAGGTACTGGCGCGCGTCGTCGTCGAGGGTTACCGCCATCGATCAGTCCGCCTGACCGCTGCCGGGACTCGTCGAGCCCATTCGGAGATCGACGTCGCCGGTGCCGAGCTTGATCGGTTTCCCGACGATAACGTTTTCGGTAACGCCGTCGAGTTCGTCGACCTCGCCGTGGATGGCAGCGTTGAGCAGGTGGTTGACCGTCACCTCGAACGCCGCACGGGCAAGCACCGAGTCCTTCGAGCCCGAGATGCCGTGACGGCCGATCGATTCGATCTCGCCGCGGTTGGTCATCATGTCCGCGACGAGCATCAGGTGACGGACGTTGACGTCGTCGAGCCCCTGCTCGGCCAGCGTGTTGTTCGTTTCCTCGATAATCGCCTCACGGGCGGCCTCGATACCGAGATTGCGGTGGATCTCGTGGATATTGTTACACGTCGACCGGGAGGCGTCGACGCCCTCGATCTCGAGAGCGTCGCCGAACGCCGACCCCTCGGTATAGAGAACGAACTCCTCGCTGCCGTCGTCGAGCTCCTCCCGTCGGATGACGACCCGGGAGATGTCCTCGATTCCCTTGAACGTGATCTCACGCAGCTCCTCGACCAGCTGGAGCAGATCGCGGTAGGATGGCTCCTCGGGACCGAACTCGATCTGGGTACCCTGCTGGACCGCCTTGACGCCGAGGTTGTCCTGGATGATCTCGGCGACTTCCTCGGGCGTGATCATCCGCTCCTTGAGGGTGTCCTCGTTGAGCGAAATCTGGACTCGCATGTCTGCGACGTTCGTCGAGACGTCGCCCAGCGCGAGGATCTTCGTCGCCTCGATCTTCCAGACGACCTCGTGGGCCTTCTCGCGCTCGGTGGCGTACTCGTCCTCGAGGTAGATCGTCATCATCGGCGTGTCCGGGGTCTTCCGTGCGTCGACCAGCTCGATCAGCCGTGGCAGCCCCTGGGTCACGTCGATCTCCGCGACCCCCGCGTAGTGGAGCGTGTTCATCGTCAGCTGCGTTCCGGGTTCGCCGATCGACTGTGCCGAGACGGTGCCGACGGGGTCGAGCGGATCGACCCGCGTATCCGTATACCGGGCTTCGACTGCCTTCGCGAGCTCGTCGGCGTCCTCGACGGTCGCGTCGCCACGGTCCTCGAGGGTCGCGTAGACCTCGTCCTTGAGTCGTCGGGGGAGGTCGGCGTCTTCGACGACGGCGATCATATCGTCATCGACGTTGTAGTCGATCTCAGTCATCGGAGGTCACCTCCGTTCCCTCGGCGAGTCGATCGTCGGCGTACTCCGAGAGGTTCGTCGGCTCGGCCTTGATACCGAGGAACTCCTGTCGCTCGGCCTCGGACTCGAACTCGGAGTCCAGTACCCGATCGGCGATCTGCTCGACGTCGATGTCGTTCTCGTCGCCCGAGGAGACCTTGACCGGGGAGGTCCCGTCCTCGCCGAACTCGAACTGGACGATCGTGTCCGAGGTGTCTCGGACGGTTCCGTCGTACTGTGCCTCGAGTTCGGAAAGAGCGTTGATCAGGCGTCGCTGGAGGTACCCCGACTTCGAGGTTCGAACCGCCGTGTCGACTAGCCCCTCGCGACCGCCCATCGCGTGGAAGAAGAACTCCCGCGGAGTCAGGCCGCTGGTGTAGGAGTTCTCGACGAAGCCGTGTGCCTCGGCCGAGAGATCGTTCGGCTTGTAGTGGCTGAGGGTGCGGTCCTCGTAACCACGGTTGATACGTTCGCCACGGACTGCCTGCTGGCCGACCGCGCCGGCCATCTGGGTCAGGTTGAGCATCGAACCACGAGCGCCGGATTCGGCCATGACGACCGCCGGGTTGTCGTTGTCGAAGTGTTCGTCGGCGATGTTCCCGGCGTTGTCACGCGCACGCGAGAGCGTCTGCATGATCTTCATCTCGAGGGTCTCGTCGATCGTTCGACCGGGCAGACTCTCGAGTTCGCCCCGTTCGTAGGCCTCGATCAGCTCTTCGACGCGGTCGTTGGCGTCCTCGATGGTCTCGTCGATCCGAGCCTGGGCTTCCTCCGGAATCGTCTCGTCGTCGATCCCGATCGAGAACCCGAAGTGCATGATCGCCCGCATCGCGAGCGTCGAGACCTCGTTGACGAAGATCCGGGCGCGGGTGTTGCCGTAAACCTTCGTGATCGTGTCGACGATCTCGCCGCCGAACTCGCCGACCTCGTCCTCGGCGATGGTTCCCTCGAGCAGCTGGCCGTCCTCGATGACGACGTCGTCGCCGACGGTGCCGGTAAACTCGAGATTCAGGTCGTCGGGCAACAGCTCCGAGAAGACGTCGTAGCCGGTCCAGAACGGCTCGCCCTCGTCGTCGATGCCGCTGGGTTCGGGCAGCTCGTCGATCCGGGTCGCGCGCAGCAGGTCGAGCGCCTGGGTCTCGTTGAATCGGGGGTTGTCGTGGGTCAGGAGATACATCCCGCTGATGTGGTCCTGGATTGCCCCGATGATGTTCTCGCCGAATCGCGGGCTCAGGATCTGCTCCTGAACACGCATGAGGACGCGGGCCTCCGCCCGCGCTTCCTCGTTTTGCAGCGCGTGCATGTTCATTTCGTCGCCGTCGAAGTCAGCGTTGTACGGCGGACAGACGACGGTGTTCAGACGGAACGTCTTGTACGGCATGACCACGACCTCGTGGGCCATGATCGACATCCGGTGCAGCGACGGCTGCCGGTTGAAGATGACGATGTCGCCGTCGACGAGGTGGCGGTTTACTTCCCAGCCGGCGTCGACCTTCTCGGCGAGCTGTTCGCAGTTCTTCTCGGTCACTTTCAGGCGACGCCCGTCGGGACGACGCACGTAGTTCGCACCGGGGTGGGCCTCGGGCCCGTTCGAGACGTAGCGCCGCGCTTCGTCGACGTTGCGCTCGGTGACGTTCATCGTCTGGGTCATCTCGCTGGCGACGCGGTCGGGGACGCCGACCTCGTTCAGGGAAAGCGTCGGGTCCGGCGAGATGACGGTTCGGGCGGAGAAGTTAACCCGCTTCCCGGACAGGGAACCACGGAACCGACCCTCCTTGCCCTTCAGCCGCTGAGAGAGGGTCTTGAGCGGACGGCCGGAGCGGTGGCGAGCCGGGGGCGTCCCCGAGATCTCGTTGTCCATGAAGGTGGTGACGTGGTACTGGAGCAGCTCCCAGAGGTCCTCGATGATCAGCTGGGGTGCACCGGCCTCGCGGTTCTCCATGAACCGCTGGTTGATCCGGATGATGTCGACCAGCTTGTGGGTGAGGTCGTCCTCGCTGCGCTGGCCGTTGTCCAGGGTGATCGAGGGCCGAGCGGTCACCGGCGGGACGGGAAGGACGGTGAGGATCATCCACTCGGGACGCGATCGCTCGGGGTTGATTCCCAGAACCTCCATATCCTCGTCCGGGATGGCCTCGAACCAGTCCCGGATGTCGCTTGGCATCAGCTTGTTCGTGTCCTCCTCCGTGAGGTCGATGTCGAGCGCTTTCTCGATCGCCTTGCGCTGGCTCTCGCGCGGACGGAACGAGCCCGAGAGGATCTCGTTGATCCGCCCGATGTCGATCTCGGTCTTCTCGGCGAGCTCGTCGGGTGTCGTCCGCTCGACGCCGGCCTCCTCGTCGCCCTGCATCGCACCGGCGATACGCTGGGAGTACTCGCTTGCCAGCACCTGCTGAACCTCGTAGTAGGTCGTGGGCTTCTCGTGGTCGATGTCGTACTGGACCTCGCTGCAGAACGGACAGCGGTCCTTCTTGCGGGCCTGGCGGATCGCGGCCTTCGTGACGTCGTTTAAGTCGCGACCGAGCTTCCGGGACTCGTCGATCTTGTCGTAGAACTCCTCGCGTTCATCCTCGGTCAACAGGAGCCGCGAACACTCCCGACAGGTCCCTCGCAGGAGCCGTCGAATGAGCTTCGTGAAGCCGACGTGAATGACCGGCGCGGCCAGCTCGATGTGTCCGAAGTGACCGTTACACGACCCCGAGTGTTTGCCGCAGGTCTTGCACTCGAGCCCGGGGTCGATAACGCCCAGCCGGGGGTCCATCAGCCCCATGTCGATGGGGAAGCCGTCGTCGTCGTAGGTGTCGGCCGTGATGATCTTCGTCGCGCTCATCTCCCGGTACTCCTCGGGCTCCATGAGCCCGAAGTTGATCGATCCGATGTCCTTTGGTGTGCTGTTTTGCATGGTGGGTTAGACGGCGTCTTCCAGTTCCAGTCGCGGTGCGATACCCAGAGCCTTCATCTCGTCCAAGAGGAGTTTGAACGCGTAGCTCATCTCGATCTCGTGGATGTCCGTCTCCTCGTCGCAGTTCGGACAGTAGACGCGGCGCTGTTCGACGTTCTCGACCGCACTCATTCCACACTGACCACAGACGTGGATGAACTCGCGGTCGGATTCGTCGAGCAGTCGCTCCTTCAGGGTCATCGCGGCGCCGTGACCGATGAAGACGTCCCGTTCCATCTCCCCGATACGGAGGCCACCCTCGCGGGCGCGACCCTCGGTGGGCTGGCGGGTCAACACCTGCACGGGACCACGCGAGCGGGCGTGGAGCTTGTTCGAGACCATGTGGTAGAGCTTCTGGTAGAAGATGATCCCGACGAAGATCTCGGCCTCGATCTTCTCGCCAGTGATCCCGGAGTACATCGTCTCCTTGCCGGCCGAGTCGAAGCCAGCCTCCTCGAGTCCCTCGCGCAGTTCGGATTCGTCCTCGCCGAGGAACGGGGTCCCGTCGACGCGACGGCCCTCCATCGCGCCGAGCTTGCCGCCGATCATCTCAAGGATGTGGCCGACGGTCATCCGCGACGGCAGTGCGTGCGGGTTCAGGACGAGGTCCGGCACGACCCCCTCCTCGGTGAACGGCATGTCCTCCTGTGGCGCGAGGTGGCCGACGACCCCCTTCTGGCCGTGGCGACTGGCGAACTTGTCCCCGAGCTCGGGGATCCGTTCGTCGCGCACGGAGACCTTCGAGAGCTTCGAGCCGTCCTCGCCTTCCATCAGGGTGACGGTGTCGACGACACCGGACTCGCCCGAGCGCATGGTCACGGAGGTCTCACGGCGCTTCTGGGGCGAGAGCCCGCCCATGTCGTCGGGCTCCTCGAGGAACCGCGGCGGCGAGGTCTTCCCGAGTAAAACGGAGTTCTCGTCGACCTTCGTCTCGGGGTTGACCAGCCCGTCCTCGTCGAGGTGGGTGTAGGCCTCCTCGCCGCGGGCGCCACGGACGTCCTGGCTCGGGATCTCGAAGCGGTCCTCCTGGCCGCCCGGATACCGTCGCTCCTCGCCCTCGTACGTTCGGAAGAAGTGCGAGCGAGCGAGCGCGCGTTCGACGCTCGCTTTGTTCATCACCAGCGCGTCCTCAATGTTGAACCCCTCGTAGCTCATCACGGCGACGACGAAGTTCTGGGCAGCGGGTCGCTCGTCGAAGCCGATCTGCTCGGTCGTCTGGGTCTTGACCATCGAGAGCTGCGGGTAGTGCAGCAGGTGCTGGCGCGTGTCCGGACGGATCCGGTAGTTCGCGCTGGGCAGTCCCAGCGACTGCTTGATCATCCCCGCGCCCATCGTAATCCGGGGCGAGGCGTTGTGCTCGGGGTAGGGGATCATCCCTGCACCGATTCCGAAGATCAGCTGTGGGTCGATCTCGAGGTGTGTGTGTTCTTCCTCGAGGTCGTCCTCGTCGACGGCGACGTAGATGTCCTCCTCCTCCTCGGCGTCGATGAACTCGATGTAGCCGTGCTCGACGAGGTCCTCGAACTCGAGGTCGCCGTCCTGCAGCGCCTCGAGTTCCTGCTCGGAGATGCGGGGCTCGCCGTCCTCGACGACCAGCAGCGGTCGCCGTGCGCGACCCGCGTCGGCGTTGACGATCACTTCCCGGGTGCGCTCTTTCACAGAGACGTTGACCATCTCGCTGACGTCGCCGATGCGTCGCGCTTCGCGGATCTGTTCGGCCAGTTCGTGCGGATCGGGATGGGTCCCCACCAGCGACCCGTTCACGTAGACTTTCGCTTCTCGTTGTTGGCTGCTCATAGTTGATCAGTCGTCTGCGGTCGATCGCTCGATACCCTCGAGACCGGGGATCCCCTCGACGCCCATCGAGGCGAGTTCGCGCTTGAGTTCCTGTTCGTCCTCGATGTTCTGGGAGAGCTCCATCGCCTGCGCGAAGTTCTTCACCAGTCCACAGTTCGGACCCTCCGGCGTCTCGGAGGGACAGATGCGACCCCACTGGGTCGCGTGCAGGTCTCGCGCCTCGAAGTGAGGCTGGGATCGTGAGAGCGGGCTGCGCAGGCGACGCAGGTGCGAGAGGACGCCCATGAAGTCGGTGCGGTCGACGAGCTGACTCACACCGGAGCGGCCGCCGACCCAGTTGCCCGTCGCGATCGGGTGCTCGAGACGCTCGGTCAGGACGTCCGAACGGACGACGGTGTTGACCGAGAGCTGCCGGTTGCGCATGTTCGCGCGCTCGAGCTGGTACTTCACGTCCCGGGCCAGCTTGTTCAGCGCGGTCCGGAACAGGTCCTTCATCAGGTCACCGGAGACCTTCAGCCGCTTGTTGGCGTAGTGGTCCTTGTCGTCGGCCTCGCGGCGACCCAGGGCGAGCTCGAAGCAGGCCTCGGCCATCCGACAGAGGTAGTGGGCCTTGTTGATCCGGACGTCCTCCTCGTCGACGCCCTCTTCGTGGAGGTGTGGCAGGAGATAGCGGTCGATGACGTAGTTGGCCCGCTTGAGCTGGTAATTTTTCCCCTGACCGGAGGCGACGCGCTTGCCGAGCGCCTCGATGGCTTCCTCCTCGGTCTGGACTTCCGCTTCCTCCAGGTTCTCCAGCATGTACTTGACGACCTCGGGATCGTTCGAGACCTTGTGAACGATCTCTTCGTCGCTCTCGAGCCCCAGTGCTCGAACGAGCGTGACGAAGTTGATCGAGCCCGAAACCGAGGGGAACGAGACCTCGAGCAGGCCGTTACGGGTCCGCTCACAGAGCACGAGCGCGCGGTAGCCACGGCGCTGCGAGAAGGTCTTGGCGACCTGGATCTCGTCACCGTATTTGGTGTCGTACTCCGCGAGGATCTTGTTCGGCGCGAGGTCCTCGCTGGTCATCAGCACCCGCTCGGAGCCGTTGACGATGAAGTAGCCGCCGGGATCGGCGGGGTCCTCGCCGATCTCGATCAGTTCTTCGTCGCTGAAGCCGGCGATGTTACACTTATCGGAGCCGACCATGATCGGCATCCGGCCGATCTTCGTCTCTGTAGAGTCGACGACTCGCTGGTCGCCCTCCTCGCCCTTCACGATCGACATCTCCATGAAGACGGGCGCGGAGTAAGTGATGTTGCGGAGGCGGGCCTCCTGGGGGTATAGTAGCTCCTCGGAGCCGTCGGCTTCCCGTACGCGGGGCGTCACCACCCGAACGTCGCCGAGCTTGACGTGGACCGGCTCTTCGCCTTCCTTGTCGCCGATATCCGTGTCGATCGTCTCTTTCTCGTCGACGACCTCTTGCATGCCTCGGTTGAGAAAGGCGTTGAACGAGCGGTAGTGGTGTTCTGCGAGCCGTTCTTTCGAGAAGTATTCGCGCGAGATGTCCCGTCGTTTCGATCGATCAAGTTCCATTGCCATTTATTCTACCACAAGTCGGTATACGACTGCCTGGTCGGTTGTGCGTGAGTTCCGAACGATCTTGATGACGTCGCCGACTTCCGCTTCGTCCGGGAGAGCGGAGTCGTTGCGCTTGATTTTCGGCAGGTCTGTGCGGTCGATGTCGTACTCGGAGAGCACCTCCTCGAGGACGTCCTCCTCGAGAACGGTGTGCTCCGGGACGAGTTCGTGTTGGCTTACGTCTACCATGTGTTGGTGCGGGCTATCGGGAGAGAAGCGGCTGTCACGAGATACTACAGGCACGTAGCGGCGGGACGCATTTAACGGTTACTAACTCGACTCAAAAGCGCGGCTATCCGGCCTGGCGAACTTGACCGGGAGTAGCTATCACGTTCGTACGTAGCCGGTTCTCGGTTATATTCCTTGTGGGGAGACCAACACGGACGGAGCTATCGGTGGCGCGGTTCGGCCTACCACACGTTTCACGATTGGAAAGCCTTAATACTCTCACCGGGAAACGAAGAAATGCGTCGCAAGACGCCGCAAGCAAGCCCGGATGGTGTAGTGGCCCATCATACGACCCTGTCACGGTCGTGACGCGGGTTCAAATCCCGCTCCGGGCGCTTTCTTGCGACTTGTCTGCCCGGGTGGTGTAGTGGCCCATCATACGACCCTGTCACGGTCGTGACGCGGGTTCAAATCCCGCCTCGGGCGCTTTCTCAGTATCGTAAGCAGCGGCTCGCGGTGTCGGAAACATAATAACAGGTCCCTACCCTCGGGTACCGGTACAGGCGACTAGATCAGGTTCTCTCAATTTTTCGGTGAAGGCGAGCCAACAATTACCAGTGAATACGAAACAGATCGGGGACGAAACCGAGGCCAAGATCATGGCCGCACTGATCGCCGAGGGCTATACCGTTTCGATTCCATTCGGGGACAACGAGAGCTACGACCTCGTTTTGGACACGGGAACGACCCTGGAGCGAGTACAGTGCAAAACCGGGTGGATCGAGGACGATGTCGTCCGATTCAAAACGGCGAGCAAGACAACGTCAGACGGGGACGTCGTTCGAGCCGATTACGGAGACGAGATCGACGCGTTCGCCGTCAGGTGTCGTGAGACTGAGCAACTGTACTGGGTTCCATCCGAGGACGCCGGTGCGAAGAGTACGTATCTTCGGATAGCGGAACCGGAAATCTCCCATCCGAGCGTCAACCGTGCAGAGGAGTACCGCCTCAAGGAACGGCTGCCAGAACTAGCTGACCGGTAGCGGGTATCGAATCGATAGTCGATCAGCGGAGCCGATCGTCCCACTCGATCCACTCCTGTTCCCAGCCCGTTCGCGAGTCCGCCCGGCGGCGGGCGTACTCGACGTCCTCGCGATCGGTTCGGTTGCGCTCGACGGCGCCGGACTGCTCGCCCTCCAGCAGGAGCGGATCGAACGAGACGACGCCGAACTCGTCGCTCGAGCCGTCGGGATCGACGGCCGTGATCCGCTGTGGCTGGGTCCCGCGAGGGAGAACGAGACGGCCGCCGTCCGCGAGCTGGGCCAGCAGCGCGCGGGGCGGATCGACCGCGGCTGCCTCGAGGAGGATCCGATCGAAGGGGGCGTACTCGGGAAGTCCGCCGGCGCCGTCGCGACGATCGACGAGGACGCCCTGGTACCCCGCTCGCTCGAGGTTGGTCCGGGCCGCGTAGACCAGCGGCCGCGAGATATCGACGGCGTGAACGCGGTGCTCGCCGACGATCTCGGCTGCTACCGCTGCCGTGTAGCCGATCCCGGCGCCGACGATCAACACGTCGTCGCCGTTCTCGATCGCGAGCGCTTCGAACAGCTGGGCGACCGTACTCGGTGCGAGGACGCGGGTCTCGAGGACCTCGTGTGCTCGATCGGCGTAGGCAGCGTGGTCGTCCTCGAGGAACTCGTGACGGGGGACGTCACGCATGGCGATGGCGACGGCCTCGTCGTCGAGGGCCACCTTGGTCGGCGACTCGAGGCCGTCGACCATATCTTCCCGCAGTACCGCAGGGTCCATACCCGGGCTAACGGACGAGGCGTTATCAACTGCGCGCCCGCCCGCGCAACCCGTGAGCGGTTACCGCATTCGAACGAACCGAACGCCGCCGTGTTCCGTTCGCTCGAGACTTCCGTCCGCGCGTTTCTCGGCCAGGACGAGCGTCTGGAACCCCGTTCCGATCGGGGCGAGCAGCCGGCCGTCGGGACGGACCTGCTCGACGACGGGATCGGGCAGCTCCGGCGTCGCGCAGGTGAAGTACGCGGCGTCGTACGGCGCGTGCTCGGCCCACCCCTCGCGGCCGTCACCGACGCGGACCGAGACGTCGCCGTACCCCGTCTCGGCGAGTCGCTCCCGCGCGTCCTCGGCGAGCTCCGTGCCGTACTCGACGCTGTAGACGTGGTCGGCGCCGACGATCTCGGCGGTCACCGCCGCGTGGTACCCGCAGCCGGTGCCGATCTCGAGGACGTCCGCGCCGGGATCGAGGGCGAGTGTGTCGGCCATGATCGCGACCATGTGGGGCGCGCTGATCGTCTGGCCGTCGCCGATCGGCAGCGGCCGGTCCTGGTAGGCGTCGCCGCGTCGGTCGGGCGGGACGAACGCGTGGCGCGGAACGGCACGGAGAGCCTCGAGGACGCGATCGTCGGCGACGCGGTCGGCGACGGTTCGGACCATCCGCTCACGGGCGGTTTCGTAGCCGTCCGTCCGGCCGTCTCCGTCGTCGGAGCTGAACCGATCGAACATGAATGGACCTACGGGCTCGCGAGCAATAGCCTGTGGGACGCAACTGCGTGCCGCCGCGTCCGTTCGGACGATCGATCGGTCAAGCGACCATCGGCCGGGAGATTGGTTACCAGGCCGACCAGGCGCTGGTCTGTTCGTCGTAGGCGTAGACCCGCTTCAGATCCTTCGCGACGCCCGTGTCACCCTCCATATCGTAACGGTCTCGATCGTATTCCGGGGCGTCCTGCCGGACGACGAAGGCGTCGATCTCGAACTCGTCGTCGCCGAACTCCTCGATCGCACCGACCTCGAACTCGTAGTCGCCGGGGACATAGACCGTGATACTCCGGCTGTCGTCCCGGGAGCCGTCCTGGGGGTGGACCGTGACGTTGACCGCGACGTTGTCGACCTCGCGGGTCCAGACGGTCTCGATCTCGTCGGCGTCGGCCTCCTCGACGCGGCGGTGGCCGTCGAGCTCGACGCTCGTGACCCGGACCGTCGAGAGCACCTCGTCGGTCTCGAGGATGAACTCGTCGCCGACCTCGATGGTCTCGTCCTCGGGCGCGGTGACGTTCGCGGTGAACGACTCGCCCTCCTGGGAGACGACGACGTCGAGGGTGATCTCGCGGTCGGGATCGGGCTGTACCTTGTGGACGTGACTGCACTCGCTACAACGAACCGTCAGCGCTCCGCCGCCTTCCGTTAGTACCTCGTGGACCGTCTCGAGGTCCGGCGAGCACGACGGACAGGGCGTCGGGATCCGGTCTGGAACGTCGTTCATAACACGCCGTAGACGCCACGCACCTAAAAGGCGATTGGACCGCGCGCGAGCCCGATATTCGCTCGCATCGGCACCATCGCGTCGACCCTCACTCGCCTCGCGAACACTCCACTTCCGGTCGCTCACGGCTCGTCGCCGTTCGCCACTGGAAACCGCACGGCTTCCCCGCCTCGCGGTTCCCTCGCTGGCTACGCTCGAGGAAGTTCCACTTCCTCGTCATCCGCCCACACTGTCGGCTCCCGGACGATTCCGTCGAGGTGGATCGGTGCCTCGACGTCGCCGCCGATCCCCGCGTCGTCGCCGATCGCGATGTGGACCGTGCCGCCGGCTTTCTCGTCGAGCAGGACCGAGCCGACGAGGTCGGTGACCGCGACGTTCGTGCCGATCCCCAGCTCCGCGAGGTTGTACGCGGCGTCGCCGACCTCCTCGGCTGCGGTTTCGACCGTTTCTCGAATTTCGTCGTCCGAGATGTCGGTGACGAGGCCGTCCTCGACCTCGAAGCGAAGCTCCTGGCCGTCCTCAAGCAGCCCGTGAGGACGCATCGTCCCGTCGACGACGAACGTGCCCTCCGCCGTCTCGGGGCTGACGAACACCTCGCCCGCTGGGAGGTTCGACATCTCGCCGGGCTCGTGGACGATCCCGGTGTCCGAGAGGAACTCCCGATCCCCGATCCCGAACGTGATGTCGGTCCCCGCGGGTGCGGTGACCCGGATCTCCTCGGCGTCGGCGACCTGCTCGAGGACGTCGGCGGAGTGGTCGGCGATCGCCTCGTAGTCGGCGTCCAGTCCCGTCGTAAACACTTCCTCGGTGATCCCGGGCAGCGTCGCGACGCGAGCGCCGGCCTCGTTGGCCTCGCCGCGGGCGCGAGTGTGGCTCAGGCTCTTGGTCGTCGGCGCGAGGACGACGTCGGCGCCGGCCATCGCGGCCGCGACCGGGGATGGGGGTTCGGCGCCGTGGGTCTCGCCGGGCGGGTACCGGACGATGACGGCGTCGTCGGTAACCGCGCTCGCGACCTCGTAGATCGCCTCGCCGATCGGTTCGCGCTCGTCGTCGGTGACGACGGCGCAGCGCTCAGAGGACTCGAGTGCGAGACACTGCCGGACGGCCGTCTCTGCGGCCGCACTGAGGTCAGACATACTCGATAATGGAGGTAGCGAGCCGAAAGGTCTTGCTATCAGCGGCCCCTACTCGGCGGCCGCTTCCAGCGCTTCGACCGCGACCAGCGGCTCGCCGGTGAGCGCGCGGACGTAGGCGCCGCCGGCGATCGAGACGTGACCGAAGTCGTCCTCGTCGAGACCGTACATCCCGATCGCCCGGGAGGTGTCGCCGCCGCCGACGACCGAGAAGCAGTCGGTTTCGGCGATCGCCTCGAGCACCGTCACGGTGCCGTCGGCGAAGCGCTCGTCCTCGAAGACCCCCAGCGCGCCCTTCACGAAGACGGCTTCGGACTCGCGGACGAGGTCGGCGTACGTCTCGGCGGTGTCAGAGCCGACGTCGAGGTAGGACGTTTCCTTCTCGAGTCCCTCGACGTCGACCTCGGCGCGCTCGTCGTCCGCTCCCTCGTAGGCGAGGTCCGTCGCGAGGTACAGGGAGTCTTCGTACTCCTCGAGGATGCGCTCGATCGTCTCGCGCTGGTCGTCCCACTGGTCGTCGAAGAAGTCGGTTCCCTCGACGTCGTAGCCGACGTCGTGGCCCGCCGCCCGCAGGAAGAGTTCGCCGACGATCCCGCCCAGACAGAACTGATCGACGCCGTCGACGCTCTCGATGACGGGGATGAGGTCCTCGGCTTTCGTCCCGCCAAGCGCCATCGTGACGGTGCCGTCGAACTCCCGCTCCTGGATCGACGAGTTCGCCGTGTACTCCTGTTCCATCACGCGTCCTGCGTAGGCGTCCATCACCCGTGGGAAGCCGACCAGCGAGGCGTGGGAGCGGTGGGCCGCCGAGTAGGCGTCGTTGACATAGGCGTCGAACTCCGGGGCGAGCGTCCGGACGAACTCGGTGTCGGCTTTGACCTCGGGCGCTTCCTCGGGAAGCTCCTCGTCGCACATCCGGGCGTTCTCGAGGACGAGCGCCTCGCCGCCCTCGAGGTCGTCGATCGCCGCCAGCGCGTCCTCGCCGAAGGTGTCGGCGACGAAGTCGACGTCCCGATCGAGGTGGTCGGCGAGGATCGCGGCGTGTTGTTCGAGCGAGACGAACGTGTCGCGGCCAGGTCGGCCCTGGTGGGCCAGCACGGCAACGGCGTGGCCGTCCGCCAGCAGTTCCCGGAGCGTCTCGGCGTGGCGCGCGAATCGGCGGTTGTCCTGGACGACGTCGTCCTCGACGGGGGCGTTGAGGTCGAGACGGACCAGCAGTTGCTGCTCGGTGTCGAGATCGTCGATCGTCTTGAACATACGGAGAGGGCGTGTCGAACCCGCTTAAAGGTTAAAGTGGCAGCTGCTCAGCGGGCGACGGCCTCGTCGGCCTCGTCGGCTTCGGCCTCGGCGGCGACGTACGTCGCGAGGTCGAGCATCCGGTTCGAGAAGCCGTACTCGTTGTCGTACCAGGCCAGCACCTTGACGAGGCCGTCCTCGAGGGACATCATCGACTCGAGGTCGACGTACGAGGAGAACGGGAGCCCGACGATGTCCTGGGAGACGATCTCCTCGTCGGTGTAGCCGAGCACGCCGGCGAGCTCGTCGTCGGCCGCGTTGCGGAAGGCGTCGGCGAGTTCCTCCTCGGTGACGTCTTCCTCAAGGTCGACGGTGAGGTCGGTGATCGAACCGTTCGGAACGGGGACCCGCATCGCCATCCCGTCGAGCTTGCCCTCGAGCTGGGGCAGCACCTCGGTGGTAGCGATCGCAGCGCCGGTCGAAGTCGGAATGATGTTCTCGGCGGCGGCGCGCCCGCGACGGCGCTTGCTGAGCGGGCCGTCGATCAGGTTCTGGCTTCCGGTGTAGGCGTGGACCGTCGTCAACAGTCCGGACTCGATGCCGAACTCCTCGTCGAGGACCTGCACGACCGGCGCAACCGAGTTCGTCGTACAGGAGGCGTTCGAGAGGACGTCCTCGCCGTCGTAGTCGTCGTGGTTGACGCCGTAGACGATCGTCTGGACCTCCTTCTCGCCTTTCGGTGGGGCCGAGATCAATACCTTCTCGGCGCCGGCTTCAAGATGCTGGGCCGCCTCGTCGTACGTACGGAAGATGCCCGTCGCCTCGAAGGCGACGTCGACGTCGAGCTCGCCCCAGGGGAGCTGGGTCGGATCGCGTTCGGAGCAGAGCTGGATCTCCTGGCCCTCGACGGTGAGGACGTCGTCCTCGAGAGTTACGTCCTCGAGCCGACCATGAACGGAGTCGTGCTTGACGAGATACCGCATGTCGTCGTTGTCCATAACGTCGTTGATCCCGACGATCTCGACGTCATCGTACTCGAGCGACGCACGCAGGACGTTCCGTCCGATGCGGCCGAATCCGTTGAGGCCGATCCGGAGGGTCCCCTCGAACTCGTTCTCCGTGTGCGAATTTTCACTCATATCTGAGTAGTACGCGGTCCACGATTAAATCACTTGCCCCTTCCACAACGTTGATTGACGATAAGGAGAGATTTCGGGCCACTCGCCACGTGCGTGGCTGCCGTGGTACCACACATCATGGAACAGTCTCGACATATTATATATTAGGTGGATATACACGCTAGGACGTACCACTCTGTCGAATGTCGTCGGAAAACTCGATTTCGAGTTAACATCTATCAGATTCTTGCAAAACAGTTATGCTGGTCGACGGTGGATGTCGACGCGTATGCTCCGCGTCGGAATCAACGGTTATGGAACCATCGGCAAACGCGTCGCGGACGCCGTGCGATCGCAGCCTGACATGGAGGTTGCCGGCGTCGCCAAGGTCAGTCCCGATTACGTCGCCCTCGGGGCGGCCGAGGCGGAGTACCCGCTCTACGCGGTCGACGAGGACCGCATCGATGGGTTCCACGAGGCCGGCATCGAGCTCGCCGGCACCGTCGACGAGCTCGTCGCCGACAGCGACGTCGTCGTCGACGCCACACCCTCCGGAATCGGCGAACAGAATCGACCGCTCTACGAGCGCCACGACACCCCGGCGCTCTTCCAGGGCGGCGAGGACGCGACCGTCGCGGAGGTTAGTTTCAACGCCCGCGCGAACTACGAGGAGGCCGCCGACGCCGACTACGTTCGCGTCGTCTCCTGTAACACGACCGGACTCTCCCGGCTCGTCGCACCCATCCACGAGGACTACGGCATCGAGAAGGTACGGACAACCCTGGTTCGACGCGGCGGTGACCCGAACCAGACCGGGCGCGGCCCGATCAACGACGCCCTGCCGGACCCCGTCTCGATTCCCTCCCACCACGGGCCGGACGTCCAGACCGTCTTCCCCGAGCTCGACATCGATACGATCGGGCTCAAGGTCCCCACGACGATGATGCACGTCCACGCGGTCAACATCACCCTCGAGGAGGAGCCCGACAGCGTCGAGGCGGTTCGGGAACGGCTCCGCGAGGAGAACCGCCTTCTCCTGATCCCCGACTACGCCGGCATCGACGGCGCCGGGACCCTCAAGGACCTCGCGCTCGACGCGGGCCGTCCGCGGGGAGACATCTGGGAGAACTGCATCTGGGAGGAGTCGCTCACCCTCGAGGGGAAGGACCTCTACTGCATGCAGGCGATCCACCAGGAGTCCGACGTCGTCCCGGAGAATATCGACGCGATCCGCTCGGTGACGGGACTGCTCGACGGGCCGGAGAGTCGCACACTCACCGACGAGACGCTGGGAATCGGCCTCGGCCGCCTTGACAACGAGACGGAACGCGCCGTGGACCGACAGACCGCCGACTGAGGCGTCGGGGAAAGCTTTTGGCCGTCCCTTCCTTATCACCAGCTATGCGACGAGACGACCGCGACGAACCCTTCGACGATCTCTTTCGGGAAATCGAGCGGATGATGAACGAGATGATGAACGGTGCCGACGTCGATTTCGACTCCTCGAGCGCTGTCGACAGCGGTTTCGGCATGGACACCCACGTCGACATCCACGAAACCGACGACGAGATCCGCGTCGTCGCCGACCTGCCTGGCGTCGAAAAAGACAACATCGACCTCGAGTGTGACGGGAAGACGCTCACTATCTCGGCCCAGAGCGACCACCGCCAGTACGACGAGCGCGTCTCGCTGCCCCAGCGGGTCAACGAACACAGTGCCTCGGCGACGTACAACAACGGCGTCCTCGAGGTCGTCTTCGAACCCGCCGAGCGTTCCTCGGGAATCAGTCTCGAGTAACCAACGCGCGCGGAGTCGAGTCGCGTTCGGCACCGATTTTCGGTTCCGGGACTATCGGGTTGGTCCGATCAAAAAGGGAAGCTGCCCGTTGAGACGGCGGCGTCGCTACTTCTTGGAGCGTCGTCGGTGCCCACCCGAGCGACCCAGCGCTTTGTTCATCGTGTGCTTGATGAATCCCCGCGTGTCGGTCACAGGGTCCGGAGCGCCGTGCTTTCCGTGTCGACCGCGCTTTCCGTGTCGACCGCGCTTTCCGCCGTGACCGTGGCCCTTTCTTTTGTCCCTGCGACCGTGTTTGGGATCGTGGTCACGTTTGTGGTCGTTTTCCTTCTTTGCATGGCCGTCGTCCTTCTTTTTGGGACCGTCGTCCTTCTTTCCGCGTCGACGATCGCCGTTCTTCTTTCGGCTGTGCCGGTCGTTGCCGTTCTTTTTTCCGCCCGCCGAAGCCGCGCCGGAGAGTCCGACGAGACCGATACCTGCCGTTCCAGCGAGTCGAAGAACACCGCGTCGTGTACTCCCGTTGTCTTCAGTCATTGGTAGTCCTCGAGCCATCGTGGCTCATTCCCAGCCAATTCCGGGGTTCCGTATTAACCGGACCAATCGTTACGCGATCAATGTCGGTTACCGGGCCCGGTTTTCGATCGTTCCGTCCGATCAGTCTCGGCCAAGTTGCTGAAACGGTGACCGTCCGGTCGTTAAACAGTCGTCGTTTCGCTCACATAATCCGAAATTACGCCCGCCAGACGGTCGTAAAACGACGGTTCGTACTTCGTCGCCTCGTCGATAGTCGGCCGGGCGTTCGTTTCGTTGATCACGAGCCGATCCCCCGTCTCGAGGAGGTCGACGCCCAGAAACGGAATGCCGAGGACGTCGGCGACCGATTCGGCCAGTCGACGCCACTCCGCGGGGAGCTCGACCCCCCGCGCCACTGCGCCGCGGTGGACGTTGTGTTTCCACTGGCCCTCCCGGACCGCCTCGTCGGGGAGTCGGCGTTCGACGGCACCGACGTACTCCCCGTCGACGACCATCACCCGGTAGTCGGTCGCCTCGGGGAGATACTCCTGAACCAGAAAGGAGCGATCCCCCGTCGCCCGGTAGTCGTGGACGAGGGAGAGGTAGTCACAGATCCCCAGAAACGAATCGAGGTCGTGGGCCTTCGCGACCCCGACACCCCGGGTCGTCGAGTTGGGTTTCACTACGACCGGGGGATCGAAGCGATCGAAGACGTCGATCAGTTCGTCCTCGGCGACGTCGTTCGAGACGTATGCCGACGTTGGGACCGGCAGCTCGGCTCGTTCGAGTCGGGCGATCACCTCGGCCTTGTTCCGCGAGGTAAGCACCGCTTCGCGGTCGTTGAGCCACGGCACGTCGAGGATTGCGTCAGCCACGCCGCCTTCCATCAGCCGACCGGGATGGACGAATCCCACATCGTACTCCCCGGCCGACCACGGCGCGTCGGTGCCAAGCGGGACGATCCGTTCACTTACGGGGATGTGACGGGCACGGATACCGCGCTCGGCGAGTGGCTTTCGCATCCGTTCGAACGTCTCCTCGGCGTTTGCAACCGCGAGATCGATCATACCAGAGCTCGAACGCAGCGAGACAAAAAGCTGCTCGAGACGGCGGGTAGGGCGACTCGCGGGAGCAGCGACGAGAGACCGCCGTCCCTCTGTGTCGGCGGCGATCCGCAAAACGGCACCGCGGCTCACGGCACGACGCGAGCGCAGAGAAAACGGGCGGGTTACGAGATCAGCTTCTCTTCGCCCTTCTCGACGACGACGCGACACGGCGGCGAGATCTTGTTGTACGCGCGGCGGAACGCTTCCTTGGCGTGGTCGGCGTCGTCGACGTCACACCAGACCGTGAAGATGCGCTCGCCGGCGTCGATCCGTGCGGCGGTACCGACGATCTTCCCGAACGACTGGCGCATCCCGTCGGAAACACGGTCCGCACCCGCACCCGTCGCCTGCTTGTTCTCTCGGATAACGTGGTGGGGGAACTTCCGGAGGATCATCTTGTAGTTGTTCTCGCCGGCGTTTTTGAGCATGTGGCGGTTGGCCGACAGACGCGAGGCCTCGAGACTCCCGTGGCGGATCTGAACCTCCTCCTCGGTGACGAGGCTGATCTGGACGGGGTAGTCCTCGGGACCGGCACTGACATTGCCCATCTTGTGCTGTGCGATCTTCGATCCGGGGATTCCAGTAATGTACTCGCGGCGGGTGTACGCCGGCTTACTGATCTCCCGGTACATTGAGGCGGGTTTGTCCGACATGGTTGTAGTTACTTACGAAAAGGGAAGCCTACCGTGGGGATAAAGCCTTCGAACCGCTACGTCCGGAGTCGACTACCGGTGTCGCCGAGGCAAGCGGCGCGAATCGTTTCAGTTGGGACTATCCAGTCGGGAGACAGCGCGGCAAAACTCGTCACTCAGTTACAGATGACGTACTCGGTGCCGGTCTTCTCGACGAGGTCCTCACCGGTGAGACAGTTCAGAACCGAGAGGACGTCGATCTTTTTCATCGCGAGAATCTCGTTCAGATCCGTCGCCGTCGCACCGCCGCTGGCCTCGAGGTAGAGGTAAACGAGCTTGGCCTGCGAGGAGGCGATTTCGTCGGGAAGCGGATCGAGCTGGGTCGTGGTGGAAAGTTGTTGTTCCATCATCGTACTACGAGCCACACCGACTATCTATATAAGTCTATGGTGCATGCGAGCAATATTGTGGAAACAGTATAATGGACCTAATACTATTCTTATTCTTTCTATTGTCCAGCTAAGACGAACCTAGGTAACAGGATAGAGTCTTTTGCCACCTCTCTGCCACTAATATCGACCGAACTATGAATTACGGCGATCGCTTACCACCGGTAAATATTCCTCGGATATCGTTTCTTTCGTTCAACTCGCTGAAAGCCACGGTTCAATAACGAGCGGGCTATCGAGACGTGATCCCAATCGACAGTCCGTATAAGGATAGTAATACTTCGCAACACAACATGTTTGTCACGGGTCGAGACTACGGCGGGAGCGCGCGACGCTGATCGGCATCCGCTGTCGGCGGCGTGTTTAAGGGTCTGCCACCGGAATCTCTCCCCATGCTGAGGAGCTTTCGGATCGGGTCCCTGTTCGGGATTCCGATCAAACTCGATCTGACGTTCTTACTGGTGTTGCCGTTGTTCGCGTATCTCATCGGCATCCAGATCGGAGAGGTTACGGGTATTCTGAACATCGCTCTCGACGCCGGGATCGAGACGGCCGCTGTTACCGACGGCTTCACCCCCTGGATACTCGGTTTCGTCGCCGCAGTCGGACTGTTCGTCGGAGTCGTGCTTCACGAACTCGGCCACTCGCTGACCGCCCAGCGGTACGGCTTCCCCATCGACTCGATCACGCTCTGGCTGTTCGGCGGGATCGCCGCGCTCTCGGAGATGCCCGAGGACTGGCGCCAGGAGTTCAACATCGCCATCGCCGGGCCGATCGTCTCCGTGCTCGTCGGCGTCGGGTCGTACGTGCTGTTCGTCCTCACGCCCGAGGCCTTCGGCGAGGCTCGGTTCGTCCTTGGCTATCTCGCCGTGCTCAACGTCGCACTCGCCATTTTCAATATGATTCCCGCGTTCCCGATGGACGGGGGTCGCATTCTGCGTGCGTTGCTCGCTCGCGGGCGCTCCTACGCACAGGCGACCCAGCAGGCCGCAAGCATCGGCAAGATGTTCGCGATCGCGATGGGACTGTTCGGACTGGTCGCCTTCAACATTATTCTCATCGGCGTCGCCTTCTTCGTCTACATCGCCGCCTCGAGCGAGGCCCAGCAGGTGACAATGAAAGCCGCCTTCCAGGACGTGACGGTCCAGGATATCATGACGCCGGCGGGCGATCTCCACACCGTCGAGCCGGATACGTCGGTCGCGGACCTGATCCAGCGAATGTTCACCGAGCGCCACACCGGTTACCCGGTCGTCGAAACCGACGCCTTCGGCGGCGAACGGCTCGTGGGACTCGTCACGTTGTCGGACGCCCGCGACATCAACCCCGTCGAGCGCGACGCCTACACCGTTGCCGACGTAATGACCACCGATCTGAAGACGATCGAGCCGAGTTCGGACGCGATGAGCGCGATCGAGCGGATGCGCGAAAACAACATCGGACGGCTCCTCGTCGTCGAGAGCCAGAACGAGTGGGGTTCCGAGGACGCAGTCGGCGAGCCAGCCTCGCGAACGAACGGCGACCTGGTCGGGCTGATCTCGCGGTCCGACGTGATGACGGCCTTCGATATCGTGCAAAAGAGCGGCACCGTCGATCCCTCGAACCAGCCCCGAGCGGGCGACTGATCGGGACCTCGGGAACCGGATCCAACATTCTTAACCGCGGGCATAGCCGAGGGCTCACCGATGCCACCGGCCATCGAGACGACGGATCTCGTGAAGGAGTACGGCGACTTGCGCGCGCTCCAGGAGCTCTCGCTCACCGTTGAGGAGGGCGAGTTCTTCGGGCTGCTCGGTCCGAACGGGGCCGGGAAGACGACGTTTATCAATACGCTGGTCGGTCTCGTCCGAAAGACCGGCGGCGAGGCGCGGGTCTTCGGCCACGACGTTGAGGACGACTACCGACAGGCCCGAAACGCGATCGGGCTGGCTCCCCAGGAGTTCAACGTCGATCGTTTCTTCCCCATCCGCGAGGTCCTGATGCACAAGGCCGGTTACCACGGGATTCCGGAAGACGAGGCCGGAAAGCGGGCCGACGAGGTACTCAAGCGGGTCGGAATCTACGACAAGCGAAACGAGCGCTTCGACTGGCTCTCCGGGGGGATGAAGCGTCGACTGCTGCTCGCGCGGGCGCTCGTGACCGACCCCGACCTCCTGATTCTCGACGAGCCGACCGCCGGCGTCGACGTCCAGCTGCGCCACGACCTCTGGGAGCTGGTGACCGAACTCAACGAGGAGGGAACGACGATACTGCTGACGACCCACTACATCGAGGAGGCCGAACGCCTCTGTGACCGCGTCGCGATCATGAACGAGGGCCACAAGGTGACCGTCGCCACCCCTGACGAGCTCAAGACCCGGGGGACGGACACGATCTCGGTTCGGCTCGAGGACGCACCGTCGGTCACGCCCTCGGTCGGCGGCTACGCCCACGAGGCGACTCTCGAGGACGGCCGCCTCGAGGTCCGAGTCGACGACGGCGGCTCGACCGCACCGCGGCTGTTGAACGACCTCGAGGCCGCAGGCCACGAGATCGCCGACCTCGAGATCACTCGGACCTCTCTCGAGGAGATCTTCGTCGACCTGACGCGACAGGACGATCGGACGACGACCCGATCCGACGCGCCGACCAACGAGGGGGCAACGGAGGACGAGACGGCCGAGGACGACGGGACGCCGACGCGGGAGCAGGAGGGGGTCGCCTGATGCTGTCGGTCGGCTTTCGTGCGCTCTTTCGACGGGAACTCCTCCGGTTCATCCGCCGACCCAAGAACACGTTCATGCCGCCGGCGATCACGAACGTGCTGTACTTCGCCGTCTTCGGGATCATCCTGGGCGGCCGCATCGACGAACCCGTCGCGGGGATCGGCTACATCCTCTTTCTCGTTCCGGGGCTGGTCGTCCTCGGGACGATCTCGAACGCCTTCGAGAACGCCTCGTTCTCGATCTTCCACGGGCGCTGGAACGAGTACATCCACGAGACGCTGACCTCGCCGCTTTCCTACGCCGAGATGGTCGTCGCCTACGTCGGCGCCAGCGCCGTCCGCGGGCTGATCGTCGGGGTCATCATCGCCGTCGTCGGCCGGCTGTTCGTTCCGATCTCGATCGAGAACGGCATCTTTCTGGTGGCGACGATGGTCGTGATCGCCGCGCTGTTTGCCGCCTTCGGAATCATCGGCGGGCTCGTCGCGCGGGACTTCGACGACCTCACCGTGATGAACCAGTTCATCCTGCGGCCGCTGGTGTTCTTCGGGGCCGTCTTCTACTCGCTGACAATGCTGCCGGCGACCTGGCAGACCGTCTCCCTGCTGAACCCGATGGTGTACATGGTCGACAGCGTCCGGTACGGATTGCTCGGCTACTCGGACATGCTGGAGATCGCGCCGGCAGCCTACGCCGAACTCGCCCCGTACGCGTCGCTGGGCGTGCTCACGCTCCTTACCGTCGGGGTCATCGCGCTCGACGTCTACCTCTTCAAGATCGGCTACGGACTGACCGACTGAGCCGCGACGGCCGACCGTTCGCTCAGTCGTTCCGATCCGCGACTTGTACTAGCTGTTTGCCGACGTTCTCGCCCTCGAACAGCCCCATGAACGCGTCGGGCGCGTTCTCGAACCCCTCGACGGCGTGTTGGCGGTAGCGCAGTTCGTCGTCGGCGATGAACGTCGAGAGCCGTTCGAGCGCCTCGCTCCGTCGGTCCTCGTAGTCCCGGACCAGCAGTCCCTCCACGCGTGCACGAGACTCGATTAGCTTGGCGAGCTTTCGCGGCCCCGTCGGGATCTCGGTCGCATTATAGAGGGCGATCTGTCCGCAGACGGCGACGCGGGAACGGACGTTCAGCAGGGGCCAGACCGCGTCGGTGATCGGCCCGCCGACGTTGTCGAAGTAGACGTCGACGCCGTCCGGACAGGCCTCGGCCACCGCGCCGGGCAGGTCGTCGGTCGTCCGGTAGTTGATCGCGGCGTCGAACCCGAGCTCGTCGGTCAGCCAGTCGATCTTCTCGTCGCTACCGGCCGTGCCGACGACGCGGGCGCCGCTCAGTCGAGCGAGCTGCCCCGCAACCGATCCCACGGCACCGGCTGCCGCCGAGACGACGACCGTGTCGCCCGGCTTCGGCTCGGCGACGTCGGTCATCCCGAAGTACGCCGTCACGCCGGGCATCCCGAGGACGCCGAGCGCCGTCGAGATCGGACCCCGATCGGGATCGACGCGACGCAGCTCCTCGCCGTCCGCGACCGCGTGCTCGGCCCAGGGAAGCTCGCCCGTCACGACGTCGCCGGACTCGAAGCCGTCGTCGTTGGATTCGATCACTTCGCCGACGACGCCCGCCCGCATCGGCTCGCCGACGTCCCACGGCTCCGCGTAGGAGTCGGCGTCGCGCATCCGCCCGCGCATGTATGGGTCGACCGACTGGTACAGCGTCCGAACGAGCACCTCGCCGTCTCCGGGAGTGGGTCGCGCGACGGTCACGAGTTCGAAGTTCTCGCGGGTCGGTTCGCCGGACGGGCGGCTCGCCAGTCGCCACTGCCTGGTCTCTGCCATACCGACCCCATGTACACGCCGAAAAGTGAAGGTCCGCTTCCCGGCAGCCCGCTCGTCCGCAAGACTGGCTTCGGCGTCGGCCGAACGGTCGCGGACCGACGCTCACAGACCTCGAGACCGCATCAAACCTTTTTGACCCTGTCCGTGTGAGTTGTGCTATGGGATCGACTCGGAAGTTCCTTGAGGAGCTGCTCGCCGGCAACCAGCGCCACGTCGAGTCGCTCCCGGAGAATTACTTCGCCGAGGTCCAGACGGACCAGCATCCCGATACTGTCGCGATCTGCTGTTCCGACTCACGGGTGCCACAGGAGCACATGTGGGGGTTCGACCATCCGGGAGTGATCTTTACGCCGAGCAACATCGGTAACCAGGTCTGGGATGACGACGACGGCGATCGGATCGTCGACGGCGGAGTGCTTTACCCGATTCACCACACGGACACCGATGTCGCCGTCGTCGTTGGCCACACCGGCTGTGGGGCCATCACCGCCGCGTACCAGGTCGCGACCGGCGGCGACTTTCCCGGACCGAAAGGCGTCGATAAGTGGGTCGAGATGCTGGTACCGGTCATCGAGGAGGGTCTCGAGAGCGACCTGATCGACCGCGAGATGAACGAGTCGACGGTGATCAACCAGCTCGTCGAGTACAACGTCGACTACCAGGCAGGGTTTCTCCGGGAGTCCGACGACGTTCCCGATGACGTCGGCGTCTACGGCTTCGTCTACGACTTCCAAGGCGTCTACGGCAACGCGTACGGACGGGCGTATCTGGTCAACGTCAACGGCGAGACCGACTCCGGACGGATCACCGAGTTGATCCCCGACGAGTTCGCGACGTCGACCCAGAGTTTGCTGTACTGATTCGACGGATCAGCCCGACGGTCCGCCCACGAACCCCGAGGTCGGTACTGTTTTGCCACTTGTGGTGAAACGATCGGTCATGCGGGCATATCTCGAGTCCGACATCGGCTTCTACTACACCGTGGGGGCCTTCACGACCGCAGTCTTCGTCGTCGCCCTAGCGGCACTCGCCGTAATCACACCGGCCGGCATCGGTACCCGGGAACTCGGCGGCCTCGTGGTCGGCTTCGCGCTGTTCATGATAGTGTACTTCGTCTCCGTGACGGTACACCAGCTCGAGGACCTAGAAGAGCTGTGAACTCGCGGGTGAACCGACGAGACGTTCCGCGCTCCGCTCGATGCGGGCCAGTTTCGTTGGGTCAGTCCGAACTTGCGGGTGCGCTGGCCTGCTGTGGGGTCGGTTCTGGCGCCGGGCGTTCCCACTCGAGGCCCCCCTGATAGTGGAAGACCCGGTTGTCCTGGGTAGGATCGATGACGGTCAGGTTGGCGATCCAGCCGTTTGCCACCAGCCGTTCGACGTTCTCGTGTTCGCGGAGAATCTCGGTGACGCGCTCGACTGGCGCGTGGATCACCGCGGTCAGGCGGAGCGGCTGGTGGTAGGGCTCGTCGTCGGCGGCCTTCAGCGACTGTAGCGGGAGGCCGGTCATCAGATCGCCGCCGTTGCCCTGGACGACGCCGACGTTACCAACCGGGTTTTGCGTGACCTTCGAGCCGCTGCCGTAGACGTCGTTGTCGACGGTCGCAAAGTAGTATTGGTTGTTGATCCATTGTGTCACGACGAGCGGTCCCGCCATGATCAACTCGAGTGCGTCACCGTCGGGGTCGGTCGACCAGTCGTAGGAGTGAAGGAACGCGCGGCCATCGAGGTCCTCGTCGTCGGTCAGTCCGCGAGGGCCAATGACGAACGAGGCGTTGCCGGCCAGACCCCACTCGGGTCGGGTTTCGCCCCAGTCGACCGCGCGGCGTGCCGTCTCGCGGATGGGATCGCTGGGGTCGGCGTTCGTCAGCGATTCGCTGCGCTCGGCGGCTGCAGCGCGACGTGCTTGCTCGAGGTCGTCGCGCAACTCCTCTATGTCCTCGTGGTGGCTCTCGGGAACGTCGCCGTCGAAGAGGGTGATCTCGTCGGTCGTCGTGTTGTGTTCGGCCCCGACGAACACCGTGTCCTCCGGGATCGAGAAGTCGCGCTGGCGGAGCTCGGCTTTGACGCTTTCGTCGTTGCAGATCTTTGCGAGTATACGCGCGTTCGGGCCGCCGGGGTTGCCGGCACAGGCCCCACAGTCGAGGCTCGAGTCGAACGGGTTGTTCGTCGTGTGACTCGCGTGACCTGCGAAGACGACCAGGCGAGAAAACTCCGTCCAGCCCATGAGTTCGAAGGCAGTCTGTGCGTACTCGACTTTCTCGTCGTCGCTCATCCGCGGGTACTCGAGCGTGGGAGAACAGAACTCGTGGGTGCTCGGGACGCGCTCGTCGACGGCGGTATCGAGTTTGTAGAGGGCCGACGGGGCGAGCGTCCGTGCCACCATCACCGACCCGTAGGCGCCGCCGCCTCCTTCGACGAACGGGAAGGCGGCGACGGCGTTGGTCTTGAGACGCTTGAAGTGTTTCCGAGTCGCGCTCACCAGCCCGTGCCACTGGTCGTGGGTCGTCGTCTTTTCACCGCGGTCGGTCTCGGGTTCGTCGGCGATCAGGTGTTGTGGCTCGACGATCGGCGGGCAGGCGTCGGCGACGACCTCCGAATCGTGTTCCTTGTACTGCATCGGGATGCCGAAAAACCCTGCGTAGCCGTGAGTCTCGTAACTGCCCTGTGCTTCGATGTGGCGGCGGATGATCTCCGAGCGCGTGTCGATACAGAAGACGAGCTGTGCGTCCGGGCGCTCGTCGTCGCCGTGGGACGACTCGGTGACGGAGTCGTCGACGTCTTCGAGGAGACGACGACGATAGCTCTGCTCCCAGGCCGACAGCCAGATCTCCTCGAGGGGGGCGTCCTCGTCGGCGGTTGCAGCGGGATCGTCGCCGCTCGCATCGGCGGGCTCGATCGGGGCATCCAGCAGGTCACAAAGCGCCAGCCGCACGGCCAGGTATTCGGACAGCGTGATCGGGTACTCCGACTGCCACGGATCCGAATCGTCCTCGGTGCGTTGCTTGATGAACCCCGTCCAGCCGGGCAGCGCGGCGAGGTGGAACTCGAGAACGTCATCCCAGCGCGGGTCGGGGAGTTCGCCGAGTGCGTCCTCCAGCACCGCCATCGCCGTCTCGGGGAGGTCATCGGGATCGTCGCAGCCGGGCACGTCGCCGTCATGGGGAGCGAGTTCGCGCCAAGCGGCGTAGAATCCCTCCTCGCGGTTGGGCATCGACCAGTTCGCGTGGTCCTGGTCGAGAAACGCGGCGAGCCACTTTGCGAGCACGCGGTCGACGGTTTCCGTTGCGTCGTCGGTCTCGTTGCCCCGCTCTGTTTCGCGCTCGGCCAACGTCTCGAGGTGCGTCTCGGGATCGTCGTCGAGTTCGTGGGCGGCGAGTTCTGCGCGCAGTATTTCGGGATCGATCCGACCGTCCTCCCAGGCCCGACGAAAGATTTCGGGACGCGGGTAGCCGCGGCCGCCGAACAGCCGCTCGCCTTCGGCGACGGCTTCGTGAAACGGCCGGTCTTCGAACCCCGAGAGCGGGTTCGCGGTGACGAAGGAGTGGAGCGGCCAGACCGAGCCGATTCGGTCGGCGACACGGTCGATACTTTTGACGATGCGGTCCTGGGTCGCGGTTCGAGTCTGGGTTTGAGTTTCCTTAGGCGTCATCGTAGTCCTCCTTGCTGGTGAGCACGGTAGAGGGGGCCGGTTGCGAGACGTTCAGTAAGGCAACGTAGAGCCGCTCGCTGGAGCGGTGCCAGCCAAGCTCCGTCGCGAGATAGGCGCCGACGAAGCCGGCGACGACGAGGTAGTGAACGACGGTTAGTTCGGTTGGCGCGTAGGTCATCGGGACGTCCGCTGCGAGCATCGTCGAAACGGCGTTGAATGTCACCGCGTATGCGCTGATTGCGGTCAGCACGACCAGCGGGACGCTAACGAGCCTGATCGACGACGGGAGCGTCGTCCGGTGGAGAATATCCCGTGCGGCGGTGAGCGTCGTCAGCACCACGACGAGGGTCAACACGATACCGCTGTTGAGAGTCACGCTCAGTCCCGACAGCTTTCCGGTGAGCAGCATGAAGATCACGCCGCCGCCGACGGCCGTGAGGAGGCTGACCGCGACGCCGGAAAAGCCTAGATGGGTGCGGTCCTTGTCCGTTGGAACCGTGTGCTCGACGGGAGCTCCGGACGAGAGGAAGAGATAGGCCTTGTAGCAGCCGTGCAAGATGAGGTGGGCGATCGCAGCCCCGAAGAAACCGAGGCCACACTGCATAATCATAAAGCCCATCTGCGCGATCGTCGAACTGCCAAGTTCGCGTTTCACGTCGGTCTGGACGAGCAGCATGGCCTGTCCCAGAAGGGCACTGAACGCACCGACGAGGACGACGACTGACATGACGTACAGGTACTCGCCGACCAGCGGAGCGAACCTGGTCAGCAGGATGCCGCCCGCGTTGACGAAACCGGCGTGCATCAGCGCGGAGGCCGGCGTTGGCGCGGTCATCGACGATAGCAGCCAGCCGTGAAACGGGAACAGTGCCGACTGGACGATCGCTGCGAGGAAGATAGCGGCGACGGCGACGATCACAACGGTCGTCGAAATCCCGTCGATGTCGGCGACAATGCCCGAAACGGAGGTAGCGCCCGTCGCCCAGACGAGAGCGACGAGCCCGGTCGAAAGCAGCGCGCTGCTGGCGAGAAAGTACTTGACGGCAAGCACGCCAGCAGCGCGGGCCTGTTTCCAGTCGCGGTCGTGACCGATCAGTGATGCCATCAACAGACCCATCGCTAGCCACATCGTCGCGAACAGCGCGACGTGATCCGCCGCGGTCAGCGTCATGACCACGACCGTGAAGGCCAGTATCTGGCCGAAAAATCGGTCAACGCCGCTGTCGCCGGTCATGTACCGGCGCGAGTAGCTGTGGACGATCCCACTGAAGAAGGTGACCACGACCCACATGACCGCGGTCAACCCGTCGATGACGACGAGGTCGGGGTGCCCCCATTCGTACCCACGCAGGGCGGTCAATACGAGAACGCCAACGCTACACAGAAAGAGCGTCCAGACCGCCCAGGTCGACGCTCGCGGAATCGTGGGGGTCCGTTGGGTCGTCGTTTCGGCGAGTGTTCCAGCATCGGATGGTCGCGTGTCCTTAGACATTCTTCGATGTATCCTCCGACCAGCTCGGACATCCCGAACACCGCACCACGATCACAGGCAATACTTACCGGGCCGGTCGTATTCAGAGTTATTTTGAACATGGTGGTTATTATAACCACTGGTTCGAACAAATTGTTCGTGTCAACGGGACCCACAGATCGGTCCGGTCATCTGGGGAGTCTCGCTTCTGGGGCCGCTCGCCGAGAAAGGTCGAACGGGATCGGCGGCACCGTCCGCACGAGCCACCCGCATCTGGCTACCGATACGAGTTGACCCTGTATAATTCATCCGATCACGAACGACCTGTCCGGATAGGCGGTCCGAATCGAACGATTCGCCACAACCGTCCGTACGCTAACACGGTCGGATGCAAAACGAACGCGCCGATACCGCTTCGGAGAGTGAGGAAAGACCGCTGTTCACGGCACAAAGAACGTCACTCCCCGGAAAGCTCGTCGAACGAGGTCGATTCGTGACTGCGGACGAGTACCTCGTCCGTGATCGTTAAGCCGATGTCCGCCAGTTCCTGTGCGACCGGCGTGATGTCCCGATCGGTCTCCCCGACGGCCGTGACGAGGAGGTTCTCCTCGCCAGTGACGAGTTCCTGGACCGAGATGACCGCCGGAATGGCGAGTATCTCTTCGATGTAGTCCCCCCGATCGGGGATCGGAGCCGTACAAAACAACAGCATCCGGATCGGGTAGCCGGACTTCGTGTAGTCGATGTCGGCGCTGTATCCCTTGATTATCCCCTCCGCTTCCAGGCGCTGAATTCGCTTTCGGACCGTACTTGAGGAAGCGTCGGTACGCTCGGCCATCTCGCTTGAGGAGAGGTTTCGGGCTTCTTTTTGAAGCGCATACAAGATCTCCCGGTCGGTCGCGTCGAGATCGTACTCGGTCATACGTAGCGTTTTCCGCGGGAAATATAAGGGACTTCGGCCATCAGAACTCCCGAGACACTGATGGAAATGACGAAGCGGCAAAGCGTCCGGTAGCCGCGTTGCTGTCGTCCGATGAGCGTGCGAGCGGAACGCACGATGGGCTACGAGTCGCAGGGTTTATACGTCCCGCACTCTTCTGTTCAGAAGCAATGGCGAAAGGAACCGTTGATTTCTTCAACGACACTGGCGGCTACGGATTCATCGAGACTGAGGACGCGGACGAGGACGTCTTCTTCCACATGGAAGACATCGGCGGCCCGGACCTCGAAGAAGGTCAGGAACTCGAGTTCGAGATCGAGCAGGCCCCCAAGGGCCCGCGCGCAACGAACGTCGAGCGCCTGTAAGGCGGATTCGTAACGGTATCGGCTCTTGACTGCAGTATTTTACGTACTTTTGAGCGACAGCGCCGTCGACCTCGCCGGTCGAAAGCGTCGACGGCTCAGTTCGGCCGTGGCTCGGTCCACCCGATCTGCCAGTCGCCGAGGAGCCGAACCAGCGCAGAGGAAATCGCTCCGAGGAGGCCGATCGTGATGACCCCGACGATGATCGTGGGGTACGAGCCACTCGTGTAGGCCGACCAGGTCAGGAATCCGAGCCCGGTGCCGCCGGCGACCATCTCGGCGGCGATGAGGTTGACCCACGCGAGCCCCATCCCGACGATCATGCCGGCGTGAATCGCGGGCAACGCGCCGGGAAAAATGACGTGACGGAACGTCTGGTAGGAGTTCGCCCCGAGCGACTGGGCGGCGCGTGGATACTCAACCTCGACGCCGCGTGCCCCCTGGATCGTGTTTAACAGGATCGGGAAGAACGCCCCGAGGAACGTGATGAACATGATCGAGAGTTCGGCCGCCGGCAACACGAGGATTGTAAAGGGGATCCACGCGATCGGCGGAATCGGTCGCAGCATCTCGAGTGCGGGGAACGTGAGATCGGCGAAGATCGTGTACCGTCCGATCAGCAGCCCCAGCGGGACCGCGACCGCCGCCGCGACGACGAACGAGGCGAGCACGCGGATCGTGCTCCGTATCGTCGAGATCCAGAAGTCGTCCCGGTACAGCTCGGCCACGTACGCGTCGGCTACCTCGACGGGGGTCGGCAGTCCGGCGATCAGCCCGAACCGGCTGGCGACGAACCAGAGCACCGGCACCGCGAGGATCGACCCCAGCCGGACGAGTCGGCGCCGCGACTCCATCAGGCACCGTCCTCCTGTTCGAGCGCGCGCTCGGCCTCCTCGCGGATGACCGAGAGCGCCCGTTCGCGCAGTTCGGTGAACCGGTCAGTGGTGACGACCTCGGGATCGCGCGGCCGGTCGATATCGACGTCGATAACGTCTTTGATCTGCCCCGGACGGGCGGTCATTATCGCAACGCGGTCAGCCAGCAGGATCGCTTCCTCGACGTCGTGGGTGATGAACAACACCGTGCGGTTGTCGCGTTCCCACACCTCGAGGAGCTTTTTCTGCATGATCTCTTTCGTCAGCGCGTCGAGCGCACTGAACGGCTCGTCCATCAGCATGATCGCGGGATCGTTCGCCAGCAGGCGGGCGAGTTCGGCTCGCTGTTGCATCCCGCCGGAGAGCTCCGAGGGGTAGGCGTCCTCGAAGCCGTCGAGACCCATCTCGTCGAGTATCGACTCCGCGCGTCCCTCTTCGACGCCCTCGTGCATCCGCGGGCCGAACTCGACGTTCTCCTTGATCGTCTTCCAGGGAAACAGCCGGTTCTCCTGGAAGACCACGCCGCGTTTCGGATCCGGGTTCGTGACTGGCGTGCCGTCGACGACGACCTCGCCTTCGGTGGGCTCGAGGTAGCCGGCGATACACTCGAGGACGGTACTCTTTCCGCAGCCGGACGGGCCGAGTAACGCGACGAACTCCTCGGCCGCCACGTCGAGGTCCATGTCTTCGACGGCGACGACGTGTTCGCCCTCGGGATCGTACGTCTTGTTCAGGTTATCGAGCGAAATCGCGCCGGTCTTGCCCGTCGTATCGGGAGTCGGTTCGGCGGTCGGGGAATCGTCGGTGGGTGCGTCGTGTTTGCTCATAGTTGGGTGAAACGGTCGTCAGTTGGTCTCCTGCCAGCGGGTGAGGTAGTGGCCGGTCCGGTGGACCGCCGCAGCCGAGATGTACCCCAGGAAGCCGATCGCGATCATGCCGACCGCGATGACCTCGGTCTGGAGCAGCCGGTAGGCCTGGAAGATGATGTAGCCGATGCCGACGCCGCCGGCGATCATCTCGGCAGCGACGACCGTAATCCACGCCAGCCCGACGCCCAGCGAGACCCCAGTGATGATCGACGGCAGCGTCGCGGGGACGATAACGTGTCGGAAGATGTCGCGTGACCCGGCACCCAGGCTCGCTGCCGCCTGGACGTACTCCGCCTCGACGGTCTTGACGCCCTCGATGGTGTTGACGAGGATCGGGAAGAACGCGCCGACGAACACCACGAAGATCACGCCGCTGCGGAACGTCGGCAACAGGAGCAGCGCGATCGGGACCCAGGCGACCGGCGGAACGGGTCGGAACACCTCGAGCGCCGGGAACAGCGCGTCCTCCCAGCGGCGGCTCGTCCCGATCGTCAGTCCGAGCGGGATAGCAACGAGCACCGCGATGGTAACCGCGACGAGGACGCGAAACGCCGAGAACGCCGCGTGTTCGTAGATCGTCTCTCCGCCTTCGGTCATCGCCGTGCCCGAAAGTGCCTCGAGCAGTGCCGCGAGCGTCGTCTCCGGGCCGACGAACGTGTCGAATCCGAGCACGCCGAAGCGGACCAGCGCCGACCAGAGGCCGAGAAACAGGACGATCGACAGCAGCTGCCGAACGCGCTTGGTGAGTATCGGAACGGTGCCTCCCTCGAACCGCCGCTGAATCCGTTCGATCGTGGTCGTACTCATCGTTCGGCCCCCCGAAGCGGATCCCAGTCGGCGTCGTCCTCGAGTTCGTCGACGGCGGTCCGGAGGGGGTCGGTCCGGTACCGTTCCTCCGGCGGCACGTGCGAGATGACCTCCTGGTCCTCGTAGAGAAACTCCGGGGCCTCCCGCTTCATCAGCTCCTCGGCCTCGTCGACCGCCTCGAAGTCGGTGTAAAACAGCATCCGTTCGACGTCCGGGCTGGCGTCCGGCGTCTCGTACAGCGTCGCGCGCAGCGTCTCGCGCTCGTAATCTCGCAGCTGGCCTTCCTCCTGGACGAGATCCAGCGTCCGCTCGGGATCGTTCGCCATGATGTGTTTCGCCTCGAGTTCGGCTTTCATCCAGCCGACCGCGGCCTCCGGGTGCTCCGCGACCAGCGAGTCGAGCATCAGGATACCGGCGGCGTCGTGCATACCGTAGTCGGCACCCGAGAAGAGAAACTCCGCCGCGTCGGCCTGTACGACCGAGCGCGACACCGTAGGTTCGAAGCCGGCCCCGGCATCGAGGTTTCCTTCCCGGATGTTCGTTGCGATCGTCTCCATCCCCATGTCGGAGATCTCGATGTCGATCCCCTCTTCCTGGACCGCCTCGAGGAGGAACCGGTGGGTACAGGTTCCGGTCGTAACCCCGACCTCGCGGCCGTCGAGGTCCTGTGCGTCCTCGATTCCGCTGTCCTTGGCGACGAAGCCGAGGTTACACTGCTGTCCTTCGGAGAAGCCGGCGATTCCGACCATGTCGATCGGCGTCTCCTCGTTCGCGATCGCCGTGATCGTCGGCATGTCGCCCGTGTAGCCGATATCGTTCTGTTCCGAGATCATCTTGTTCCCGATCACGGCACCCTGCAGGGCGACTTCCCAGCTCGCGACCGAATACTCCTCGGGAAGGTGTTTCTCGGCGAGGTCGGCGTGTCGAATCACGAGCGCCGACCAGGATTCGGTGTAAAACGGTTGATAGCCGACGATGAACGACTGATCGTCGAATCCTGCGAGCGCACCGCCGAGGATTTCGCTCTCGGCGCAGCCGGCGAGTGCGCTCGCGCCGAGTACGCTGGAAGTCTGGAGTAACCGCCGTCTGCTCACCCCCCTTCCGTCGTTCGTCTCTCCCGTTCGGCCGTCTGTCTCTCGACGTTTCGAATTCATGGATCACTCCGGTTTTTCGCGGGATATCTCGTTCTGGATTCGATCGGCCCTGTCACACCGCTATCAATCATTATAGATAGTTACTAAGAAGCCGTCGGCCTGCACACGCAGCCCGGCTAGAGCTATCGGGTGTTACACGGCGTGACAACACGATCCGATCGCCGCCGTCCCCGACGCCGAGCGCGGACGAGCGTCGGCGCCCGATTCCGATCGTGGAGACCCGGACGATTTTGTACGTGCGACGCCGACCCGTGGGTATGTCCGAACCACTGCTCCGTCGCAGCGACGAGATCGAGTACGAGTCCGTCGATGCCGCCGACGGCCTCGAAAAGGGCGTCCTGATCGACGAGAGCGACGGCGCGCCGAACTTCGCAATTCGTCGATTCGTTCTCGAAGCCGGTGCCACAGTCCCCGAACACACGAACGCGGTCGAACACGAGCAGTACGTCCTCGAGGGCGAGTACACGGTCGGCATCGGAGACGAGGAACACGAGGTCGAAGCCGGCGACTCGCTGTTGCTCCCCGCAGGAACCGTCCACTGGTACCGCAACGAGGGCGACGAGGACGGGGCCTTCCTCTGTGCGGTCCCCAACGGCGACGACGAGATCGAACTCGTCGAGTAGCGGTCGAGCACTTCTATACCGACGACGCCCGAACCCTCGGGACAGGTGTGAACGTACTACTCATCCTGGGACATCCGCGGACGGACAGTTACTGTGCCGCGTTAGCCGAGGCCTACCGGAACGGCGCCAGCGAGGCCGGCGTCGACGTGCGCGAACTCGCCGTCGCCGATCTCGAGTTCGACCCCGACGTCCACGCCGACTGTCCGAGCGACCAGCCCCTCGAGCCGGATCTGCAAGCGGCCGAGCGCGAGATCGAGTGGGCCGACCACCTCGTCTTCGTCTACCCGAACTGGTGGGGGACGATGCCCGCCCGACTCAAGGGGTTTTTCGACCGGGTGTTCAGACCCGGCTTCGCCTTCTCGTTTTACGAGGAGGGCGAGGGCGCCGGCAAAGAGGAGCTGCTCAACGACAAGACCGCCGAGTTGCTCGTTACGATGGACGTGCCACCGCGGATCTACCGGTGGCTCCTCCGCCAACCCGGAAACCACGCGCTCAAGCGCGCGACCCTGGGGTACGCCGGGGTCCGGACCACGCGGGTGACGAACTTGGGGCCGATCGAGGACTCCGACCTCGAGCAACGCGAGGCGTGGCTCGAGGAGGCACGGGAGCTGGGCCGACGCCTCGAGACCGGTCCCGACTCGCAGCTGGGACGGGTGACGCGGACGGCGACGAGCTGGCTGCGGGCGCTGCGCCTGCAGTTCTACCCGATGGCCTGGATCGCCTACACCGTCGGCGCGCTGGCGGCGGCCGGCTCGGACGTGTTCGCGACGGGCGCCTACTGGCTGGGGCTTGCGTTTCTGTTCGTCCTCGAGGCCGCGACGGTGTTGAGCAACGAGTACGCTGATTACGAGACCGACCGCGAGAACACCTTCGCGGGCCCGTTCACCGGCGGCTCACGTGTCCTGGTCGACGGCGAGCTCTCCTTCGAGCAGCTACGGGCCGGGATCGGCGCCTTTCTCACGGCGGCCGCCGTCCTCGGCGGAGCAACGCTATTCGTCGGAGCGGGCTCGACGGCAGCGACGGCCGGCACGATGGGGGTGTTGACGGTGCTGGCGCTTGGCTACACGCTCCCGCCACCGAAACTTGCCTACCGAACGCTGGGTGAGCTCGACGTCGCCATCACTCACAGCGTCGGCGTTCTCCTGCTTGGATTCGTCGTCCTCGGTGGTTCGTGGCACGATCCGCTCCCGTGGCTGCTAGGGGTACCTTTCCTGCTGTCGGTGCTTCCCGCGATCACACTGGCCGGCGTCCCGGACGTCGACGCCGATCGGAGCGCGGACAAACGAACGATCGCCGTCCGGTTCGGCGTCGACGGCGCCGCGATGGTGGCCGCGGCGACGGCCGTCCTCGCCGCGGTGTTGGGCACGCTCTTCCAGCTGTTCGACATCGTTCCCGGCTACAGACCCGCGATCTACCTCGCGCTCGTCCACGCGCTGGGACTGGTCTGGCTGCTCCGCGAGCGCCTCGAGGCCGAGGCGGGCGCCCAGCGGATCGACCTGCTGCTGATCGCCTCGCTGAGCTACATCGCCTGGTTCGGCGTCGTCCCGCTGGTCGGCCTGCTCTGAAACCGATCCAGCGCCGCTCCGGAACGGAACGACGATCGATCGAAAGCGAGTCCGAACCGCTCAAGTACGCCAACCGAGTACACTGTACCGTGTCGCAGCAGGTCCAGGACGTCGAGACGATCTTCTGTCACCAGACGGGCGACGACTACCTCGTCGTCGTCCAGCGGGACGGTACCCGACTGTTTCGGGCGAAACTCGCACTCTCCGAGACCGCGGCTGGCCCCCGGCCCGCCAAGTTCCGGTTGAAGCAGGGTTCGAGCGAAGAACCGCGCCAGCCCGACGAGTTCGTCGAACTCGCCCGTCGAGCGAAGCGTATCCGTATCTCCGAGCAGACCGCCGCCGAGAAACGCCGCGAGCTCACCGAGATGCTGTCGGGCTACCAGCTCGAGGACAAGGCCAAGGCCGTCCGGACCTGCCGCTACTGTGCCTCCGCGGGGCGGTACTCGCCGGTGACGACCGAAACCGCCGTCAAGGACGACGCGGACTGGATCTGTCGGGACTGCGCCCGCCAGGAACTCGAGCGTCAGCTCTCCTACTCGGGAGGTGGCTCCGTCACCGGCGCCGCGAAGGAACGGCTCGAGGAGCTGATGCTCGAGGTTCAGGATCTGGACCGGATCGTCAACCTGCTGCAGGGCCAGCTCGATCCCGACCTCACCCAGTTCGACACGATCTCGGCGACGACCGACGAGGTCGACCCCGTCCGGCTCGATTCGCTGAACCTGCATCCCGGACTCCAGGGACTGCTCGAGGACCGATTCGAGACCCTGCTGCCGGTCCAGAGCCTCTCGGTCGAGAACGGCCTCTTCGACGGCGACGACCAGCTCGTCGTTTCGGCGACCGCGACAGGGAAAACGCTGGTCGGCGAGATGGCCGGCCTCAACCGCGTGCTCAACGGAAAAGGAAAGATGCTGTTTCTGGTTCCTCTCGTGGCGCTGGCCAACCAGAAACACGAGGACTTCGAGGACGAGTACGGCCATCTCGTCGACGTCTCCCTCAGAGTGGGAGCGAGCCGGATCACCGACGATGGCAACCGGTTCGATCCCAACGCCGACGTCATCGTCGGCACCTACGAGGGGATCGACCACGCACTGCGGACGGGCAAGGACCTCGGCGACATCGGCACCGTCGTCATCGACGAGGTCCACACCCTGAAAGAAGAGGAACGGGGCCACCGACTCGACGGCCTCATCTCGCGGCTCAAACACACCACCGAGCAGCGGGCCACCCGGCGGGACGACTACGGAGGCGCCCAGTGGATCTACCTCTCGGCGACGGTCGGCAACACCGAACAGCTCGCCGACGTCCTCGAATCAAAACTCATCGAGTTCGAGGAGCGACCCGTTCCGATCGAGCGCCACGTCACCTTCGCCGACGGTCAGGAGAAGGTCCGCATCGAGAACAAGCTCGTCAAACGCGAGTTCGACACCGAGTCCTCGAAGGGGTATCGCGGACAGACGATCATCTTCACGAACTCCCGCAGGCGGTGTCACGAGATCTCGCGGAAACTCGAGTACTCGGCGGCGCCGTACCACGCCGGGCTCGACTACGGTCGTCGCAAGCAGGTCGAACGCCAGTTCGGCGACCAGGAGCTCTCCGCGGTCGTAACGACCGCCGCCCTCGCGGCGGGGGTCGACTTCCCGGCCTCGCAGGTGATCTTCGACTCGCTGGCGATGGGGATCGAGTGGCTCTCGGTCCAGGAGTTCCACCAGATGCTCGGCCGCGCGGGTCGGCCGGACTACCACGACGAGGGGAAGGTGTACGTGCTGGTCGAACCCGACTGCACCTACCACAACTCCATGGAGATGACCGAGGACGAGGTCGCGTTTAAACTCCTGAAAGGGGAGATGGAGTCGGTGATGACCCACTACGACGAGGACGCCGCCGTCGAGGAGACGCTGGCGAACATCGTGGTCGGCGGCAAGGCCGCCAAAGGTCTCAACGACCGGATGCTCGGGGAGGTCCCGACTAAACACGCGATCGGCAAACTCCTCGAGTACGGCTTTATCGACGGCTTCGAACCGACGCCGCTCGGCGAGGTCGTCACCCGACACTTCCTCTCGCCCGGCGAGGCGTTCGCGCTCGTCGACGGGATCCGCAAGGAGGCCCACCCCTACGATCTGATCGCCGACATCGAGCTTCGGGACGAAGAACTGTAGTGCCCTTTTCGGAACGCAGTACGAGCGAAAGCGAGCGATCGAAACGGCAGTCAGGGGACGAAGGCGACGCCGAACAGCGAGAGCAACAACACCAGCAGCGAACCCGGCAGTCCGCCGAGGGCGACGATCAGGAGCGCGATCGGCGTGATCGCAACGGAGACGCCGAAGACTGCCTGGGCGAGAAACAACACGAGTAGTCCGACGACCGCGTTGACGATGAAGGGACGAACGGTCTGGATGATCGTCGTGGCGCCGAGGACGGCGACGAGGACGATCACCAGGAGGAGAATCTCGAGTCCTGTAACCATACCCGGGCGTAGCGAGCGAAGCGGGGAAAACCGTTCGGTCCGGAACGAAACGCTTTAAGCGGTTCGCCCAGAAAGGATGATACGGGATCGTGGGTTAGCTTGGTATACTTCGGGCCTTGGGTGCCCGTGACCCCGGTTCAAATCCGGGCGATCCCATACTTCTGCTGCGAGCAACTCCACGAGCGCCAGAGATATCACTCGTCGACCACCGTCGTTACGCCTCGGAACCGAGTCCCTCGGCCTCCCATTCGGAGACGAGCCGACTGGCTAGCTCGCGAGGCCTGTGCTCGTAGACGAGGTAAGGTTCGATGGAGTCCTGTGTGTCGATCGTCTCATTGCACACCTGACAGAACACCGGCGATCGGGAAGTCATAAGTATGGTACGGTACAGCAGAGCAAAAGCACTCGCCGAAACGCAGCGACAACGAGACGGACGGCGGACGGGTCCGTTTCCGACCCGCCGGCTCGTTCGAGTCCGTCACGGCCCGGGCGGAGAACTGTGGGTCCCTCGCTCGTCTCGGTTAGGGGCGACAGGTCGGGTGGCTTTACCATGAATAACCGACCCTTCGATCACATATTTCCCGAATCTCCGATAACTATAGACATTCGTCCTCAGGATTCGGGGTTGGGAACACAAATGCCAACCCTTATCCGTACAGCGGGGCACTGTTTGGTTGTAATGGCAAACGGTAAGGTTGACTTCTTCAACGACACTGGCGGCTACGGTTTCATCGACACTGAGGACGCGGACGAGGACGTTTTCTTCCACATGGAGGACGTCGGCGGCGAGGACCTGACTGAGGGTACCGAGATCGAGTTCGACATCGAGCAGGCCCCCAAGGGTCCGCGCGCAACGAACGTCGAGCGCGTCTAACAAGGCGATAGTCGGTCGCCGAACGGCGATCATATCGACTTCTACACCGATCGTACGATCACGTACGATCGACGTATTTTCACCGACACAGTGACGACATCGCTGTAGCGTTGCCGATCACTACCGACTGTCGAGAGAGATCTCGTCCGGTCACGGACGGTCAGAGGGTGTGTCTGTACCCGCATTCCGGACAGTAGATGACTCCGGATTTCGCAAGCGTGTAGCTCCGGTGACACCGAGTACACGGACAGCCGAGCGAGGTTCCGTTCTCTCTGGCCAGCGCGGCGACCGTCCGTTCGAGCTGGCGCTGGCGATCCTCGATCGTCTCGAGACGTTTTGTCGCCGCCTCGAGGTGGTCGATCACCGTCTGTTGGTCGGCGGGTTTCGAGCGAGAGGGTCGTGGTATCATGCGGTCTGTACGCACCCGACGGAGATAAGCACGCCGAGGCGACCGCCGATCGAAACAGGCTCGGAACGACCGCTCGAGACGACTGTGCTGCGACTCGGGTCGACGGGATCGACCGCCTGGAGTGTGAAGGCGCAAGCGCAACCCGAACGCTTTCTACCGACTGTTCGACAACTGATCGTATGGATGCGGTCTCGGAGCAGCCGAAACGGTGGCTCGTCAACGGAATTATTCTGACGATCCCGCTCGTCGTGACGCTGCTCGTACTGCTGGTCGTGATCGATTTCGTCCTCGGAATCCTCTCGCCGATCGTCGCCGGCGTGCAGTACGTCTGGCCGAACGAACCGCCTCGGATCGTCATTCAGCTGACGACCCTGGCGTCGCTGATCGGATTCTTTCTGGTGATCGGGTTCGCCGCCGAACACACGCCCGGAAAGCGCGTCTCGGAACGGGTCCACGCGACGATAGAAACGATTCCAGGCGTGAGCGTCCTCTACGAGAGCGTCCGGCGGGCCAGTGACATCCTCGTCAACGACGAGACCGACCAGTTCAAGGAGGTGAAACTCGTCGAGTTCCCTCACGACGACGCGTATATGTTCGGATTTCTGACCGCGGACACCCCAGTGACGATCGAACGGACCGTCGACGGCGACGAGATGATGACGCTCATGGTTCCGCTCGGCCCGAACCCGACGACCAACGGGTACGTCATGCACGTTCCCACCGAAAACGTCTACGACGTCGACGTCACCGTCGAGGAAGCCGTTCGCTCGATCGCGACGCTCGGCGTCGCGGTCGACGAACTCGGCAAAGAGGGACCCGACGACGCGAACAAAGAGGCCGTCGAGAACGCCCCGTTCGATCCGCGCCGGGAGTGAGCGCCACGACCGATCGGCGATCGCCCACGATCAGTTTCGCTCCGCTTTGCGACCATTTATACACGGTGGCGACCCTACGGACGTGCAATGGCGCAAGCGGGCAATTCTGAACTCGTCGACTCGTTCGAGCAGTTCTTCCGTAACTACTACGACAACGAGATCAAGCAGCTTGCGCAGCAGTACCCCAACGAGCAGCGGTCGCTTCACGTCGACTGGCAGGATCTCTACCGATACGATCCGAACCTCGCCGACGACTTCCTCGCCCAGCCCGAACAGCTCCAGCGCTACGCCGAAGAGGCGCTCCGGCTGTACGATCTGCCGATCGACGTCAGCCTCGGCCAGGCCCACGTTCGGGTCCACAACCTTCCCGAAACCGAGTCGCCCGAAATTCGGGACATCCGCGCCCGCGACATGAACTCCCTCGTACAGGTCCGGGGGATCGTCCGCAAGGCGACCGACGTCCGTCCGAAGATCGAAGAGGCTGCCTTCGAGTGTCAGCTCTGTGGCACCCTCACTAGAGTCCCCCAGTCCAGCGGTGACTTTCAGGAACCCCACGAATGCCAGGGGTGTGAACGTCAGGGCCCGTTCCGCGTGAACTTCGACCAGTCGGAGTTCGTCGACTCTCAGAAACTGCGCATCCAGGAGAGTCCCGAGGGTCTCAGAGGTGGGGAGACCCCGCAATCACTCGACGTCCACGTCGAGGACGACATCACCGGCGAAGTGACGCCCGGTGACCACGTCTCCGCGACGGGCGTGCTCCGACTCGAACAGCAGGGCGACGGCCAGGACAAATCGCCCGTCTTCGACTTCTACATGGAGGGGATGGCCGTCGACATCGACGAAGAGCAGTTCGAGGACATGGACATCACCGAGGAGGACAAAGAGGAGATCGTCCGGCTGTCCTCGAGCGATGACATCTACGAGCAGATGGTCGGCTCGATCGCTCCATCCATCTACGGCTACGAACAGGAGAAACTCGCGATGATCCTCCAACTCTTTTCGGGGGTGACGAAGCAGTTGCCGGACGGCTCGCGGATCCGCGGCGACCTCCATATGCTGCTGATCGGGGACCCGGGTACTGGAAAGTGCGTCCGCGGAGACACGAAGGTGACACTCGCAGACGGACGCAATGTCCCGATCCGTGACCTCGTCGAGGCGAACATCGAGGACCCGAAACCGATCGACGACGGGTGGTACGACGAGATCGATCTCGAGGTGCCGTCGCTGCAGGACGACGGTTCGATCGCTCCACAGCGGGCGACGAAGGTCTGGAAGCGTGAGGCACCTGATCAGATGTATCAGATTCGGACTTCGAGCGGGCGTGAACTCGAGGTGACGCCGTCGCATCCGCTGTTCGTCGGTGTTGCTGACGGCTATCGGGCAATCCGTGCCGACGAACTCTCAGTTGGAGATTCGATCGCCGTGACAACGGGAAGTGCGAACACGGTCGATCAGCCGACGGTAAACGAAGTGCCCGTCCTCGCTGACGGAGGAACAGTCGCGTCTACGAGCGCTGTAGCTGATCAGATCAACTCTATTGAAACGGTCGATCCCGACTACGACTGGGTGTACGACCTCGAGATAGAGGGGACTCACAACTACGTTTCGAACGGGATCATCTCCCATAACTCCCAGATGCTGGGCTACATTCAGAACATCGCCCCTCGCTCCGTCTACACCTCCGGGAAGGGGTCGTCCTCGGCTGGCCTCTGTGTCACGGGGGAGACGCTGATCCATACCGAAGACGGGTTCCGACAGGCCAAGGACGTCGCCACTACTCGGCTCCCCGATCCAGTCGACACCGAAACTGCAGTCGAAGACGAAATCGGCCTCTACACGTTTGATCGGGACTCGGGAGCCCTCGAGACACGATCGACGTCACACGTCTGGCGAATGCCGCCAAAGGAGTGTCGACGGATAGAGACGGCACGAGGTAAGGAACTCGAAGCGTCACAGAGCACGCCAGTGTTGACCTGTGGCGAGGACGGGCTCGAATGGACGCAGATATCGAACGTCGAAGCAGGTGATTACGTCGCGGTACCGAAGTACGACGAGGTCGACCGCTCGACGCCGCCGATCGAGGACTACCTCGAGTTCACGAACGAGAAGCTGAAACTCGCCGACGAGTCGATCGTTCAGATCCGCCGGCAGCTCTGTGAAACGTACGGAACGCTCCGTGACGCAGCGGCGGAGCTCGACCTCTCGGAGGACTTCGTCTACGATACGATTCGGAACCGACATATTCCCATAGCAAAGCTCGAACGAGTGCTCGAGGGGATCGACCTCGAGTTGGACCAGCTCTCGGTCGAACGCGCGATGCTTCGTCACGGGGACGGCGTCCGTATCCCCGACGAGTTCGACGAGGACCTCTGTTATCTGCTCGGCCTCGTCTTCGGAGACGGAGATATCAGGCTCTCGCGCCGCGACGGAAACCGCGGTCTCGTTCGAATTTCTAACAGCGACGAAACGATTCTCGAGCGGGCGGTCGAGATCGTCGACGATACGTTCGACAAGCGGCCCGAAATCGAGTATCAGGACGATCGAGTTCCGTGTATTCGCGTTCACAGCGCTACTATCGCGCAGTTGTTCTCTAACGCCGGGATGGAGACGCCGAAGGAGGATCTGAAGCTCGATCCTGCACTGACGACCGCCGAGCACGCCGATGCGTTCCTCCGCGGACTGATGGACGCCGATGGATCCGTTTCGTCCCGAACTGACGGGGGCTCGAGCATCCACTTTTCGACGATCAGCCAGGAGTTCGCCGAACAGGTGCAGCTGATGCTCGAAACCTACGGCGTTCGATCCCGCGTTCGCGAGCGCGACCGTCGCGGTGTGTCCGTCCTCGAGAACGGCTACGAGATCGAATCGAATCACGTCCAGTATCACTTGGAGTGTTACGGTCGCAACATCGAACGGTACGCGGACGCGATCGGATTCGGCTACCCGACAAAACGGGCTGCGCTCGAGGAAATCGTCGGGGATGCCACACGCCGGGAGGAGAAGATTCCGGTCGGAACCACACTCGCAACCGTCGATGCTGCTGGTGGGGAATACTATATGAATCTCAACCGTGGCGACAATCCCGGCCGTGGACGGGCTCGACGGATGCTCGAGGAGGTCGATCTCGGAGACGCCGAACCGATCGTCGAGGAGGCAGTCGAGGCCGACCTGTGCTGGGACGAGGTCGTCGCCGCGGTCGACACCGGCGAGAAGGAGGTGTTCGACCTCACCGTCCCGGAGACGCACAACTTCCTCGCGAACGGGGTCGTCACCCACAACACGGCTGCGGCGGTCCGCGACGACTTCGGCGACGGCCAGCAGTGGACCCTTGAGGCCGGCGCGCTCGTCCTCGCCGATCAGGGGATCGCGGCGGTCGACGAACTCGACAAAATGCGGTGCGTGACGGGGGAAAGCCTCGTCGAATTATCCAACGGATCGTCTATCGCCATCGAAGAGATAGCGCAACAGGCTGCAAAAGCGGGTGAAATCGAACCGCTAGAAAACGGACGAACGATGCGGAACGTCGACGTGAGTGTTCGGACGATGACCGACTCCGGAGCGATCGTCGAACGACCGGTCACTGCCGTACATCAGTACGAGACCCCATCGGAACTGATCGAAGTCATCACCGAAGACGGTGAGAAGCTCCGCTCGACACCAGACCATCCGTTCTTCATCCGACAAGACGGATCGACAATCGAACGAAGCGCAACAAATCTCGAGGTCGGTGATCGAACGCTCGTCCCCTGTAACGAGTCATCAATCGTCACAGATGGCGGTGCTGTAATGACCGACCAGTCAGCACGCTCGAGTCTTCATGATGTCGAACCCTCGGAAATCGTCAAAATCCACCGGATCGATGGCGATGAGTGGGACTACGTCTACGACCTCACAGTTGAAGGGACCCACAACTTCATCGCCAACGGCATGGTCGTTCACAACTCCGAGGACCGCTCGGCCATGCACGAGGCCCTCGAGCAACAGAAGATCTCGGTTTCGAAGGCCGGCATCAACGCCACGCTCAAGTCCCGCTGTTCGCTACTGGGCGCCGCGAACCCCAAGTACGGTCGGTTCGACCAGTACGAGCCCATCGGCGAGCAGATCGACCTCGAACCGGCCCTGATCTCGCGGTTCGATCTGATCTTCACGGTCACCGACCAGCCCGACGAGGAGAAAGACAAGAATCTCGCCGAGCACATTCTCACGACCAACTACGCAGGGGAGCTGACCACCCAGCGCGAGGAGATGACCAGTCTCGAGGTCAGCGAGGAGGAGATCGAGGAGATGACCGAACAGGTCGATCCCGTGATCGACGCCGAACTCCTCCGAAAGTACATCGCCTACGCGAAGCAGAACTGCCACCCACGGATGACCGAGGACGCCCGCGAGACGATCCGGGACTTCTACGTCGACCTGCGCGCGAAAGGCACCGACGAGGACGCCCCCGTCCCGGTCACCGCACGAAAGCTCGAGGCGCTGGTGCGGCTCTCGGAGGCAAGCGCCCGGGTGCGACTTTCGGATACGGTCGAGCAACGCGACGCCGAGCGGGTCGTCGAGATCGTCCGCTCGTGTCTGCAGGATATCGGCGTCGACCCCGAAACCGGCGAGTTCGACGCGGACATCGTCGAGGCCGGCACCTCGAAGTCCCAGCGGGATCGGATCAAGAACATCAAGGGGCTGATCAGCGACATCGAGGAGGAGTACGACGAGGGCGCGCCGGTCGATATCGTTCTCGAGCGGGCCGACGAGATCGGGATGGACGAGTCGAAGGCCGAACACGAGATCGACAAGCTCAAACAGAAAGGCGAGGTCTACGAGCCAAGCACCGATACGCTCCGAACGACCTAGCCGTTCGACGACGGGTTCAGTTCCTCGAGCGCGACGGCCGTCGACCGGATCGTCGCGGGTGCGACGTCGGCGACGTCGGCCGCGGCGGTCTGGGTGATCGAGGGCCAGTTCTCGCGTTCGCCGGCGGCCGCGTACAGACAGGCCGCGGCGACGCCGCTCGGATTCCGTCCCCCGATAGCGCCGTCCTCGAGGAGCGTCGTCACGTATTCGCGCGCCCGGTTCTCGATCGCGGGTTCGAGCTCGAGTTTCGAGGCGTACCGCGGCAGGTACTGGGTCGGATCGATCGGTCCGGTGGGGAGTTCGAGTTCGCGGTTCAGCGCGTCGTAGGCGGCCTTGAGCTCGTCGGCGTCGGCGCGGGCGACCGCGACGATTTCGTCGATCGTTCTGGCCAGCGAGTTCGTCCGACAGGTCGCGTAGATCGCGGCCGCGGCAAACCCCTCCAGCGACCGCCCCTGTAACAACCCCTCGGACTGAGCCGACTCGAAGAGCGTACAGGCCTGTTCCCGCACGGAGTCGGGGAGTGACAACAAGCCGTTGACGCGTTTGATCTCCGTGAACCCGTACACCTGGTTGCGGTCTGCCTTCGTCGAGATTCGAGCTCGATTGTGTTCTCGTCTAAGGCGGGCGATCTGGCGTCGCTTTCGCCCGCTCAGACGGGTGTAGGATCCCGAACCACTTCCGTAACCGATCTCCGTCGAGAGCCCGCGGTCGTGTCGCGAGCGCGTCAGCGGGGCGCCGGTCCGACGGCGGTCCGGGCCGTCGTCGAACGACCGCCACTCGGGGCCGCGGTCGATCGCGTCCTCGTCGGAGACGAGCCCGCAGTTCTCACAGATCAGTTCGGTTTCCGTCGTCCGCAGTCGTCCACCACACTCTGAGCAGCTTCCGGTCGAATCGTCTACAGCCATCGGTAATTATCACCAGCTATGTGTACCTGTGCTCCCTCTTCCTACTTAAAGTATAAGATATCTTCTAGAATTATCTGGAAATAAGGTCTGGATGGACCGCACCGGTCGAAGCTCGAGGACGTCGTCGTCGCTATCGGTCCGACGCGGACCCGCCCGCGAGATGCTCAAGGACGCCGTCGGTGTCTGCCGGAACGGGTTCGGAATCGTTACCGGCGGCGGCGGCTGCGTCGGGATCCTTGAGCAGGTGGCCCGTCGTCAGGCAGGCAACCCGTTCGTCGCTCTCGACGATCCCCTCGGCGCGGAGTTTGCGAAGCCCGGCGACGGAGGCCGCGGAGGCGGGCTCGACGCCGATCCCTTCGCTCGCGAGCGTGCGCTGGGCGTCGGTGATCTCCTCGTCGGTGACCGAGATGGCCGTCCCACCGGTCTCGCGGATTCCGGGCAGGGCTTTCGGCGCGTTGACCGGGTTGCCGATCCGGATCGCCGTCGCGCGGGTCTCGACGTCGTCCCAGCGTCGCACCTCGTCGGCGCCGTTCTCGATCGCCTCGACCATCGGCGCGGCGCCCACGGCCTGGACACCGGTGAGCTTCGGCACGTCCTCGCGGTCGATCGCGCCAGCCTGGAGGAGTTCGCGGAACGCCTTGTACAGCGCCGCGGTGTTGCCCGCGTTGCCGACCGGGAGCACGATCCGGTCCGGGAGCGTCCCGTAGTCGTCGCGGAAGGCCTCGAGGATCTCGAGGCCGATCGTCTTCTGACCCTCCAGCCGGAAGGGGTTCAGCGAGTTCAGCAGGTAGGCTTCGCCCTGTGCCGCGAGCTCCTGGACGATATCGAGGCAGGCGTCGAAGTTGCCGTCGACTTCCAGAATCCGGGCGCCGTGGAGGCTCGCCTGGGCGACCTTCCCCGCGGCGACCTTCCCCGCTGGCAGGAGCACGAGCGTCTGCATCCCGCCCCGAGAGCCGTAGGCCGCGAGCGCGGCGCTTGTGTTACCCGTCGACGCGCAGGCCAGTCGATCGACCCCGAGCTCCCGTGCGACGGCAACGCCGACGGTCATCCCGCGGTCCTTGAACGATCCCGTCGGATTCATTCCCTCGTGTTTGATCCTGACGGCCTCGAGCCCGAGCTCGTCCTCGATGGTGGGGACCTCGTACAGCGGCGTGGCTCCCTCCTGAATCGAGACGCCCGACTCGAGCGGTAGCGCGTCGGTGTAGCGCCAGACACCCTCCCCCTCGAAGTCCTCGAACGAGGGGTGGTCGGCGTAGCGAACCTCGAGCAGCCCGTCGCAGTCGTCGCAGGTGTAGCGGACGTCCGCGAAGGGCGCAAACGTCTCGCCGCAGTCGATACACTCGAGCCAGGCGCCGTCGGTCGCGTCCTCTGGAACGGTCGGGTTCTCGGCCGAGAGGCTGAGACTCATTACCGGGACCGTAGCGGGCAAAGGAGAAAAGTGGGCTGATTGGGACCAACGCTGCCGCGGCGGGCGGCGAGGACGTTCACTCCTCGTCGAAGTCATCGATGACCCCGTGAACCGTCGCCGTCCAGGCGTCGAGCGCGTCGTGGAGCATCCGTTTGACCTCCGGCAGCGCGATGGCGGTGTACTGGTAGACGTACCCCCCGCCGTCGAGGAGCCGACGGTCCCGGCGGACGATCCCACGCTCGTACAGCGTCGTCAGCGAACGGTTGATCGTACTCCGGTCGCGCTCGAGGGGTGTTTCTAGCTCGCCGATGGTGCTCCCGGGTCGCTCGAGGAGCACGAGATAGGTTCTGGTCTCGTGAGGTTCGATGCCGAAGACGCAGCTCATCACCGTTTCGAACCCGGGGTCCGGCGTCTCCATCAGTTCGTCGAGGCGATGTTCGGGGTCGGTCGGCATGGCCGATACTACACCCCTGGAAGTGAAAGAGTCACGTCCCGTCCGCGGTCGACGACGCTCCGTACCCCATGTTCCGAATGCAGGTCCGCATTTCCCGTGCGCTCTCGTGGCGGTGTAACCTGGTGGGGGTGTCACAGTAGTACACTGAGCCGTCGTACCGCAGCGTGATTTCGTGCTCGTCGCCGAGGGTCGTCGTCGTAACGACGACGCGACGGCCGTCCTCGATCGCCTCGAGAATCGCGTCCGCGCCAAGATCGCCCGCGTCGATGCGTAACGGGTCCACCATCGGAACGTACTGCGAGGGCTCGACGGATGAACGTTCGCCTCGGTGCGTCGGTCCCGATCCGACGACTGTGTGTGGCCAACACGAGAGAGAGACAGCGCTACACCGTCTTCCGCCGAGAGCTAGCGTATGGCGTCCAAACAACGAACCGAAGCTGACGTGGCGACCGGAACCGCACTCGAATCCTGGCAGGCGGGCGTCGTGGGCGGTATCGCCGGAGCGGTCGCGTTCGGCGTGCTGATGGCGGTGCAGATGCCCGCGATGCTTGAGATGGGGATCCCGGCCATGTACGGTCTCGAAGGCGGACTCGTCGGCTGAGTACTCCATGTCTCCCACGGCGCGGTGCTCGGGGTCGTCTTCGCCGCCTTGCTCGCGCTCACGGGTCAGTCCCGGCGCGGAGTCGTCCGGACTACCGCGCTTCGGCCTCGCCTACGGCGTCGTCGTCTGGATCGGTCTCGCGGTCGTCGTCATGCCGATCTGGCTTTCGGTCGGCGGCTTCCCGATGGCGCCACCGCTGCCGAACGTCGACGTCGGGAGTCTGCTGGGACACGCGGCGTACGGCGTCGTCCTCGGGATCACGTACGGATTCCACGGACGATAAACGACCACAGAAGGTTTCGATCGCTACTCGAGCAGCCAGCTCAGCAGCGCCTTCTGGGCGTGGAGCCGGTTTTCGGCCTGATCGAAGACGATCGAGCGGTCGCTCTCGATGACCTCGTCGGTGATCTCCTCGCCGCGGTGGGCGGGCAGACAGTGCATCACCGACGCGCCGGGGGCGTCCTCGAGCAGGTCCGCATTGACCTGGAACCCCTCGAAGGCGTCCATCCGGACGTCGCGTTCGTCCTCCTGACCCATGCTAATCCAGACGTCGGTGTAGACGACGTCGGCGTCCGCGACCGCCGCGGTGGGCTCGGTCGTGGTCGTCAGATCGCCGCCGAGTTCACGGGCCCGCTCGAGGACGTCGTCGTCGATCCCGTACCCGTCGGGCGTGGCGACGGTGAGGTCGATACCGGCCAGTGCCGCGCCGATGACGAACGACTGGGCGACGTTGTTGCCGTCGCCGACCCACGCGGCCGACACGTCCTCGAATCCGCCGGTTTCCTCGCGGATCGTCAGCAGGTCCGCGAGCGTCTGGCAGGGGTGTGCGTCGTCGGTGAGTCCGTTGACGATCGGTACCGAGGAGTGTTCGGCCAGCACCTCGACGTTGTCGTGTTTGAACAGCCGGGCCATCACGATATCGACGTACCGCGAGAGGGTCCGGGAGGTGTCTTTCAGCGGCTCGCCCCGGCCCAGCTGGATGTCGTCGGCGCCCAGGAAGATCGCGTGGCCGCCGAGCTGGGTCATCCCCGTCTCGAAGGAGACGCGGGTTCGGGTGCTGGGTTTCTGGAAGATCATCCCCAGGGTCTGGCCCGCGAGATCGTCGTGGTCCTCGCCGTTCGCCTGCGCGTGTTTGTACGTTTCGGCGCGATCGAGGACGGCGGTCAGCTCCTCCCGGGAGAGATCGTCGATCTCGAGGAAGTGTCGCGGCTCACTCATTCGGGCTCGCCTCCGCGAAGCGTCGTTGCGACGTTCGTCAGCACTTCGACCGACCGATCGAACTCGGCGAGCGAGAGGCGCTCGTCGGGTGCGTGGTCGAGCTCGGAGTTGCCCGGGCCGTACGTGATCATCGGACAGTCCCACGCGCCGGCGTAGAGGTTCATGTCGCTGGTGCCGGTCTTGCGCAGGAGGCGCGGATCGCAGCCCGCCTCGCGGATCGCCGCACGGAACGCGCGGGCGACCTCGGTTCGCGGGCTCTCCATCACAGGCGGGATCGGCTCGGCCCAGGAGACGGTGCCGATCTCGAGTTCGGCCTCCGCGGTCTCGCGGACCGATTCGGCGTCCAGCGACGGGGGGATCCGGAGCTGGGCCTGCAGGGTCGTCTCGACCGAGAGGCCGTCCTCGCTGATCCCGCCGTCGATGTCGACCGGTTTCGCCGTGACGCGCTCGAAGACGGGCGTGTACTCGTCGTGTTCGAAGGCGGCCTCGACGTTGGTCCACCACTCGGTCGCGTGCTGGATCGCGTTGGGTTCGGGTCGGGACGTGTGGCCCGACTCGCTTGTCGCGACGTAGGTCCCGGAGAGAAAGCCCCGGTAGCCCAGCGTGATCCCGGTTGTACCGCTGGGCTCGCCGTTGACGACGGCGTCGGGCTCCTCGCGGTCGACGACCAGATGCCGGGCGCCTCGGGAGTTGGTCTCCTCGCCGACGACGCCAACGAAGGAGACGCCCGTTCGGACGGCGGCGACGGCCATCGCGGCCAGCGGACCCGTAGCGTCGACGCTCCCGCGCCCCCAGAGGACGTCCTCACCTTCCTCCTCGGCGACCTCGTCGTCGACGTCCTCGGCGTCTGCCGGCCGGACCTCGACTGGAATCTCGCCGGGAACGGTGTCGACGTGGGAGGTCAGCAACACTGCATCGTCTGCGGGTGCACGGACGCTGCCGACCTCGTCGATCCAGGCTTCGCGGCCGTTCGCCGAGAAGAACTCGACGAGGCGTTCGGCCGCCGCCTGCTCCTCGCCGGTCGGCGAGGGGATCCCGACGAGATCGACCAGCAGGTTCCGGGCGTCCTCCTGCGAGACGTCGGCCACGTTGGTCATACTCGCGTTCATGATTCGGACGCGGCTTCGGGGGCGACGGTCTCGGTCAGCGCCTCGACGAGTCGGTCCGTGTCGTCCTCGTCGATCACGAGCGGCGGCAGCAGGCGCAGGACGGTCCGGCCCGCTGGTAGTGCCAGCACCTGGTGGTTCATCGCCAGATCGCGGGCGACCCGGTTCGCGCCGCGTTTCAGTTCGATACCGACGAGCAGCCCCTCACCGCGGACCTCGCGGACCGCGTCGCCGAGGGCGTCCTCGAGATCCGTTGCGAGGGAGTCACCGACAGCGGCGGCGTGGGCGGGCCACTCCTCCTCGACCAGCGTCGAGATCGTCGCGTGGACCGCCGCGGTGACGACGGGGCCGCCGCTGAACGTGGCGTTGTGCGAGGCAGCGCCGTCGGCGATCCAGTCCTGAACCGCGACGCCGCCGATGGGCAGGCCGTTTCCGAGTCCCTTCGCGGTCGTGAGGACGTCGGGCGTGACGCCCGCGTTCTGGCAGGCCCACATCGAGCCCGTCCGTCCCATCCCGGTCTGGACCTCGTCGAAGACCAGCGCCGCGCCGGCCGCCTCGGTCAGTTCGCGGGCGCGCTCGAGGTAGCCCGCGGGCGGGACGTTGATCCCGCCCTCGCCCTGGATCGGTTCGAGGATGACGGCCGCAGTCTCGTCGTCGACGGTCGCCGCGAGCTCCTCGCCGTCGCCGTAGGGAACGAACTCGACGTCACCGGCCAGGGGCTCGTAGGGCTCCTTGTACTTGTCCTTCCAGGTCGCCGCGAGCGACCCCATCGTCCGTCCGTGGAACGAGCGGGTCGCCGCGACGATCTTCGAGTCGCCGGTCGCCGAGCGGGCGAACTTCAGGGCGGCCTCGTTGGCCTCGGTTCCGGAGTTACAGAACCAGGCGTCCTCGAGTCCGTCGGGCGTCGCCGCGACGAACGCCGCGTAGGCGTCCTCGCGCGATTGGACGGGAAACGAGGAGTCGACGAACGTCAGCTCGCCGACCTGCTCCTGTACCGCGTCGACGACTGTGGGATGGGAGTGACCCAGCGGCGTACACGCGAAGCTCGCACCCGCGTCGAGGTACTCCGTCCCGTCGGTGCTGTAGAGGTACGGTCCCTCGCCGCGCTCGATACCGATCGGCTTGCTGCCGGAGACGAAGTCGTGGTCGCTCATCGTGTGGCCTCCTGTGTAGTTTCGTCGTCGAGGACGCCGGGCTGGAGGGTCGTCCCCTCGCCCGCGAGCGCACTCGTTATCGGCGCGTCCGCGTTAGCCGAGGCGACGATCACCGAGGACGCACCCCCTTCGAGGGCCTCCGTGGCGGCCATGACCTTCTTGGTCATGAACCCTTCGGCGGCGTCCTCGACGGCTTCGAACTCCTCGGGGGTCGACGCGGAGTCGATCTTCGTCGACTCGTCGTCCGGGTCCTCGTAGATCCCCGAGACGTCGGTCAACACGACCAGGTCGGCTTCGAGCGCGCCCGCGATCGCGGCGGCCGCGCGATCGGCGTCGGCGTTGACGGCGGTGTACCCGCCCGATTTCTCCTCACCCAGCATCGGAACCGAGACGACGGGCGTGTAGCCGCCCGCGAGCACCGTCTCGAGGAGGTCGGCGTTGACCGACTCGATTTTCCCCGAGTGGTCGCCGCGCTTGATCTTCTTCTTGCCGTCCTCTTTCACGCGAACGGCGGACTTGCGTTTCCCCTCGAGAAGTTTGCCGTCCGTCCCCGAGAGGCCGACGGCGTCGACACCCTCGTTCTGGAGGCTCTCGACGAGGTCGGTGTTGAGCTTGCCGGGCATCACCATCTTGAAGACGTCCATCGTCTCCTCATCGGTAAAGCGACCGACGACGCCGCCCGGTGTCTCGACGTACGTGGGCTCCTGCCCGAGCTCCTCGAGGGTCTCGTCGACGGCCGTCGAGCCGCCGTGGGTGAGGACGACGTCCTCGCCGTCCTCGACGAGGCTCGCGACGTCCGCGAGCGCACCTTCGGGATCGACGGCGCGTGCGCCGCCGATCTTGACCACGGTAGTCATTTACGGTGCCCCCACGGGGTGCAGCCCCGTGAACTCGAGTCCGGCCGTCTCCTCAAGGCCGAGCGCGACGTTGGCGGCGTGGACCGCCTGGCCCGCCGATCCCTTCATCATGTTGTCGATCGCCGAGAAGACGACGACGCGCTTGTTCGAGGGGTCGAGCTCGAAGCCGACCTCCGCGAGGTTCGTCCCCGCCACCGATTTGGGTTCCGGATAGCGGTAGACGCCGGAGCCGCCCGCGGCCATGCGGACGAACGGCTCGTCCTCGTAGCAGCCGCGATAGGCCTGCCAGAGGTCGCCCTTCGAGACCGGTCCCGACGGGAAGACGTGACCCGTCGCGCTGGCGCCGCGGATCATGTCTACGGCGTGGCAGGTGAAGGCGACCGAGGTGTCGAGGAACTGCTCGATCTCGGCCTCGTGGCGGTGGCCCGTCGGCGCGTAGGGGCGGACGACGCCCGAGCGCTCGGGATGGCTCGAGGCCTCGCCGCCGCCGGCACCCCCCTCCGAGGAGCCGACCTTGACGTCGACGACGACCTGCTCGCCGCCCTCAAGGATATCGTGTTCGAACAGCGGATACAGCCCCAGAATGGTGGCGGTGGCGTTACAGCCCCCGCCGGCGATCAGCTCCGCGCCCGCGAGGTTCTCGCGGTTGATCTCTGGCAGGGCGTACTCGGCCTTCTCCAGGTATTCGGGCGCGTCGTGGCCGTCGTACCACTCCTCGTACTGCTCCTCGGTGTCGAGGCGGAAGTCTGCCGAAAGGTCGACGACGGTATCGGCGATCTCGAAGAAGTCGTCGATCTGCCCCATCGAGACGCCGTGGGGTGTCGCCGCAAAGAGGACGTCGACCGACTCGAAGTCCTCGGGTTCGGTAAAGCGCAGGTCGGTCCCGCGAAGCGGCGGGTGGACCGAGCCGACGCTCTTGCCGGCCTTCGAGCGACTCGTCACTTCCGCGAGTTCGAAGTTGGGGTGACCGGCGAGCAGTCGCAGGAGCTCGCCACCCGTAAAGCCGCTACCGCCGACGACCGTCGCAGTGACGGTTTCGGCTGATTCGTCCGCGCTGGCGTCGGTGCCGACGGCCATCAGAACGTCACCTCGACTTCCTGGCTGCCGTTCTCCGCGGCTTTCTCTTCGAGCCAGTCGACGACGGTGCCGGCGACGTCGGTCTCGACGGCGTCGTTGAGCGCCTTGAACTCGACGGTGTGGTTGACCTCGTGGACGGTGTACCCGTCTGCCGTCTCCATGAGGTCGATGCCGAGCAGTCCCCCGCCGACGGCGTCGCTCGCCTTCTCGACGAGCTCTGCAGCCTCGTCGTCGACCTCGAAGACGTTCGTCTCGGCGCCCTTCGCGGCGTTTGTGATCCAGTGATCCGAAGACCGGACCATCCCGGCGACGGGTTCGCCGTCGATCGCGACGACACGGATGTCCCGTCCGGGTTTCTCGACGAACTCCTGGACGTAGAACACCTTGTGCTCGTAGTGGCCGAGCGTCGCCTTGTGCTCCAAGATCGCCTCCGCGGCGTCGCGGGAGTCGATCTTGGCCATCAGACGACCCCACGAGCCGACGACGGGTTTGAGCACGCAGGGGTAGCCAAACTCCTCGATCGCCTCGAGGGCGGTCTCCTTGGTGAACGCGACCTTCGTCGCGGGCGTGGGAACCCCGGCCTTCTCGAGCGCGAGGCTATTCTTGACCTTGTCGGCGCAGATCTCGGCCGTCTCGTTGCTGTTGACCACGGGGATGCCGTAGGCCTCGAAGAACTGCGTGGCATAGAGGCTGCGACTCGTGGCCAGACAGCGGTCGACGACGATGTCGAGGTCGGCAAACGCCTCGGAGGCCTCGCCGATGTCGAACGTCTGCTTGCGGACGTCGATCTTCTCGACCTCGTGGTCGCGCTCGCGCAGCTCCGAGAGGAGGAGCTTCTCGTCCTTGCGGATCCGGGAGTAGAGTATTCCTACTTTCAAGGTCACTCACCCCAGTCCTCTTCGAGCTCCGGGGCTCGCTCGAGGACTGGCGGCTCGGTGTCGACGACTTCCAGCTCGGCTCCGCAGGTCGTACAGTCAACGATCTCTCCCACTTCCAGATCGTCGTGCAGGGACACTTCTGCCCCACACTCGACGCATTCTGTCATTGTACTCCACACTGGGACCGCAGTACCCTTAAAACCTTCGAACCTAACAGCAAAGTTACAATAACTGCACTACCCACTAACGGTGTGTGACTCGCGATTTCCGGCAGATTTTGTATTTCATATCATTTTGATTGTGTATCGTCCCCTCGTGGGGACGGCGGCGGGAGCGGGGTTGGCGTGCGATCCGGAGCTGGTGGACACGCGAGGACATCAGCCATACGCGTTCACCTCCTCGCGAAGCGCCGCGTGGGCGTCCTCGAGCGCCTCGTCGGTCGCCGCGTGTGTCCCCTCGTCGGCCGCGAGCGTCTCGCGAGCCGACTCGAGCTGCTCGGCGACCGCCTCGGGGGCGGGTCCTCCCTGCGAGTCCCGGCTCGCGACGCTCGCCTCGGGATCGAGGGCGCTCTCGACCGCTGCGGGGTCGACGAGCGACTCGAGGGGTGATTCGCGGCTCCGCTGCTCATCGTCTCGAGGCGACGTCGCCGCCTCGCTCTCGCCGAGCACGTCTTCGGCGGCGGCCTCGAGGGCGTCGTAGTCGGCGCCGTTCTCTGCGGCGTGGGCGACTATTTCGTGTGCGGTGCGGAACGGCAGTCCGTTCGCCGCCAGCAGGTCCGCGACCCCGGTCGCCGTCGAGAACCCCGCGCCGGCCTCCGCTGCGAGCGTCTCCGCGTTCCAGTCGGCGGTCGCGACCGCGCCCGCGGCGACCTCGCTGGCCTCCGTCACGGCGTCGACGGTCTCCCAGGCGTGGGTCGTCGCCCGCTGGAGGTCGCGGTTGTACGCGCGGGGCAGTCCCTTCAGTGTCGTCGTCAGTCCCTGGACCCCGCCCGCGGCGTCGCCCGCGACCGCGCGGACGAGCTCGAGCGTGTCGGGATTTTTCTTCTGGGGCATGATCGAGGACGTCGAGGAGTAGTCGTCGGCGAGATCGACGAACCCGCGGTTCGCGAAGATCACGAGGTCCTCGGCGAGCCCCGACAGCGTCGTCGCGTGGGTCGACAGCGCCTGGGTGGTCTCGAGCAGGAAATCGCGGCTCGAAGAGGCGTCCATCGAGTTCTCGACGATTCCACTGAAGCCCAGTAGATCGGCCGTACGCTCGCGGTCGATAGCGAACGTCGTGCCGGCGAAGGCCGCCCCGCCCAGCGGGGATTCGTTGATCCGCCCGTAGGCGTCGAACAGACGCTCGGTGTCGCGACGAACTGCGCCCTCGTAGGACAGCGCCCAGTGGGCGACCGTCGTCGGCTGGGCGGGCTGGAGGTGGGTGTAGCCGGGCATGATCGTCTCCCGACCCTCCTCGGCGACCTCGAGCAGCGACTCCCGCAGCGCCAGGGTCGTCTCGATCGCCTCGAGAACGTCCTCGCGAAGGCGATACCGAATGCAGGTCGCAACCTCGTCGTTGCGCGAGCGGGCGGTGTGCATCTTCCCGCCCGCCGGGCCGATCTGTTCGATGACGGCCGTCTCGATAGCCTCGTGGACGTCCTCGCCCTCGGGCAGGGAGTCGTGGCCGTCGACCTCGATGGCGTCCAGTGCCGTCAGAATCTCGCCCGCGACGTCGTCGTCGACGATCCCCTGTTCGGCGAGCATGATCGTGTGGGCGCGGTCGACCTCGAGGTCGGCCTCGAAGATCCGCTCGTCGGCCGCAAGCGAGGAGAGAAAGCTCCGCGCGGGGCCGCCGCTGAAGCGGTCCCGTCGGACGACGCCCGACTCGTCTCCGCCGTCTGGAGCTCTCTCTCCGCTCATCTTACTCCTCGCCTCCGTCGGTCGCCAGCTCGACCTCCTCGTCGTCGTTCTGGGCGGCGATCGACTCGTTGGCGAGGCGGCGCTGGAACCCGTGGTACTTCGCGACGCCGGTGGCGTCCTCCTGGGTGATCTTGCCGACCGTCTCCGTGTTGAAGGAGGCGTGTTCCGCGGAGTAGGCGGCGTACTCGCTGTCGCGGCCGACAGCGCGAGCCTGGCCGCCCTCGAAGCGGATCGTCACCGTTCCGGTGACGCGCTGCTGGGTCTCGTCGATGAAGCCCTCGAGCGCACTGACGAGGGGTGCGTCGACGAGTCCCTCGTAGCCCTTCTTCGACCAGCGCTGGTCGATCTGCTGTTTGAACTCGCGTTCCTCCTGGGTGAGCACGAGGCTCTCGAGGGCCTCGTGGGCGTTGAGCAGCGTCGTTGCCGCGGGGTGTTCGTAGTTCTCGCGGACCTTCAGTCCGAGCATGCGGTCTTCCATCGAGTCGGTGCGACCGACGCCGTAGGCGCCTGCGAGCTCGTTGAGGTGCTGGATGAGTTCGACGGGCTCATAGGCCTCGCCGTCGACGGCGACGGGGTACCCTTCCTCGAAGGCGATCTCGATCTCCTCGGTCTCGCCGGAGGGGGCCTCGGTCCACTCGTAGATCTCCTCGCCGGGGACGTAGCTCGGGTCCTCGAGCTCGGAGCCCTCGACCGAACGGCTCCAGAGGTTGGTATCAATCGACCACTTGCCGCCGCTACCGCCCTCGACGGGCAGGTCTTTCTCTGCGGCGTACTCGTTTTCCCACTCGCGGGTGAGCCCGAGTTCGCGGACGGGAGCGATCACTTCGAGGTCGGAGTCGCGCCAGACTGCCTCGAAACGGAGCTGGTCGTTCCCCTTGCCCGTACAGCCGTGGGCGATCCCCGTACAGTCCTGTTCCTCGGCGACCTCGAGGATCGCGCTGGCGATCACCGGGCGCGCGAGCGCGGTGCCGAGCGGATACCCCTGGTAGGTCGCGTTCGCGCGGACACTCTCGAAACAGAGGTCCGCGAACTCCGCTTTCGCGTCGACGATGTAGTGGTCGAGTCCGAGCGCCTCCGCCGTCTCTTCGGCCTCCTCGAACTCCGACTCCGGCTGACCGACGTCGACCGTGACCCCGATTACTTCGTCGTAGCCGTACTCCTCCTCGAGCAGTGGAACACAGACGGTCGTGTCGAGTCCCCCCGAGAACGCAAGTGCAACGCGTGTCATAGCTACTCGAGTGGAGCAGGAGGATGGACTTAAATTCGTCGTTCTTAATTAGCGTAATTAAGGTTATAGAGCGCTCTAAGTCTGAAAATTAGCCATTTCGGAGGATCGAATTCGGTCCGGACGGGGGGTGAGGTATAGTGCGGGCTCAAAGGCCCGGTCGTCGGGGTCGTCGCGGCGTAACGGCTCCGGCGGTAGCGAAAAGGGGTACCGATCTGTCGGCGGAACCGCTCATTAGAACATCCTAAGAGGACGGAACCTCTTAAACCCTACTCGTCGGGCAAGTATTGTGCCGGTCGACCTACTCCTCGTCGACGTCTTCCTCGGGGAGCGCGAGGACGTTCTCCCGACCGATCCGGAAGACCTCGATCTCGTCGTCCTCCCGGAGCCCGCCGACGACCTGGCTGGTCTTGGCCTCCGTCCAGTCGAGTTCGGAGACCACCTCCTGTTGTTTGATCCGACCGCCGCGGTCTTCGATCAGGCGTAACACTCGTTCCTCGTTGCTGAGCAACTCCGGTGGCGGGCCGGTCGGCTCGGCGGAGGCGGACGGTTCCGTCGGCGCGTCCGAACCTGGATCGGCCGATCCGGATTCCCGGCCGTACCGGAACCACCAGCCGGCAACGCCGGCGGCCGCGAGGACGCCGAGTGCGGCTCCCGCGGCGAGCCAGGGCATCGCCGGTCCCTCCTCGGATTCGGTTCCCTCGGCCGACTCGGCGTCCTCGATCAACACGACGCGGGGCTGGTCGTCGGTGAACTCGGTCCCGCTGCCGTCCCAGAAGACCGATCCCTCGCCTCTGTCGTCGGAGTCCGGATCGATTTCGTAGGCCGAGTACCCCTCAGGCCAGGAGAGCTGTAACGTCGTGTCGTCGACCAGCGTAAACTCCGAGAGCGCGTCACCGGCTTCGATACGATTGAGTTCGACGTGTGCGAACGACGACCACTCGAACTGATACTTCACGTGGCCCAGATCCCGCGGTGCGGTGCTTTCGTCGGTTGTCACCGTGAAGTTCGAGATCTCCATCTCGCGGTCGGTCACGTTTTCGCCGTCGGAACGGACGTCGTCCCATCCCTCGGCCTCCCGTTCGACGTACTCCTCGGGGTTGGACTCGATATCGTTCTGGAGCTGTTCCCACTCCTCGATCGACTCGTTTTCGGGATTGATCGGGAACCGGTAATCGACCTGGAACGTCGCCGACCCGTTCTCGTGGATCTCGACGTCGACGTGGATCTCCTCGGCGTCGTCGAACTGGAGCGCCTCGTCCTCGAGTTGCTGGAGCGGCTGCTGGGTCCCGGCATCACCGTCGGCCGCCACCACGGCCGAGGCAGACATCGGAACGAACAGGCAACCAACCACCACGAGCACCACTAGGGCTCGAAGCCCCCGCACATCCATTACAGGACGTTGGTAGAGCCGCCTAAATAGGTCTTTCCGACCGCGGTTTGTGGTGTCACGTTCGGTCGATGGATGGAAACGGGGGAGCGACGGCGTCCTCGACGGACGATCGGGACTGTCGGCCTGACGCCCGAACGCCACACTCATACGTCGGCCACACCTATCAGAGCGAACGTGTACAGCGTCACCGTTCCAGTTCCCGGGCGCGTCCGCGAGCTCGCGACCGCCCTCTACCCCGAACTGGTCGGGTTCGACACCGTCCGCGAGGACCACTCCTGTCTGCTCAAACGGCTCGGCGAGCCCGACCACGCCGCACAGCTCCAGCACCGCACACACCGCGCGCTGGAGGGGACGGCACGGCTCGAAGCCCGCGTTACCGGAATCGACTACTTCGCCGACCCCCCGCTGGGATCGGCACCCGTCGTCTACCTCGTCGTCGACAGTCCCGGTCTCGAATCGGTCCATGCCCGACTTGCCGAGGAGTTCGGAACCGTCACGGGCCTCGAGGGCGCCGACTACGTCCCACACGTCACCCTCGCTCGAGGTGGGGACGAGGCGACCGCGAAACGGTTGGCCGACCGCCAGATCGATCCCGTCGAGTGGACCGTCGGCGAACTCGAGTTCCGGGCCGAATCCGACGGGTTGCCGGTGAGTCGGGTCGCGCTCCCGGCGTGAGACGTTCCGAACGTTTCCACATCCAGAAAACTCATATAATCCGATACGTAGGTAGTAGAGCATGCACCGACGATCACTGCTCGGAGCCACACTCGCCGTCCCGCTTGCGGGCTGTTCTGCCGCCGGCGATCTGTTCGGCGAGGACGGGGTCGACGAGACCCTCGAGGACGAACACACCGCGGAGTTCAGCGCCGAGGAAGGCGAGAAGTTCGTGGCCGAGATCGACGTCGAACGGGTCGAGAACGGGGACGCGGTCAGCGTTCAGGTCGCGAAGATCGGCGAGGGACCGCTCGAGGCCCGGTCGGTCTCGGACACCGGGAGCTTCGACGTTACGATCGAGGAGAGCGGTGACCACGTCGTCACCGTGACCAACGGCGCCGCTCACGTGACACTCGAGAAGCGGTAGTCAGGGCGCCGGCGGATCCCCCTCGTAGGCGCCGTGATCGCCGTAGAAGTTCCGCATCGCGAACTTGAGCTTCGAGGGCTCGATATCGAGTAGCTCCTCGCGCTCCTCGTGGGGGAACGTTCCGTTGACGCTGTACTTGCCCAGGTCGGACTTCGCGTCCTTCGAGTAGCGCCGATCCAGCAGCGCACGCACCGCGATATCCTCCGGCGAGCGAAGCACGCGACCGAGCGCCTGGCGGGTCTTGCGGACCGTCGGAATCTCGACGGCGTAGCGCCAGCCGGTGTCGGTCCCCTCGAAGGCGGCGTCGTAGGCTTCCTGGACTGCCTCGGTCCGGTCGTCGAGATGGGGGTAGGGAACGCCGACGACGAGCACCGTCCGAGCGTCGTCGCCGTCGAAGCTCACTCCCTCCGCGAGGGTGCCCCACAGCGAGGTACAGAGGACGCCGTCGTCGTCCGCAACGAACTCCTGGCGGAGCTCCTCGACGGCGACGCCCGGCTCGTCGAGATAGACCGTCGCCGACCCGCGGCGCTCGAGTCGCTCCGCGTAGCGGCTCGCCTCGCCGTAGTTCGGGAAGAAGGCAAGCGTGTTACCGGCGGTCATCCGGATCGCGTCGTCGAGCGCGTCGGCGACGGTCTCCTGGACGTCGGGGTCGTCCCGGTCCGAGGAGAACAGCGGCGGCGTCTCGACGGCGTAGGTCCGGCGGTGTTCCTCGGGGAACTCGAGCCCGTAGGCCATCGTGATCGGGTCCTCGAGCCCCAGGACGTCCTCGGTGACGTCGAAGGGCTGGAGCGTCGCGCTCATCAGGATCGTCGCCGAGACCTCCTCGAACAGCCGTCCGGTGACCTGACGGGGGAGACAGGTGTACAGCTCCGCGCGCCCGTAGATCTCGTCGGTGCCGGCGTCCCGCGTCACCGAGACCACCGGGTACAGTCCCTCCTTGGTTCCCTCGTCCATCCACGCGCTGACGAAGCCCGCCGCCTGCAACGTCTGACACTCCGTCCGGGTAGCCGTCTCGCCCTCCCGGTAGGCCTCCTCGTACTCCTCGTCGAGCTCCTGGCCCAGCGCCATCGCGGCCTCGAGGTCGTCGTCGATCCCCTGCCCCGAATAGCGCTGCAGGAACTCGAGGGTGAGCTCGTCGCGTCGATCCTCGTTCGCGATCGGGACGTCCTCCCAGCCTTCACCGATCCGTTCGCGCTCGCCGAACCCGAAGGAGTCCTCGTAGGTCTCGACCAGCGCGCGGTGAAACGCCGAGAGGACGTTGGTCGCGTCCTCGGCCCGGGGATCGTCGCTGTCGGCGAGCTCGTCGAGCGCCGAATCGAAGGTCCGCTCCGAGCAGGTTCGGGTCGCGTGCTCGCGGGCGGCGTCCTCGACGTTGTGAGCCTCGTCGAAGACGGCGATCACGTCCTCGGGATCGCGGCCGAGCCACCGGAAGAACTGCTCGCGGATCGTCGAATCCAGCAGGTGGTGGTAGTTACAGACGACCAGATCGACCCCCTCGATCCCCTCCTTCAGGAGTTCGTAGCCACAGAACTCCCGCTGTTCGGCGTACTCGTAGATCTCGTCGGGCGTGCGGACGTCGTCGAACAGCCAGGCGAAGAAGTCGTCGGTATCCTGCGTGAGGTTGTTCCGGTAGTAGTCACAGACGTTCTTCTCCTCGAGGTCCTCGAGACGGTCCTCGATCGACTCGAGCTCGTCCATGACGGCGCTGCGGGCGTCCGCGGCCGAGCCACCGTCACTGCCTTCCTGGCTCTCGGCGAGCAGCTCCCGCTGGCGCCGCTCTAACTGTTCGCGGTCGCGCTCGGCGTCGACCACGGCCCGGGTGTTGTCCCGCAGGGTCTGGCACTCCTCGTAGCCGACGTCGATGTGACACATCGACCCCTTCCCCTTGAAAACGACCGCACGGAGCGACTCCTCGCGGGTGATCGCCCGGGCTTCGGCGACGAACTGGCGCATCTGCTGGTGGACGTTGGTCGTGATGACGACCGTCTTGTCCTGCTCGCGGGCGACCTCCAGGGCTGGAACCAGCGACGAGAGCGTCTTGCCGGTCCCGCAGGCCCCTTCGAACAGCACGTCCTGGTCCCGAACCAGCGCGTTGTAGATGCGGTCCATCGCCTCACGCTGGTTCTCGTAGGGTTGCTCGTACGGGAAGAATCGCATGTACCCGGCTGTCTCGGACACGGTAGTGAGTGGTTCCCGCTACGATAAAAGGATTCGTCTCCGCACCGGTTCCGTTTCGGAATCGCGGGACGCGGGCCTCCCGATTCCGTGGCGATCACACTCACGGCCCGGCGTACGCGCGCTACAGCGACATACTACTCGAGGCCAAATCTTCGGGTATGGCCATTCCCGGTTACGATTCCGGTGACGTCGTGGAGTTAACACTCGACCGTGCGGGTGCCCGTGCCGAGATCGTCGCGGGCGTGGTTCCTGACGCGGTCGGCCTCGAGCGCAGCAGCCGGGATCCGACGGCGACCGCGCTTGCGGATTCGGTCGAACTCGTCGGCCTCGAGGAGCTGCGGGCCGTCGACGCGTTCCGGATCGAACTCGGCTACGACCCGTCGGCGCTGCCGCCCGGCGCGAGTCCGACCGATGTCGCGATCAGCGTCGAGACCGAGGACGGCTGGGTGCGACTCGAGTCGACGGTCGACCTCGAGGAGACGACGGTGTCGGCGACGCTGGGCGATCGGCCGCCGGGGTCGACGATCGTGGCGGTCTATGAATCGACCGAGGAGAGCGCGGGCGGGGTCTGATCGTCGACCCCACGAATCGGCGTGCTCGCGCGGCACGCGCAGTCGAAACCCACGTTACCCTCGCTCTCCGAATCCGCCCTATGATCGCGATCTTCTCGGACACTCACAGCAACGACGGCCACGAACTCACCGGTGAGGCCCTCGAGGCAGCCCGATCGGCCAACACCGTGATCCACGCCGGCGATTTCACCAGTACGGCGGCGCTGGAGGCGTTTCATAGGGAGTGCGACCGGCTGCTCGCCGTCCACGGCAACGCCGACAGCGCGACGGTTCGGGAACGGCTGCCCACTGCCCGCGTCGTCGAGGCCGACGGCGCTCGCTTCGCGGTCACCCACCGCCGCGAGGGTGGCGCGACCGGGCTGGCGATGTTCGGCCGCTCGCGGGACGCCGACGTCGTCGTCTCGGGACACACCCATCGACCGACCGTCGTCGAAACCGACGACGTGGTTCTGTTGAACCCCGGCAGCCACGCCCAGCCCCGTGGCAATCGGCCGGGCTTTGCCGTCCTCGAGCGCGACGGCGACGAACTGGTCGGCGAGCTCTGCCAGCCAGACGGGGCCGTCCTCGAGACGATTAGCGTCCGGATGACGAGGTGAAAACGGAAGTGAGGACCGCGACGAAGCGATCGGCGCCAGCGGGAGTCGGTCGCGGTCCCGGCGCACCCGGCCGTCGGTCCAGCGAGCCGACGCCCGAGTCCCGTACGGCCCCGGTCGACGGGCAGACGATCGCCGAGGCCGACTCGAACTACGCGTCGACGCGTAATATACGCCCGGCAAGCTGAAAGATCGATTTCACCCAGACGGGTTACACGGGGAGAGTGTAGGAAACAAAACGTCGAAACGATTTTGCGGGCCCGCGCTGTACCGCTCGGGTATGACTAGCTTCCTTCCCGACGATCCGGTTATCATTGTGATCGTCCTGATCCTGCTCGCGCTGATCTTCTTTACCTACCTCCTGTTGCGGCGAACGATCCTCGAGTTCCGCGACGGGATGGAGGGGCGCTAACTGTAATCGCCACTGGAAGTCAGTGCACACCGAGTCGCACGACACTTTGAGATCCGGTAGAAACAGCTTCAGTCGTTACTAGAGAGTCCCTCGGCTGCCAGTTCGACCGCCCGGTCGACCTCATCCCGCGAGACACAGCGGTGGGTACAGAGCCGCAGCGTCGTCTCGCCGAACGCCGACGCCCTGACTCCGCGGTCCTCGAGCCGATCGAGGACGTCCTCGCTGGTTAGCCCCAGTCCCGAGACGTCGACGAGGACGATGTTGGTTTCGGGCTCCCGGACGTCGAGGCCGTCGATCTCCGCGAGTCCCGCGGCCAGCAGGCGCGCGTTCTCGTGATCCGTCTCGAGATCCTGGACGTTCTCGAGGGCCCGCAGCCCCGGCGCGGCGACGATTCCGGCCTGGCGCATCCCGCCGCCGAACAGTTTGCGCACGCGGCGGGCCCGCTCGATAAACTCCGCGGAGCCCGCGAGCATCGAGCCGACGGGGGCACCAAGACCCTTCGAGAGACAGAACATGACCGAGTCGATGGGGTCGGTAAGGTCGGCGACGGGGACCTCAAGCGCCGTCGCGGCGTTGAACAGCCGCGCGCCGTCGACGTGGACCGGAACCCCGCGATCGTGTGCGGCGTCGGCCGCGGCGTCGATCTTCTCGGGGGCGATCGCGAGCCCGCCGCGGGCGTTGTGGGTGTTCTCGAGACAGAGGAGTCCCGTTCCCGGACGGTGCAGGTCCTCCTCGACGTAGCTCGCGTCGATCTCCGCAGGCGTCGGCACGCCTCGCGGATCGGCGTCGAGCATCCGTACCTGCAGTCCCGCGAGCTGGGCGAAGCCGCCGAGTTCGTACTTCACGACGTGGCTCTTGCGGTCCGCCAGCACCTCCTGGCCCCGCTCGGTGTGCACTCGCGCGGCGATCTGGTTCCCCATCGTCCCGGTCGGCACGTACAGGGCGGCCTCCATGCCGACCCGTTCGGCCGCACGAGCCTCGAGGTCGTTCACCGTCGGGTCCTCGCCGTAGACGTCGTCCCCGACCTCGGCCGCAGCGGCGGCCGCTCGCATCTCGTCGTCGGGCTTCGTCACGGTATCCGAGCGCAGATCGATCATGGACCCCGGTAGCCGACGGGCAATCAAATAGCCGCCGTTCTCGGGACGATCCTGCCGGGGCTGGTGATAAAGTATGTACCAGCGGCCGAGAACTGTTTGGTGTGATCGCCAGACAGCTCATCACTGCCCTTCGGCTCGCCGCCGTCGTCCTCGTCGTAACCGGGTTCGTCGGCTGGACGACAGGAAACCGGGTGGCGTTTTCCCTCGAATCGCCGTTCACGATCGCGTTTCTGGCCGGTGTCGGCTGTGCGATCGTCTCGATCTACCTCGGCGTCTTCCTGGCGAACCGCGGCGACTGAGCGCCGTCGGGGATTTCGATTCGAAAACGGTATTGCCCGCGTGGCAACACTGTGTCACATGGACCCGCGCATCCGCGAACACGCCGAGATCATCGCGAACCACTCCGTCGATCTCCAGGAAGGGGACAACGTCGTCGTCGACGCCCACCCCGTCGCCGAGGACCTCGCTGTCGCCCTCCACGAGGTGATCGGCGACCGCGGCGCCAATCCCGTGACGACCAGCCAGCGAACCGGAAAACGCCAGCAACGGGCCTATCTTCGCGCGTCGGACGACGAGTTCGAGACGCCCGACCACGAGCTCGCGCTCATCGAAAACACCGACGTCTACATCGCGATTCGAGCCAGCGACAACGTCACCCAGACCAGCGACGTCGACCCCGAGACGCAGGCGGCCCACCGACAGGCCCACCAGCCGATCCTCGAGGAGCGTCTGTCGACCCGATGGTGTCTCACGCAGTTCCCCGCACCCGCGAACGCCCAGCTCGCCGAGATGAGCACCGAGGCCTACGAGGGGTTCGTCTGGGACGCCGTCAACAAGGACTGGGAGGCCCAGCGCGACCACCAGGAAAACATGGTCGAACTGATGGACGCCGGCGAGGAGATCCGCATCGTCAGCGGCGAGACGACCGACGTCACGATGTCGATCGACGGCAACCCGACGATCAACGACCACGGCGAGCACAACCTCCCCGGCGGCGAGGTCTTCACCGCACCCCAGCCCGACTCCGTCGAGGGCGAGGTGCTGTTCGATATGCCGCTGTACCACCAGGGCCGGGAGATCACCGATGTCTATCTGGAGTTCGAGGACGGCGAGGTCGTCTCCCACTCGGCAGCGAAAAACGAGGACGTCCTGACCAACGTCCTCGAGACCGACGACGGCGCCCGACGGCTGGGCGAGCTGGGGATCGGGATGAACCGCGACATCGACCGGTTTACGTACAACATGCTGTTCGACGAGAAGATGGGCGATACGGTCCACATGGCGGTCGGCCGGGCTTACGACGACACGGTCGGTGAGGACAACGAGGCCAACGAGTCGGCCGTCCACGTCGACATGATCGTCGACATGAGCGAGGACTCCCGCATCGAGATCGACGGCGAGGTCGTCCAGCGGGACGGGACCTTCCGGTTCGAAGAGGGCGGCGTTTGAGCGGTAGCGAAAACGCCGAACTACCGAGCGGCGAACACCACGAACCGCGAGAAGCAACGCGGTTCGTGCAGCGCGTTTATAGTGTCGAATCGGGTAGCTAGAGGTATGACGGTACTCGTCGCATACGACGGTTCGGCGGCGGCACAGCAGGCGGTGGAGTACGCGTTCGACTCCCACGCCGACGAGGAGATCATCCTGTTGCGGGTCGTCGAGGCGGCGGACGGCTCAACGGAGGCCGGAGTCAACCTCCTCCAGGAGGCACTCCGGGACCGCGAGGAGAAGGCCGCGGGCGAACTCGAAAACGCCACGGCCGCGATCGACACCGAGGACGTCGTCTTCCGAACTGAGACGGCCGTCGGCAAACCCGAACGCGAGGTCGTCGAGTTCGCCTCGGCGAACAACGTCGATCACATCGTCGTCGGCAGCCACGGACGCGAGGGCGTCTCCCGGGTGTTACTGGGAAGCGTCGCCGAGAAGATCGTCCGCCGCTCGCCGGTTCCGGTGACCGTCGTTCGGTAGCGCGTTCGATCGGAAGCGAACCGACCCGTCCCCACCCAGGGCCGAGTTTTCGGCGTCGATCGACGGGTCGGCCAGGACCGTTCTCACTCGTCGGCGACGATTTCGAGGTCGCCGAGCTGGATTCGGGGCTGGTGCTCACAGATGTAGGTCGCCATCCCGTCGGTCGCCGTGAACGCGAGCGTCTCCGTGGCTCCGGTATCGGCGACGACATCGGTCGCGTACTCGCCGACGCGTTCGTCCGCCGCGTTCCAGATCGCCAGGTTGTGTTTGACGTTGTCTCGGTTCTCGATCGTGATTTCGTAGGATCGGCCCTCGAACAACACTAGCGTCGGGTTCTCGACGCGATCGACGTGGGCCGGTTCGGCGCCGACCCAGCCGCCGACGTAGGCGTCGAGACGAATCGCATCGACGTCGACCCACGCGTCGGGATCGGTATCGGTCTCGAGGGTTTCGGCCTCGTCGACGACGGGCTCCGACTCCTGATCAGCGTCGTCCTCGCGGCCCGTACAGCCGGCCACGAAGACGCCCCCGAGAGCGAGGGCCGTCCTCGAGAGGAACCGCCGCCTCGTCGCGTCGTCGGCCCGTGGACTCATGCTCGAGCGTAGGTTCCGAAGCGAGATAAGTCGGGACCCGACACACCAGCGAGGACGAACTCCAGCGCAGGAGACGGGTTCAGAGAGATCCGACGGGTTCGGTACCGTCGGTTCTGTCGGTTCTCGCGTCCGAAACCGCCGCCCACCCGATCGAAGCAGTCGGTAGCTTTCGTACGCAAGCTCAAGCGGTTCACGCGGGACCGGCTTACCCCGTATCCGAGGACGAATCGGACGACGGCCCACGGTTCGATCGGTCGCGTCCGACTGTAGCGCCGACCCGACGGCGGCTCGCCCGAGGGTCGAACGATACTGCAGCCCAACAGAGACATCTATGAAAACCAGCCTCGAGGTGGAGTACTGGGTCGTCGACGGCGACGGCGATCTGGTACGACCCGAATCACTGCTCGACGTTTCGGACCAGGTCGATCCCGAGTTCGTCGAACCGATGCTCGAAATCAAGACGACTCCCTGCTCGTCGATGGTCGAGCTCCGTGAGGAGTTTCTCGAACGGCTCGAGCACGTCGTCGGCGCGGCTCGCGACCGAAACAAGCGACTCGTTCCGCTCGCGACGCCGCTGTACGCCTCACCGGCCGAACTCCCGTACCGAGAGAAGCGTGGGACCGATCTCCAGCGCCGGATCGTGGGACCGACGTTCGACGACGCCCGCGTCTGTGCCGGCACGCACGTCCACTTCGAGCAGTCGAACGTCGCCGCTCAGCTCAACGCCCTGACGGCGATCGATCCCGCGTTCGCACTCCTTAACAGCGCCTCGCACTACCGCGGGGAGCGAATCGTCGAGTGTGCGCGTCCCTACCTCTACCGGCGCTCGTGTTACGACGCCTGTCCCGACCAGGGACAGCTCTGGTCCTACGTCGACGACGCCACTGACTGGGAACGGCGGCTCGAGGACGCCTACGACGGATTCCGTGAGCGCGCCCTCGAGCGCGGCGTCGAGCCGGCTCGTTTCGACGACGAGTTCGGCCCGTACGACGCAGTCTGGACCCCCGTTCGGCTGCGAAAGGCGATGCCAACCGTCGAGTGGCGCTCGCCGGACGCGGCCCTGCCGAGCCAGGTGCTCCAGCTGGCCGAAACGGTGCGGTCGATCGTCGCACACGCCGACGCCCGCGGTACCGTCGTCGACGGTGCCGAGCCGTCGACCGACGGCGCCGCTGGAAAGCTGACGCTTCCCGACTTCGAAACCGTCGAGTCGGTTACCGACGCGGCAATCCACGACGGGATCGGAAACCAGGACGTGAGACGCTACCTGCGAGAGCTCGGGTTCGCTCCCGACGACTACGAGCCGTTCGCGGACCGACTCCCCGAGTCGCGGCTCACGAAACGGCAGGCAAAGCAGCTGCGACTCGAGGCGGCACGACAGCTCGAGGACGATCTCGAACGGGCACACGCCCGAGCCTGAGCGCCTCGAACACCGATCGAACGACGAGGATTAGCGGCGATCGAGCCACCGACGCCCCGTTCGAAGCTCCGTCGGGATCTCCTCGCCGAACGAACACCGCGTACGGTCGGCCGCACACGGGTTGCCCATCGCGACCTCGATCGTCGGCGAACCGCCCTCCAGGACGGCCGTACTCGCGGTCGTCAGCTGACCGAACGCGTGTGGCTCGTCCGTCTCTGGCTCCGGATGCCGACAGATCGAGTCGTCTCCGGGACCGTTCTCGTGATCCTGCGCGAACTGCCACAGATCGTTCCGATCGATCCGTTCGGCGTCCTCGAGCAGCGACAGCGCCCGTTCCCGACGCTTGGTCGAGCTCTCCGTCTCGGTCGACTCCGAGAGCACGAAGTGGTTCGTCCGTGCCACGACGGGATCGTCGTCGACGGCGATCCGCTCGGCAACTGGATCGATCTCGAGCAGGACGGCGTCGGTTTCGTCGGCGAGAAACAGCGTCTGCCCGCACAGGTGTCGGGTCGGAACGGATTCGAGCATCGCCCGAGCCTCCGCAACGGTGGCACACTCCTCTAACACGATCCGAATGACGGTCCCGTTCCGAAGCTGGTTCTCGGGATCAACGTCGTCTCGCTCGCTGTCGATGTAGGTGTTGGCCGCGACCAGCCCCTGATCGTTGACCCCCTTGAAGATCGAGATCGTGCCACAGGTGTCGACCGTCAGGAACCCGTAGTAGTCATCGAGCGGCGGCTGTTCGACGATCGACTTCGGACGGGTCCCCCAGCCAGCGATGTCCCGGTTCTTCAGTACGAGCGCTCCTCTGCTCGTCGACCCGGTGTCGATGGGGGGCTCCGGATCGACCGCCGAGGGGGCGACGAGGACGTTCGTACACCCCTTCGGGTTCTTCTCGGAGCGGCCGTCCCCGTCGGCCAGCTCCTCACAGAGCTCCGAGTACGCGAACACGTACACGTCGTAGACCGCCGGGTCGACGTCGAACTCCGCGGCCATCGCCTCGTAGGCTCGACGGTGGCGGTCAGGCAAACTCTCGCGGCTTCGCCGACCGTACTCCAGCAGCGGCTCGATCTCGACTCCGCGTTCGTCGATCGCGGTCGCGAGCTCGTCGACCGCCCACTCGACGGCCTCCCGTTCAGTCGCCGCGCGCCGTCTGGCCTGTTCAGCGAACGTGTCTACGTCGGCGATCAACTCGTCCATGTTCGGGACAGCTCCTCGAGCGAGTTGTGTCGGCGGCTTGCACAGTGCGGGCGAGTGAGAGGCTCGCCGACTCTCGGGCCGGCCTATCGGTACCGCGAAGGGATCCCGGGAGTATACTCTCCCCCCTACACAGTTAGGTACCGATCGAGTTTAGTCGGTTGTCAAACCGTTCGTGATGGGACAACTGGCGCGATAACCGGTTCCGAACGGCTCGTGGGACGGCGCGACTCGCTCCCACGAGTCGAGTCCGGGATCGTCGACGCGAGATCAGAAGAGCTTCCGGGTCGGGGTTCCGCCGACAGTGCGCTCGTGCCGTTCGCTGTTGGGGTGTGAACACAGTCGGAGCGAAACTGCACAGTCCCCGCCATCGCGTCGTTCGTCGTACGGGCACGATGGGATTTGAACCCACGACCGTCGGATTAGAAGTCCGACGCTCTTTCCGGACTGAGCTACGTGCCCTCGGATAGGAGTCATCCATCGAGCGATATAAGCAGTTGGGATTCGGTCGGTCGAAAAGCGCGGATGGCGACCACCACGTCGCTCCGCTGTCGATGACACACCACGATTACCGGTAGTCCGGGTCGTACGGCGTACGCGACCCACGGTAAACTATCGGTTACGGTCGGCTCGAACGGTCAAAAGGGAAAGACCAATTCTGACGTCAGATCGCTACGTCAGCCGATTAGTCGTCCCCGAGCGCGTCGTCCTCGTCGTCGTCGTCGAGGTCGTCGTCCTCGTCGTCAAGGGCGTCGTCCTCGTCATCGTCGTCGAGGGCGTCGTCCTCGTCGTCATCCATGGCATCGTCATCGTCGTCGAGGGCGTCGTCCTCGTCATCGTCCATGGCATCGTCATCGTCGTCGAGGGCGTCGTCCTCGTCATCGTCCATGGCATCGTCATCTTCGTCGAGGTCGTCATCCTCGTCATCGTCCATGGCATCGTCATCTTCGTCGAGGTCGTCGTCCTCGTCGTCGTCCTCGAGGTCGTCGTCCTCGTCGTCCATCCCGTTCTCGTCGTCCATGGCGTCGTCGTCCATGCCGTTTTCGTCGGGATCGTCCTCAGGATCGTCCTCGAGGTCGTCGTCCTCTTCGTCGTCAGCACAGCCCGCGATCGCTGCAACCATACCAGCACCGACTGTCATCGTGAATTTCCGTCGATCGAGTTTTGCCATAGTGCGCATCCGGTCCTAAATCCGGGCTGGTAAATAACGGGCCCACTCCGTTTCGACGGTTGGTCTCGATTTAAATGAATTCCGAGCTGACTCGTTTGACTGGATAAACGGTTGCGAACACGCCCGCTGTTTCGCAACTGAAAGCACGGGCGAGCCCCAACGCCGTCTCGGTGTCGCCTCGGAAACGCGGGGTTTCGGCCGGAATATCCATGTAAAGCCGCAAAATCCCGATTCCGATGGAAGCTACACCAGTTCATAATGAGGTTGTTTCACAGCAACCGCCAGCAAGACGGGACTCTCGCTGTGGACCGGACGCGACGCTCGAGACGAACACAGCCCTTATGCACGTCTCGCTGGTACGTTCGCTCGATGCACGTCATCGGAACGGTGGGACTGCCCGGAAGCGGCAAGGGCGAGGCCGCCACCGTCGCGCGCGAGGAGGGGATCCCCGTCGTGACGATGGGCGACGTCGTCCGCCAGGAGACGGCCGACCGCGGAATGGATCCCGCGAAAGATCACGGCGAGGTCGCGCAAGCGCTGCGCGAAGAGAACGGGCCGGCGGCGATCGCCGAGCGCTCGCTGCCGATGATCGAGGATCGTCTCGAGGACCACGAGACGGTGTTGGTCGACGGCCTCCGATCGGACGTCGAGGTCGACACCTTCGAGAAGCGATTCGGCGAGGCGTTCACGCTCGTGAGCATCGAGGCCCCCTTCGACGTCCGCGCCGAGCGCATCGACGCCCGCGGTCGCGACGCCAACGGCGAGGACGGGGGCGAACCCCTCGAGCGCCGGGACGAACGCGAGCGTGGGTTCGGGATGGACGACGCGATGGATCGGGCCGACGTCGTCGTCGAGAACGCTGATACGCTTGAGGCGTTCCACGAGCGGATTCGACGGATCGTCCGCGAGAAAACGGAGCCGATCGACGAGCGAGAATCCGAGGCCAGATAGCATGACCGAAATCTACAGCGTCGACGTCGAGATCACCGCACCAGTTTACGACACCGAAGTAACGAGCCGCGTCGCCGACGCCGTCACGAATGTCTTCCCTAACGCCGACCTCGAGGAGGAGTTCGGCGAGATCAGGGGCGAGGCCCACTCGCTGGATCACTTCTCGGAACTGTTACACCGCCAGGAGATCCTCGACACCGCCCGCGGCGAGTTCTTCGCGAACCGCGAGGGCGATACCTTCTCGTTCGCGCTGAAAAAGCAGGCGGCGTTCGAGGATCGTGTCAACTTCTCGGTCGGCGAACCCGACGAGCTCGGGGAGATCGCCGTTCGTGTGCGCGTCCGCGAGCCCGACGTCGAGAGCTACGTCGATCACATCGCGCCGCCGACAGAGGACGGACGGCCAGTCGACGCCTGAGCGGCGATCGATCGGGGTCGTTCTCGCGGGTCTCAGAACGGACCCATACCGCCCATACCGCCACCACCGCCACCGCCGCCCTGCTGTTGCATCTGTTGCATCATCCGTTGCATCTCCTTGTCCGAACCCATCCCCTGGAACTGCTTGATGGTACGTTCCATCATCTTGTACTGCTCGAGCAGCTCCCGGACCTGGTCCTCGCTGGTCCCGGAGCCCCGGGCGATGCGTTCGATCTGGCTCGCGCCGATCGCCTTCGGATACTCCTTTTCGGTCTCGGTCATCGAGTCCATGATGACGCTGTAGGCCCGCATCCGCTCCTGGGTGACGTCCATCGCGTCGTCGGGGAGCTGATCCTTGATCCCGCCGCCGAAGCCGGGGATCATGTCCATAACCTGGTCGAGGGGACCCATGTTGTTCATCGCCTCCATCTGCTTTTGCATGTCGTTGAGGGTGAACTGCCCCGTCAGCATGTCCTCGGGGTCCCACTCTTCCTCCTCGACGTCGGTCTGTTGCATGGCCCGCTCGACGCGCTCGGCGAGCTGGCCGAGATCGCCCATTCCCAGCAGCCGCGAGATGAAGCCGTCGGGTTCGAAGCGCTCGATGTCCTGAACTTCCTCACCGGTTCCCAGGAAGGCGATCGAGGACTCGGTCTGATCGACCGCAGTGAGCGCCCCACCACCCTTCGCGGTCCCGTCGAGCTTGGTGATGACGACGCCGTCGATGCCGATCGACTCGTCGAACTGCTGGGCCTGGTCTTTCGCACCCTGACCGATCGCCGCGTCGAGTACGAGCAGGGATTTGTCGGGCTCGACCGCGTCCTCGATCTGCTCGATCTCGTCGATCAGGTCGTCCTCCAGGGCGTGGCGACCCGCGGTGTCGACGATGTGGACGTCGGCCTCGCTGGTCTCCTCGAGGCCGTTTCGGGCGATCTCGACGGGGTCGTCGGCGTCGGGATTGCCGTAGAAGTCGACCTCCGCGCGTTCACACATCTCCTTGGCCTGGTCGTAGGCGCCGGGCCGGAAGGTGTCGGTCTGGACGACTGCCGGACGCAGTCCCTTCGTCGAGAACCACCAGGCCATCTTCGCGGCGGAGGTGGTCTTCCCCGATCCCTGCAGCCCCGCGAGCAGGATCGTCTGTTCCTCGAGGGGAAGATCCGTCGACTCCCCGATCAGATCGACCAGCTCCTCGTAGACGATTCGGAGGACGAAGTCCCGGGCCGGGGTTCCGGCCGGAGGCTCTTCCTCCAGCGCCCGCTCCTCGATGCTGTCCGACAGCTCCATCACGAGCGAGACGTCGACGTCGGCCGAAAGCAAGGAGCGTTGAATCTCCTTGACGATCTCCTCGATGTCGTCCTCGCTGATGCGTGACTTCCCGCGGAGTTTGTCCAGCGTGCCCCGCAGAGAAGTGCCGAGATCGTCGAGTACCATTTGCTCGGTGTACGTGGCGATAGCGTTAAAGGCTTTTTCTCGACCGCCATGCTCCCGCTCGTCGCCGCCGTCGGTGTGTGCGGCGGCGGCGTCGGAGAGTATTTCAGCCGTCCGCCGACAACGTTCGAGCATGCCAACGAGACCGGACGTCGATACCGACGAGTACCCCGCGCTGGCCGACGCCGACGTGACGATCCGAACCGAGGACGGCCTCTACATCGCCGACGACGAGGTGACGGGAGTCTCGAGCCAGGGTCCCTCCGAGGAGGCGGCGATCGCCAACCTCGCGGAGGCGGTCGCCACCTACACGGACGGCCAGTCGGACGACACCGGCGACGACTGGCTGTAGCGACACCGAAGACGCGAGATCGTTACTGTCGGAAGGGGGTAGCGAGATCGCCACAGCGGACTGGATCCGCCGACGAGGACGTCGACGACTCGAATGACGTTCCCCTCTGTTCTTTGCGTCTTGCGACCCCGTTTTCGTGCGCAGCCCGCCGTTTTACGGTCGCATTCGCCGTTAGATGCGTGGTATGAACGAGTTCGACGTTGTCGTCATCGGCGGCGGGTCGGGAAGCCAGGTAGCCACCGCGGCGGCCGACGAGGGACTCGAGGCGGCCGTGATCGAGCCCGGACCGCTCGGGGGCGCCTGTATCACCAGGGGCTGTGTCCCCTCGAAGGCGCTTATCCACCGGGCCGACGTCGTCGACGAGATCCGCCGCGCGGAGCGGTTCGGCGTCGACGCCGACCTCGAGGACGTCGCCTACGACGAGATCACGTCCTCGATCGAAGAGGCGGTCTTCGGGAAGGCCGAGCGGCAAGCCGAGTCGCTCGAGGACGCGGAAGGCGTCACGCGGTACCGCGGCGAGGGGCGGTTCGTCGACGAGCGGACGGTCGAGATCGATCCCGTCGCGGACCGCGACGGCGCGCCCGCGGACGGGGATGACGCTGACGACCGCGACCCCGAACGGATCCGTGGCGAGGCGATCGTCATCGCGGTCGGCGGGCGCCCGACGATGCCCCCGGTCGAGGGCCTCGAGGACGTCGACGTCCTCACCAGCGACGACGCCCTGTACCTCGACGAGCGACCGGACGAACTCGTCGTGATCGGCGGGGGGTACATCGCGGCCGAGCTGGGCTACTTCTTCGGCGCGCTCGGCGCCGACGTCTCGATCGTCGGCCGAAGCGAACAGCTCGTCCCGCGGGAGGACGACGACGTCAGCGCCGCGGTGACCGACGGGCTCGAGCGCCACTGCGAGCTCTACACGGGCTACGAGGCCGTCGAAGCGAGCGAGGACGACCAGCGGGTCACCGTCGCCGCGGAGCCGTCCGACGACGGCGGCGACGAGGCGGTCGAGCTCGAGGCCGACGAGGTCCTGGTCGCGGCGGGCCGCCGCCCCAACACCGACACCCTCGAACTCGAGAACGCCGGCGTCGAGACCGACGAGAACGGCCACGTCGAGGTCGACGAGTCCCTCGAGACGACCGTCGACGGGATCTGGGCGCTGGGAGACGTCCTCGGCGACGAGCCCTACAAGCACGCCGCCGACTACGAGGCGCGGATCGTGGCGACGAACGTCCTCGAGCCGGTCGAGCGAACCGTCGACTACGGGACGATGCCCCACGCGATCTTCACCTCGCCGCAGGTCGCGAGCGTCGGCCGGACCGAGTCGGAGCTCGAGGACGCCGGCCGGGAGTACGAGTCGGCCAGCGTGAGCTACGACGCCGCGCCGCTGGGGCTGATCCTCGATCCCGACGAGGGGTTCGTCAAAGTCCTCGCGGCGCCGGACGGGGAGATCCTGGGCTGTCAGATCGTCGGTCCGCAGGCGTCGACGCTGATCCAGGAGGTCGTCGTCGCGATGGACGGCGGTGGCACCGTCGAGGACGTCGTGGACCCGGTTCACGTCCACCCGGCGCTCTCGGAGGTCGTCTACGCGGCGTTCGACGAGCTGTCCCCGCGGCCGTACTCGACGGCACCGGACTGGCGAGACGTCGGTGACGAGTGATTTATTTATCATACGCACGTTACGTATCCAAAATGGGTGAACGATCGGGGTCGACGACCCCGGGCGGCGACGGTGCGGTACGAACGTACGAGCGGATCACCGACGCGGTAGTTGGGCTCGACGGGGAGTTTCGGATCGCGTTCTGTAACGCTGCGGGCGAGGATGTACTGGACGCCAGCGAGGCGAACCTTCGGGGTACGGCAGTTCAGGAGGCGGTCCCGAACGGGATCGGAGCGACGGTTCGCGAGGGGTGTGAACACGCCCTCGAAACCCAGGAGTCGATCAGGTTCGAGGAGTACTTCGACTCGCTGGACGCCTGGTACGAGCTGCGGGTTTACCCCGGCGAATCAGCGGTGACAGTTCACTTCCGGGACGTAACCGACCGCGTCCGGCGCGAGAATCAGATTCGGCGGCGCGAGCGCGCGCTCCAGGACGCCTACGAGGCTCTCGCAGACGCCGACCGACCGCTCGCCAAGCAGATCGAGGGGCTGTTGAGTATCGTCCGCGAGACGCTCGGCACCGAGTGTGGAACACTCTCGTCGGTACAGGAGCGGACCAACGAGTACACGCTGGAGGCCGTCGACGCGGCCGAGGGGATCGGTCTCGAGGCGGGACGGACGGTGGCGCTCGATCGAACGAACTGTCGGCGGGTCGTCGACACGGGACGGACGGTCACGATCGACGACGTCGGAGCCGATTCCGACGCGCCCGAACCGGACGAAGGGGTGGCGAACGGAGCGCCCGCGGTCGAGTGTTATCTCGGTACGCCGATCTTCGTCGACGGCTCGGTGTACGGCACGTTCTGTTTCTACGACCGCGATCCCTGTCCCGGCGGGTTCTCGGACTGGGAACGGACGTTCGTCGGACTGCTCGCGAACTGGGTCGGGTACAAGATCGAACGGCAGCGCTACCGGGAGCGCCTCGAGGCCTCGAACGAGCAACTCGAGCAGTTCGCCTACGCAGCCTCCCACGACCTCCAGGAGCCGTTGCGGATGGTCTCGAGTTACCTCTCCCTTCTCGAGCGGCGCTACGACGACGACCTCGACGAGGACGGCCAAGAGTTTCTCGCGTACGCGGTCGACGGCGCCGAGCGGATGCGCGAGATGATCGAGGGGCTGCTCGCGTACTCTCGGGTCGAAACCCAGGGCGATCCCTTCGAGCCCGTCGACCTCGAGGCCGTCCTCGAGGACGTCGTCGATGACCTGCAGTTCCGGCTCGAGGAGACCGACGCGTCGATATCGATCGGCTCGCTCCCCCGGGTGGAGGGCGACGACGACCAGCTCCGGCAGGTGTTCCAGAACCTGCTCGAGAACGCCGTCGAGTACAGCGGCGACGGGCCGCCGACGGTGCGGATCACGGCCGAGCGAGAGACCGCGTGTGGCTCGACGCCGGAGGCTGCCGAATCCGTCTCCCGCAGTGACGGGAAGTGGGTGATCTCGGTCAGCGACGCGGGCATCGGGATCGATCCCGACGACCGCGAGCGCGTGTTCGACGTCTTCGAGCGCCTGCACAGCCACGAGGAGTACGAGGGGACGGGGATCGGGCTCGCGCTCTGTGAGCGGGTCGTCGAGCGCCACGGCGGCGAGATCTGGATCGAGCCCGATCCGGAGGAGGGGACGACGTTCCGGCTCACCCTGCCCGACGCCTCGGGTGCGGCTCCCTGACGCCACAGCCCACTGCAATCGTGCCGAGGCTGGACGACGGTGTCCGGGTCCCGATCACGTCGGCGACCCGGTCTCGATCTCGCCGTCGGTCGCGAGCCACTCGGTGAGACTCCCCTCGTAGATGGAGACGTTCTCGTAGCCAAGCGCCTCCAGGACCGCGTACGTGTGGCTGATCCGCCTGGCGGTGTTACAGTAGAGGACGATCTCCCGATCGCGGATGATCCCGCGGTCGGCGAACAGCTCCTCGAGGTCGGCGACGGGTCTCAGCCGTCGGCTCTCGTCGTCGACGGTCGCCCGCCAGTCGAACCGAACGGCTCCGGGGAGGTGGGCCTCGGCGTACTCCTCGCGGTCGCGGGTGTCGACGAGGACGGCGTCGCCCTCGATAGCGGCCTCGACGCCCGAACGGTCGACGAACGGGCTCTCGGCGAACGAGAAGGGTTCTGCGGTGTAGGCGGTCGCTTCGACCGACGGCGTCCCGGTCTCGGTCTCGCGCTCGCGGCTCCAGGCGCTGAAGTCGCCGTCGAGCAGTCGGACGTCGTCGTGGCCGTAGGCCAGCGCGGTGAGCCGAAAGCGGGCCGCGAAGACGCCGTTGCTGTCGTCGTAGGCGACGATCGTGTCCTCGGGTTCGATCCCGACCTCGCCGAGTAGGTCCCCGAACGCCGCCCGTCCGGGGAGGGTCCCGGGATCGTCGGCGGTTTCGTCGCGGTAACTCTCGAAGGGAACGTTCACGGCGCCGGGCACGTGACCGATCCCGTCGTACTCCCAGGCGTCCCGGACGTCGACGACCGCGACGCCGGCGTCCTCGAGTCGGGTCGCGAGCCAGTCGGGTGAGACGACGACGGATTCGTCCATCACTCCCGACCTGTCGTGGCGGGCTGGAGTAGCCACCGGTCCCGGCACGTCTCCCCGTCGTGCCGAGACTGTGGCAATACTTGCTTCACCCGTCCGGCCGAGCGGCGTCGCCACCGCACACGTTCCCCCGTTCGACGCGTGAACGTCGGCTCGAGTCCACGACGACGTCGCGGTCGACCGAGATATCGGAAAGGACTGCCGAAACGGTCTAGCAACGACCGAATTGACCGGTTAGCGCGGCCCTATGTGGCTGTCGCACCACGTGTCGGATATGGCAACGAACGACTACGCGACCGACGCTCTGGTCACGGCTGACTGGGTCGAGGACCGACTCAGCGAGTTCCAGTCCGACGACCCCGGTCTCCGGCTCGTGGAGGTCGACGTCGACACGGAATCGTACGACGAGGAACACGCCCCCGGCGCGGTCGGGTTCAACTGGGAGACCCAGCTCCAGGACCAGACCCGACGGGACATCCTCGACAAGGAGGAGTTCGAGGCGCTGCTGGGGAGCCACGGCATCAGCGAGGACTCGACGGTCGTCCTCTACGGCGACAACGCAAACTGGTTCGCCGCCTACGCCTACTGGCAGTTCAAGTACTACGGCCACGACGACGTTTACCTGCTCGACGGCGGCCGCGAGTACTGGATCGAGAACGACTACCCGACGACCGAGGAGGTCCCGTCGTTTCCCGAGGTCGACTACGAGGCCGGCGGCCCGCGCGAGACGATCCGCGCCTACCGCGACGACGTCGAGAAGGCGATCGAGCGGGACGTGCCGCTGGTCGACGTCCGCTCGCCCGAGGAGTTCAGCGGCGAGATCCTCGCCCCGCCGGGCCTGCAGGAGACCGCCCAGCGCGGCGGCCACGTCCCCGGCGCGGTGAACATCTCGTGGTCCGCGGTAACCGACGAGGACGGCACCTTCAAGAGTCGTGAGGAGCTCGAGGAGCTCTACGCCGAGGAGGGTATCGACGGCGACGAGACGACCGTCGCCTACTGCCGGATCGGCGAGCGCTCGTCGGTCGCCTGGTTCGCGCTCCACGAGCTGCTGGGCTACGAGGACGCCGTCAACTACGACGGCTCCTGGACCGAGTGGGGAAACCTCGTGAACGCCCCGGTCGAAACCGGGGAGTAACGGTCGGTTTCCGATGACTGATACCGAGGGCGTCCTCGAGGCCGTCCGTGCGGAGAACGAGACCGAACTGTCGCGACTCGGCTCCTCGAAGTCGCTGTACGCCGAGACGGGCGGCGAGATCGACACCGAACCCGTGCTGCGGGCGACCGCCGACGCCGAGTACGCCGCCTGGCGGACCTTCGAGAGCTGGGCCAACGACGAGGATCACGACGCCGCCCGCGAGGCCTTCGAGACGACGGCCGCCGAGGAACGGGACCACTACGAGACGGTCGCCGAGAAGCTCGACGGCTACGAGCCCGAGACAGTACCGAACCTCCACGAGCACCTTCGCGGGCTCGAGGACACCGTCGAGCGCACTGGCGCGTTCGTCGGTCGGATCCTCGCCAGCAAGCGCTCGAAGGAGCAGGTCGTCGGCTACTTCGTCGGCGACGCCGACCCACAGACGGCGGGACTGTTCCGGGAGTTCGGCGACGATCTGGACGACCAGCTCGAGCGCGCGACCGACCTGCTCGAGGCGGTCTGTACCGACGAGGCCGATCGCGAGCGGGCCGTCGAGGCCGCAGGCGAATCGATCGAGGCCGCCTACGACGAGTACGTCGCCTCGCTCGAGGAGCTGGGCGCGAACCCGAAACCGGTCTGTTGATCGCTCAGGCGACCGGCTCGAGCCGGGACGCGAGGTCGTACTCCGAGACGACCTCGGCGGAGAGCCCGGCGACGGCGTCGTGGAAGTTCGTCCGGTAGCTCGCCGGCCCCTCGTGAGGGAGCTCCGCGGCCCGTTCTCCGGCGATTCCGAACGCGAGCGTCCCGTCTCTCGCCGCCCTGTGGGCGTCCTCGAGGGCGCCACAGAACGTCGCGAGCGTCCCGCCGAGCATACAGCCCGTGCCGACGACCTCGCCCAGCCGCTCGTGACCCGCCGTGATCCGGGTCGCGCCGTCGGCGTCGGCCACGACGTCCTCGGTGCCCGAGGCGACGACGACCGCACCGGTCGACTCGGCGAGCGAGCGGGTCGTCTCCTCGATGGCGTCGTAGTCGCCGACCGACTCGACGCCCCGCACCTCGGCCTCGACGCCCGCGAGGGCGCTCACCTCGCCGTGGTTACCTTTGATGATCGAGAACTCGTACTCGGTGAGCAGCTCCTCCGCGATCCGCTGGCGGGTCGGCGTCGAGCCGACCCCGACGGGATCGAGGACGAGCGGGATCCCGCGGTCGTTGGCCGTCCGCGCCGCCTCGCGCATCGCCTCGAACTTCGAGTCGGGGATCTGGCCGATGTTCAGCAGGACCGCGCTCGCGAGCTCGGCCATCTCGCCGGCGTCGCCGGGCGAGTCAGCCATCACGGGCAGCCCGTTCCAGTGAAGGGTGAGGTTCGCGACGTCGTTGATCGTCACCTCGTTGGTCAGCGACTGCACCAGCGGTTCGGTCTCGGTGAGGACGTCGAGCGAGTCGGCGAGCGTCGGGTCGGTTGCGTCGTGTCTCGTCATGGTTCTGTCATTCTCTTCTCTCGATGCCCTTCGCGGTTTCGACCGTTTCGACGAGGTCGGTGGTCGCGGCCGCCGGGTCCTCGGCCGCCGTGATCTCGCTGATGACCGCGACGCCGGCAGCGCCGGCCTCGGCGACCGGACCCGCGTTATCGACCGTGATGCCACCGATGCCGACGACCGGGATCGAGACGGCCTCGGCAATCTCGGTGATCCGTTCGGGCCCGACCCCGTCCTCCGCGTCGGGGACGTCCTTCGAGGACGTCCCGTAGACGCTGCCGACCCCGAGATAGTCGGCGCCCGCGTCCTCGGCTCGTCGGGCCTCCGCGACGGTCGAGGTCGAGCAGCCGACGACGGCCTCGGGGCCGAGTAGCTCGCGGGCGACCGAGACGGGAAGGTCCGACTGGCCGACGTGAACGCCGTCGGCGTCGATCGCCTGCGCGATGTCGACGCGGTCGTTGACGAGCAGGGCGACGTCGGCCCCGGCGGTCAGCTCGCGCAGCTCGCGGCCGAGCTCGTACCGCGAGCGTGCGCTCGTCTCTTTCTCCCGGAGCTGGACGGCGTCGACGCCGCCTTCGATCGCCGCGCGGACGATCTCGGGTGTCGACCGTTCCGCCGAGAGCGACGCCTGCGTGACGAGGTAGGTGCGCCAGGTCGAGGGATCCATGGTCGGTACTGGGCGCTTCCGGGCAAAAGAGACGACGGTTCGTGGGGCGTTCCCGAACCAGGTCGACGGGCTCGTGTCTACCTGGCGAGGAATCGAGCGGGGCCAGCAGTGATACCACTGGCTGTCGACGTGACACGCATGACGCTCGATCCCGACGCCGTCGCCACCGTTACCCTCGACTCCTACAGCACCCTCGTCGACGTCGACGCCGTCGAGGACGCCCTCGAGACGCATACGGCCGTCGACGATCCAACGCCGATCTCCCGAAGCTGGCGGGAGCGCTCGATGCAGTACACGCTCGTCGCGAACCACCTCGACGCCTACGACACGTTCTACGACCTCAACCGCGACGCCCTGACGTACGCGCTCGCGGCCCACGGCGCCGACTGCGACGCCGACACCCGCGAGGACGTCCTGTCGGCGTACCACGATCTGCGGGTGTTCGACGACGTCCGGGCGAGTCTCGAGCGCCTCCGGGCGGCGGGCTACGACTGCTACGTCCTCTCGAACGGCAACCCCGAGATGCTCGCCTCGATGGTCGAGGGCGCCGGGATCGGCGATCTGCTCGCAGACACGATCAGCGCCCACGAGCTCGAGACGTTCAAACCCGCGCCCGAGCTCTACCGCCACGCTGCGGGCCGGGCTGGGACCCCGATCGACGGGATCATCCACGTCTCGGCGCTGTGGTTCGACGTCCAGGGAGCCGTCCACGCTGGAATGAACGGCGCCTGGCTCGATCGGACGGGCGATCCCGAGGAGCCGTTCGGTCCCGATCCCGACGTCGTCGTCGGCGGGCTCGACGAGCTGGCCGACGTCCTCGAAGCTTAGTCGGCTCGCGAAGCGAGCCGTTCGATCCCGGTTGCCAGCAGCGCCTCGAAGTCGTCGTCCTCGCGCACCGACGGAAACGGACGCGGCGGGTCGGGGTCGGCGGCTTTCTCCCCGAGCGAGCGACGCCACCAGGCGACGTCGTGCCACTCGTCCTCGACGTACCCCATTCTGGGGAAGTCGACCAGCCGTTCGAACCCGAGTCGCTCGTGGAACCCGACGGTCGCCGGGTTCGGCAGCGTCGTGACGGCGTAGGCGTCGCGGATCCCCTGGCGTTCGAGGACGGCGAGCAGCGACTCGTACAGCGCCTCGCCGACTCCCGCTCGGCGCGCGTCCTCGGCGACGTAGACCGACAGCTCGACCACCCACTGGTAGGCCCGACGCTTCCGCAGCGGGCCGGCGTAGGCGTAGCCGACCACCTCGCCCGCTCGCTCGCAGACGAGCCAGGGGTGGTCCTCGAGCGTCGACGCGATTCGTTCGGCCAGCTCGGTCTCGGTCGGCGGGCTCTCCTCGAAGGTTACCGCGGTCGCCTCACAGAAGGGCGCGTAGATCTCGCGAACGGCGAGCGCGTCCTCGGGCGTCGCGACGCGAATGCGGAGCTGCGATTCCATACTCGGCGGTTTGGCCCGCGAAAAATAAGCTCGCCGAACCGCACTGCGACCGTCCTCACCCAGCCCCGTCGCGGCGAAGGGGTTGCTGCGACCGGTAGGTGAGCGTCCGCCAGAGCCACTCGATCGGCCCGAACCGGAAATAGCGAAGCCAGAGCACCGAGAGGAAGATCTGGATCGCCCAGATGGCTGCGACGACCCCGAGCAGTTCGACGCGGCTCAGCTGTCCGAACAGCCCGAGCCCGTGGCCGTAGAAGATCAACGTGGCCAGCACCGTCTGCAGGAGGTAGTTGGTGAAGGCGGTCCGCCCGACGGCCGCAAGCGCCCGGGTTTCGATTCCCGCGGGACGCCACCGACAGTACAGCATCACCGCGCCGAGGTACGCGCCGGCGAGGAGAAAGCTCCCCCAGTAGTTGAACTGGCGCCAGAACAGCGCCGCCCCGGGCGCCCAGTCGTTGGCCTCGATGTACCAGACGCCGGCGAGGATCACGGCGAGCCCGCCGACTGCGCCGACCGCGATCAGCCGACGGTAGAGCCGCGACGACCGCTCGTTGGTCAGTATCCCCCACTTGAACAGCGCCATCCCGAACAGCATGGCTCCGGCCACTCGCCAGGCAGTGTAGCCCAGGAATCCGACACTCTGGCGCTCGAGCGACGTCGGGACCCGGTGTCCGAGCTGCTCGACCCACCCGCCGCGGTACGTTTCGATCTCGGCCCGGAGCGCGGACTCAGGGGGCTGCCAGGTGGTGGCGATCGCCGCCGGATCCATCGTGAGCCCGGAGACGATCTCTGTGAGCGAGGGGATCGCCACCAGACCGACTCCGGCGACGGCGAGCGTCCTCGCGGGCAGGTCCCGGAGGAGGACGACCCCGAACGCACAGAGCCCGTACGCGACGAGAATGTCGCCGTACCACAGCAGGTACGCGTGGGCGAGGCCGATGGCGACGAGCCAGCCGAACCGTCGGGTGTACAGCTGCGTGACCGGGTCCCCCCGTTGTGCGGCGTTGCGCGTAAACAGGACGACGCCGCCGCCGAACAGGATCGTAAACAGCGTGATGAACTTCTGTTCGGCGAGGACGTGACCGACGAACCAGGCCCAGTAGTTCGAGCCGGTGAAATCGCCGTATGCCGTCGGGTTCGCCAGCGTCGCCTCGGGCATCGCGAAGATCCGGATGTTGATGATCAGGATGCCAAGCAGCGCGAACCCGCGGAGCGCGTCGAGGGCGACGATGCGGTCCGACGGATCGGTCGGGCCGTCCTCGTCGCTCATCGACGGAACGTCGGATCGAGATCGGTTGCGTGCTGGCGCCCGTGGTCGCTCATCGCTCGACTCTCCGGTCGGCGAGTACAAAATACGTGGGAGTCGAGGCGAGTTCAGTGAGCCTCGTCGTGGGGGTTCGTCGCCGTCCCGTAGGTCTCGGCGTGGTCCGTGTAGTCGATAAAGCGTGGCGCGTCGGGGTCGAAGGGGCGCTCGAGGCTCTCGAAGGCCTTCTTTTTGTCCCAGCCCTGGAGCTTGCCGACCGCCGACTTGTCCTCTAAGTCGTGGTAGTCGAGCTTCGGCTCGGTGTGTTCCCAGGCTCGCACACCCTGCTCGGTCCGGAGGATGACACTCGAGTACTCGTCGGAGGAGCCCACCGAGCCGACGGTGACGTCGGCACAGAATCCGGTGAAGTCCGCACACTCGTCACAGCCCTTGAGTGCGGCGTCGTGGAAGTTCTCGATGTCCTCCTCTAAGATCATCTCGCCGTCGTGGTCGTAGACCATCAGCTTCCCGTGGAGGACGTCCATCTTGCCGATCTCGTCGGGAGAGATCCCCCGCTGGTCCTCGAGCTGTTCGCCCATGAGGCTGTAGTAGTTAAAGTTTTTCGTACACATCAGCGCGATCGTGTACTCGACGGCGCCGATCCCCTCGTCGTGGCCCTGGTAGTCCCAGTCGAAGTCCTGCAGGGCGCGGATGCCCTCGATCTCGCAGGGCGTGCCGACCAGGGCGAGGCTCAACTCGTCCCAGTCCTTCTCGTCGGGAAGCTTGTGCTCCCACTGTTTCAGGTCGAGGTTGCCGAGCGCGAGCGTCTGGTTGTAGACGGTACCGGCGTTCTCGATCAGTTCCTCCTCGGTGGTCGCGAGGAAGCTCTCGGCCTTCCAGGCTTCCTCCTCGCTCTCGGTCGCGATCAGGGCGCCGTCGATCTCGCCGGCCTCAAGCAGCGATGCGAGCATCCCGGTAACGACGCCGCCGTCCTGGGCCGCGTCGGTCCAGTCGTCCTCGACCTTCGCGGAGAACTCCGTGATCGGGTCGCCGGCACCTTTGACGTTGTCCTCGCCGCCCGTAACCACCCACTGGCGTTCGTACCGAAGCCCGCCACGGGGACAGAAGTCCCAGCACAGCGAACAGCCCGTACACATTTTGACGAGTTCGGGCAGGTCGTCGTCGCCGACGCCGATCGAGTCCGAGGGGCAGGCGGCGACGCAGGTGCCACACTGGATGCACCGTCCCTCGTCGATGACCGCCTCGTCGAGCTCCATGAACCAGGTCTTCTCGTCGGGCGTCTCGATGTCGTTCATCTCCGAGCGAATGGAGTACGTCGGGGTGTCGAGCTCGACGTCCTCGGGGACGCCGACGCGGACGTCCGGCTCGCCGTCGTCGACGTTCTGACTGACGTCCTCGGCGGGCTCGGTGAACTCGAGATCGCCGAGACTCCCCGTCTCGTCGACGTTGGAGACCCCCGCTCCGTCGGTCGCGACGGACCGATCGTCGGCGTCGGTTGCGGTCCTCTCGCCGCACGTACAGGCGTCGGGCCCACAGCCCTCGCCCGCGGCGGTCTCGATCGCGCCGTCCCGGGCGTGGTCGAGCCCCTCTCGGGAGCGCGGCGCGGCGCCGCTTGTCTCGGGGACGATGACGGCTTCGTCGTCGTCCGCTGACTCCGGAACACCGGGGAAGACGCGACCGTCGCGGTTCGTGGTGTCAGCGTTCGCTTCGTCGGGCCTCTCGCGGCTCGCGTCATCGGGGCCCTCACTTTGTTCGGTCCCCGCCGCTCCCGCTCGCATTTCCGAGGACTCACTCCGTTCGTCCTCACCCTCAGTCCCCATGGGCAACACCTCCGGCAACCGGCGCCTCGGCACCCTGCATGACCGTCCGCAGGCGATCGTTGTCGACGCGGCGACACCACTCGTAGAACCGCTCGCCGTCCTCGCGGTCGGCCGCGTAGGCGTCGAACAGTTCCTCGAGCGCCGGAATCACGGCGTGGGCCGGAACCGCGCTCTCGACCCAGTCGAGGAACTCGTTGTCCGATCCCAGCGACCCGCCGAGGCCGAAGTCCATCCCCTCGACGATATCGGACCCGTCCTCGTCGTCGATCTTGACCGTCTCCCCGCGGAATCCGATGTCGGCGATCTGTGGCTGGGCACAGGACGCGGAACAGCCCGACATATGCATTCGGATCGCCTCGATATCGTCGGGGACGTCGATGCGCTCGTCGAGCCGACGGGCCCAGCGCTTGGTCCGCTTTTTCGTCTCGATGATCGCGTAGTTGCAGAACTCGTTACCCGTACAGCCGACCGCACCCCGCGCGAACGGACCGGGATCGGGCTGGTACTCCCGGGCGAACGGCTCGGCCAGCAGGTCCTCGACGTGCTCTTCGGGAACGTGGGTAATCAGGAAGTTCTGGTCGGTCGCGAGCCGCACCGAGGCGTCCTCGGTGCCATACTCCCGCGCGGCGCGGGCGGCCGCGGCGAACTCGTCGCCGCCCATCCGACCCGCGATCACGTTGAAGCCGACGTACTTGAGACCGTCCTGTTTCTGGTCGTGGACGCCGACGTGGTCGCCCTGATAGCCGACGGTGAGGCTCTGGCCGCCATCGGGCAAGTCGACCGTACAGCGGTCCCGGACCGCCTCCTCGAACGTTTCGGCCCCCAGCTGTTCGACGAGATACCGCATCCGGCAGACGCCCCGATTCGTCCGGTCGCCCAGCTCCTTGAACGTCTGTGCGATCGCGCGACAGAACTCGACGGCGTCCTCGGGGCGAACGAAGACGTCGAGCTCCGAGGCCATCCGTGGACCGTCCGAGAGACCCCCGCCGACGCGGGCGTGGAAGCCGTAGAGCTGCTGGCCGCCCAGTTCCTTCTTGGCGGGTACGAGCCCGACATCGTTGATCTGGGACTGCGCGCAGTCGTGAGCACAGCCCGTGATCGTGAGCTTGAACTTCCGCGGGAGGTTCGCGTACTCGCGGTTCTCAGTGAAAAAGTCCGAGACGGCGTCGACGACCGGTTGGGCGTCGAAACACTCGTGGTCGCTGATCCCCGCGGCCGGACAGCCCAGGACGTTCCGGGCGGAGTCCCCACAGCCCTGGATCGTCGTCAAGCCGACCTCGTCGTACCGGTCCCACATCTCGGGAACGTCCTCGACCCGGATCCAGTGTTTCTGGATGTCCTGGCGGGTCGTGATGTCGACGTAGGCGTCGCCCCAGAGCTCGTTCTGCTCCGTGCCGCCGTACGCCTCGGGCGCGACGGCGTAGTCGGTGGCACACTCGCCGATCACCTCGGCCTGCTCGGGCGTGAGGTGGCCACCCGGGACCTTGGTCCGGATCATGAAGTAGCCCTCCTGCTTCTGGGCGTACATTCCGGCCCACTTCAGACGCTCCCACTCGCCGTCGCCGCCACGATCCTCGATTTCCTCGAACGTCAGTCCGTCTGCGGCGTACTCGTAGACGTCGTCGACGACATCCAGCGGATGTTTCTGCTGTTTGTACCGCTCGGTCGTGTTCATCCGGACCACCCTCGAACGAACGTGTCGCCAGTCGGCGATCGGATTCGACTCTCGTGAGGAACCATTCTTTGGCGTGTAGTAACATCCCATACGTATACGGCTCCGCGAACAGGCGAACCCTGACGGAGCTAGCTCGATCCGGCAACGATTGCCCCGAAGGACAACCTACGTGTGAGAGTCCCTGACGTATGGAGCCAGTGTCGCAGTTTTCGATCGCCGGGCGACGAACTGGGTCGGAGATGCCGGCAATCGTTTCTGGGAGGATGGATACGAGAAGCGATCACGACGGCCCCAGAAACGACAGCGCCGAGGACGGATTACTCGTCCTCGAGGAGCCGCTCGACCATCTCGTCGGGGTCGAACCGCTCCAGATCGTCGTACCCCTGTCCGACACCGAGGAACAGAATCGGCTTTCCGGTGACGTGGGCGATCGAGATCGCCGCACCGCCGTTGGAGTCGGCGTCGGCCTTCGTGAGGATCGCGCCGTCGATCTCGGCGGCCTCGTTGAACTCGCGTGCCCGATTGACCGCGTCCTGGCCCGCGACGGCCTCGTCGACGAACAGCGTCAGATCCGGATCGACGACCCGATCGATCTTCTCGAGTTGATCCATCAGCCCCTCGTCCGTGTGGAGCCGCCCGGCCGTATCCGCCAACACGATGTCGGTGTCGTTGGCCTCGGCGTACTCGACCGCGTCGTACAGCACTGCGGCGGGATCGCCACCCTGCTCGTGACTGATACACTTCCGATCGAGCGCGTCGGCGTGTTCCTGGATCTGCTGGTTCGCGCCCGCACGGTAGGTGTCGCCGTTGGCAAGCACCGTCGAGTACCCCCGCTGTTCGAGGTAGCGACTCATCTTCGCGATCGTCGTCGTCTTCCCGACGCCGTTGACCCCCGTAAACAGTAAGACGGCGGGTTTGTCCTCGGCGGCGATCCGTTCGTCGAAGTCGAACTGTCCGACACTGATCACGTCCCGGATCGCGTCCTGAAGTGCCTGCTCGACGACGTCCTCGGTCGAGGAGGTAAACGATCGGGTCTCGTTGACCAGTTCGTTGCGGATGTTGTCGATGATCTCCTGGGCGACCTCCATCTCGACGTCGCTCGTGAGCAGCGCCATCTCGAGTTCCTCGAGCGACTCCTCGAGGACCTCCTCGGCGATCATGAACTCGCCTTTCACCAGCGACCGGGCCTTGGCACCGAACCCGAGGCCACTGTCGTCCGGCTCGGCGTCCACATCCGCGGTCGCCGTTCCGTCGGTGCCCGCGTCGGCCGCGACGGTATCGGCGTCGTCGATCTCGGCAGGGGCACCCGTTTCGACGCTCTCGACGTCAGTGTCGGCCGCGGCTGGCTCGGAGCCGTTCTCGGATGGCTCCTCCTCGAGTTCGGAGACGTCGCTCGTCGACTCCGGTTCGGTGGCCTCGCTGGTTGCGTCGGACGGCGCCTCGGTCCCGTCCCGGTCGGCGTCGGTCTCCGTCTCGAGGTCCTCGGCGTCTTCGGCCGTTTCGACGTCCTCGACGCTCTCTTCGGCGGCTTCCTCGGCGTCCTTGCGGAAGCTTCCGAGTTTCTCCTTCAGATTGTCGAACATGGGTACGACCCGCTAAACTACTCGTCCGGGCCCTGCCCCTGTCCCATCTGCTGCATCTGCTGTTGCATCGCCTGCTGCTGGAGCTGCTGGGCCTGCTGTTCGAGCTCGCTGCTCTCGGCCTCGAGCTCCGAGATCTCCTCGTTGACGTCCTCGATCTGGTCGTCGAGACGGTCCTTGCGGTTCTCGAGTGCGTCGACGGCGTCGTCCTCCTCGAACTCCGCGGCGTAGTCGGCGCCCAGGTCGACGATCACTTCGTCGATGTCCTCGATCGTCGCCCGCAGGTAGGCGCCGCCGCCGAGGGGAACCTGCACGGTCGCGTCGCTCTCGAGGGTGTCGAGCGCCTCGATGGCCTCGTCGACGTCGTGTTTCTCCTGCTGGAGCTCCTGGACGTTCTCCTGGAGCGTCTCGATCTGTTCTTCGATCTCCTGAAGTTCCTGTGAGAGCTGCTGAAGTTGCTGTTGTCCCATGCCTCTCTTTGCGGCGGGCAGTCGGAAGAATCTTCCCTTCCGTCGAAAGCAGTCCATGAACACGGAGCAGCGGGAACAGCGGGGGGAGCGGCGCGCTACGTGTCCGCTGACCGCGACTAGATCTGTCCGGGCTCCCGCCCCGACGGTCCCGTCATCGACGTCCGCGAGCCGCGTTTTGGCTTGACGAGCTGGTCGGGGTCGATGCCGTCGAACTCCGGCGGGAGCTCGCCGTCGGTCGCGTATTCGTACAGCGCCGTCTTCGCGACTGCCGTCGCGGCGTTGTGAACCACCAGGAGCGCGCCGATCGCCAGCAGCGTCGGAACGATCGTGTACTGCAACACCCCGCCAGGCTCCTCGAGGGCGATCAGCGGAGCACCGATCCCGAGCCCGGCGACAAGCGCCGCAAGCGGGAGGATCACGAGCCCGATCCCGAGCGTCGTTCCGCCGACCTCGCCCCACGTCTCACGGAAGAGCTCGACGCTGTTTCGCGTCGACTCCCGGACCCCACCCTCCTGGAAGACGATCACGGGAACGATGAAAAACGTCATCGCAAACCAGGCGAAGCCCGCGACCCCTCTGACCAGCTGGGCGAGCTTCCCCTCCTGGCTCTCGAGGGCCCGAAAGACCAGCCCGACGACCGTTCCGACGGCACCCCACGCGAGGATCGTCCGCTTGGCGTCCCACGCACCCGCGATCCCGTCCCGAACGCTCGTCGATTCGCCCGCGAAGAGGCTGCCGACCGAGTGGACCAGCGCCGCGCTGAAAAACGTCGCCACGGACGTCGCGACGAACATGAACAGCACGGAGACGGCGACGAGGACGCCGGTAAGGATCGTCTCTGCCTCGCCCTCCGAGACGGTCGCGAACCCCTCGACGAGCGCCATTCCGTAGCCGACCCCGAACAGCGCGGCGACGAGACCGCCGACCAGGCCGACCAGACCGATCAGCCAGGCGAGTCCGTACAACACCGGAAAGACGAGTAGCCAGTACTCGCGTCGGAGCACGCCGAACGAGGCCGTCGCGACCCGAAGGCCGGTTCGAACACGGTCGATAACGGAGCCGAACATACTGAACGATCGTTCGGCCAGCAGTATAGTTCTTGAGGGAGACTGTTCATACTGACAACGGTTCCGAAGGGCCAAACGGTTTCACTCGAGCTCGCGTACGCCCGACCATGACAGAACTCGATCCCGGCGAGCTGTTGCCCAACGAACGGATGCAAGAGCAAGCCCTCGAGGGCGAGGTGACCCAGATCCACCGCGGTCACCAGTACGCCGAGGACGGCGATACGTTCACGATCGAGGAGACGACCTTCGAGGTAACGGAGGTCACCGAGCGGACGCTGGGCGATCTCACCGACGAGGACGCCCGCGCGGAGGGGATGGACGATCTCGAGGCCTACCGGAAGCTGCTCGAACGGGCCCACGACGACTTCGAGTGGGACGACGACAGCGAGGTCGTTCGTCATCAGTTCGAGCCGGTCGAATGAGCGACGCAACCCTGTGCGCGTGGCTGTCGGTCAACGTACCATGATCAACCCACTCGAGAAACTCGAAGAGGACGATCCGTCGCCGTTCGAAGAGGACGATCCGTCGCCGTTCGAGACCGACTCGGACGACGACGAGAGCGAGGAGCTTCAGGAGGCGTTCAGCGACATGTCATCGGAGACGCTGCTCGCGTTCGTGAGTGCGCTCCTTTTCGCCCACGTCGGGCTGTTGGCGACCGGCGTCGGGCTGTTGCTCGTGATCTTTACCGGACAGTGGCTGTTCGGCGGCGCCGTCGCGGTCGGTGGTATCGTGGCGCTCACGCTGACGGGCTGGATATATCGGTGGTACGACAAAACGAGCTGAGTCGCCGTCAGTCGAGATAGCCCAGGGCGTCCTCGATCCGACCGAGCTCCGGTCCGGTCGTCTCCTCGCCGACGACGTAGCCGGCCTCGTTGGCCAGCAGTCCCGAGCCGACCAGCGGCGCGCCGTAGTTGACGGTGCCGACGTCGGCCCGGACGTCGAGGACGTCCTCGAGGACGTCGAGCTCCTCGTCGGTCGCCTTGGGGTGACAGAGCACCCCGCTGTTGGTCGCGACGGCGGCGGTCCCGACGGTTCGCACGCCGGCGAGGTCGCCCCGCTCGACGGGGACCTCGAGGGTGTCTTTGACGACCTGGATCGCCTCCCGGGTCAGATCCGGGTGGACGTAGGCGCCGTGGTCGTTGGCAAGCACGACGTTCCCGGCTGCGTTGAGGTTACCCGGCAGCTCGGCGACGGGGAGCTCGATCTCGTCCTCGAGCCGGTCGCGCTCGTACTCCAGGATCCGCGAGCTGACCAGCAGCCCGTTCTCGTTGCCCGTCGCGAGGACGCCGACCGTCGAGGAGCCGCCGACGGTCGTCTGGACCGCCGGGACCTCGAGCTCGTCGGTCAGGTCGGCGACGGTGTCGTCGTCGACGTCGGGGCGAACGAGGACACAGGAGTCGGTCGCGCGGGCGAAGACCCCGACGTAGGCCGATCCGGCGAAGGCGAGTCGTTGCAAGTTTACTCGGCGACCTCGGCTTCAACGACCGCTTCGCCCTCCTCGTCGAAGCGAGCCGCACGGACGCGGAGCTTCCGTGGCGGGTTCGATCGACCGCGCGACCACACCTCCTCGTTGATCGAGGGATCCAGTCGGATGGCGTCCTCGTCGACCGCGAAGTGCTTCGCGAGGTGCTCTCGGACCAGTCGCATCGCCAGGTCCGCGGCCTCGTGGTTGGCGCCCTTCTTGACGTCACGCAGCGGGACGGTGACGACCCGCTCCTCGAAATCGCTTGCACTCATGGTTACTCGTCAGTGTCGTTGCGCCGCCAGTTGCGTCGCTTCGGGTTCCGGGTGACTTCCATGTCGGTCTTCATCATGACCCAGACCGGCACGCGGCTGTTCTGGTTCTCGAGCTTGGCGAGGCGTTTCTTCTGGCCCTTCGATTTCTTACCCATAGTAGCCGGACGTAGCCCGCGGTGGCTTAAAATGTTGTCCATCTCGCCGGACGCGGCGCCGTCCCGGCTCACTCGAGGGGAAACCGCTCGACGGTCGCGTACTCGGGGCCGCCCTCGGTCAGGGTACTTTCGGTGAGCCGGACCTCGTCGACGCGCATCTCGCCGATCGTCGGGTCGCGCTCGCTGACGAGCTCCTGGACCAGCTCCTTGCCGCCGGCGTGTTCCATCCGCGCGAGGGTGACGTGGGGCGTGAAGTCGTGGGACTCCTCGTCGAACCCCATCGCCGTCGTTCGCTGTTCGATCGCCTCGTGGAGTCGGGTGAGCTCCGCCCCGCCGGCCTCGGTACCGAACCAGACGACGCTGATGTACTCGAGATCGGGGAAGACGCCGAGCCCGTCGAACCGAACGGTAAAGGGGGAGACGTCGGCCTCGTCGACTGCGGCCCGCAGCTCCCGCGAGAGCGTGGGGACGCGGTCCTCCGCGACTTCGCCGAGGAACTTCAGCGTGAGGTGGGCCTGGTCGGGGTCGGTGAAGTTCAGTCCGCTCGCCTCGGCGAACTCCGCCTGGAGGTCGGCGACCGGTGCCGCGAGGTCGTCCGGGAGATCGACGCTGACGAACAGTCGCATACTCACTGTTTGGATGGGGCAGTACTCAACGCTACTGGTCACCCCGAAGGCGGCGAGATTCCGCGACTGGTCCTTACTTAAGCGGCTGCGCGAGAAACAGGGAGCCATGTCCGATACCTTCGTCGTCGTCGGCGGCGACGCCGCCGGGATGGCAGCGGCGAGCAAGGCCAAACGCGACGATCCCGACCTGGAGGTCGTCGTCTTCGAGAAGGGCGAGTGGGTCTCCTACGGCGCCTGCGGGCTCCCCTACTACGTTAAGGGGGAGATCCAGTCGCTCGAGGACCTGGTCTCGGTCACGCCCGAGCAGTTCCGCGAGGAGCGGGACATCGACCTGCGAACGGGCCACGAGGTCGTCGCGATCGATCCCGACGAGCGAACCGTCACCGCCGAGAGCGAGGACGGCACCGTCACGCAGTCGTACGACGCCCTGTTGCTCGCGACGGGTGCCGCGGCGACCGAACCCCCGGTCGAGGGCACCGATCTCGAGGGCGTCTACACGCTGGGGTCGATGAGCGACGGGGAGGAGCTCCGGGAGTACGTCGCCAGAGCCCGCGAGGACGAGACGCTCCAGCAGCCCGACCGTGGGCCGGCATGCCGGTACCTCGAGGACTGCACGGGTCCCGTCGCGGTCGTCGGGGGCGGGTACGTCGGCATCGAGATGGCCGAAGCGCTTGCTGCCAACGGGTTCGAGGTCAACCTCTTCCAGCGCGGCGAGCGCCTGTTACCGACGTTCAGCGAGGCGACCAGCGAGGCCGTCGCCGACCATCTCCGCGAGCAGGACGTCCGCGTCCACCTCGGTAGCGAAGTCGAGGAACTCGAGGGCGAGGACGCGATCGAGACGGTCGTCGCCGCCGACGAACGGATCGACGTCGAGATGGCGCTGCTCGGGACGGGGGTTCGCCCGCGGACGGAGCTGGCCGAGGACGCGGGGATCGAGCTCGGACCGACGGGTGCGATCGCGACCGACCCCTACCGCGAGACCAGCGCCGCCGACGTCTACGCGGCGGGCGACTGTGCCGAGGCAACCCACGCCGTCACCGGCGAGCCGACGTACGTCCCGCTGGCGCTGACCGCGAACCGTCACGGTCGTGCGGTCGGCCAGACCGTCGCCGGACAGCCGGCGACTGGCGGGGCCGTCGCGGGGACGGCAGCGATCAAGGCCTTCGACGTCGAGGCGGCTCGAACCGGAATCCTCGACCACGAGACAGCCCGTGCGGCCGGGTTCGACCCCGTCACGGAGACGATCGACGCGAACTCGCGGGCGGGCTACTACCCCGAGGACGGCACCGTCACCGTCACGTTGACCGCCGACCGCGACACCGGGCGAGTGCTCGGGGCGAGCCTCGTCAGCGAGTACGGTGAGGGGGCGGTCCACCGCAGCCACGCCGTCGTCGCGGCCATCCACGAGGCCGCCGCGGTCGAGGACCTCGAGAACTACGACCTGGCGTACGCACCGCCGTTTAACACGACATGGGATCCCGTCCTCGTCGCGGCGAAAGTGCTGTCGGGGTCGCTCCGGTAGCCGGGAGCGAGCGGGCCCGAGCGGGGCCGTCGCCGGGTCGCAGGCCTTAACAGTCGTCGCCGCCTGGTTCAACTAATGACTGATCGAGAGGGCGAGCGCGACCATCCGTTCTCCGAAGGCGAGGGGTTCGACGACGCCTACGACGAGTTCGACCTCGACCCGCCCGAACTGGGCGTCGACCCCGCGAAGGTCGATCCCGTCGACTCCCGGGTCGTCACCGACACGCTCGACCGCCACAGCGTCGACAGCGACGAGGTCGACGCGAGCGAGCTGCTCGACGTCGGGCTCAACTACATGCAGATCAACCGCTTCGAGCAGGCCACCGAGGCCTTCGAGCGGGCTGCTCGCTTCGCCGAGGACGACCGTATCGAGCAGGAGGCGTGGACGAACAAGGGCGTCGCCCACGCCGAACTCGAGGAGTACGACGAGGCGATAGGCGCCTACCGCGAGGGGCTGTCGATCGAGGAAGAGAGCGAACACGCCGCCACCGCCGAGACGAACCTTGCCTACGCGCTCTGGGAGTTCGGCGAGACCGCCCAGGCCTTAGAACACGCCGAACGCGCCGTCGAGATCGACGAGCGGTTCGCCGAAGGGTGGTACAACCGCGCCTTTTTCCTCTCCGAGCGCGGGCTGTCCGAGGACGCCCTGCACTGTATCGACAACGCGATCCGACTGGGGATGCGCAACTCCCGGGTCCTCGAAGAAAAGGCCGAGATCCTGGAGGAGCTCGGCGAGTACGACGAGGCCGAGGAGATCGCCGAGGAGGCAAACGAGATGCGCGAGCGGGCCGAACAGCGCGTGATGGAGGAGCGCGAGGAGATGACCGGCCAGCAGGCGGGTGGCCGCCGTCCACCCGAGCGAGACGACGTCGAGGTCACCGACCCCGGTCGAGCGCCGGAGGCCGACGACGAGTGGCAACTCGAGTGAGGCATGATCGTCAACGAACGCGAGACCCAGGAGGGGCTGCTCGTGACGGTCTGTGACGCCGACGTCCTCGGCGAGACCTTCGAGAGCGACGAGATCACCCTGACAGTCACCGAGAAGTTCTACGGCGGCGACGCCGTCGACGAGACGGCGGCCGTCGACAGCCTCTCGCGGGCGACCGTCGCCAACATCGTCGGCACGCGGGCCGTCGAACTCGCCCTCGAGGAGGGGTTTATCGACGAGGCGAACGTCCTCGAGGTCGGCGAGACCAGACACGCGCAGCTGCTGCGGATGTAGCGATCGGCTCGAAGAACCCGCTGACGGCTTCTCGATGGGGGATCGCGACGCGCCAAGCAGATACCGGTTCGGGCCGATACCAAACTGTGTTGGGGTCAGCGGTATTTACGGGGCGGTCCTACGTGGAAATACGACAGGGCCCTACCACCACACCAGAGTCACACACCAGAGTCGTTCCCTGTCGTGACACACCACCCACCACCCACCCTTTCCCTTCGAACCCAGAACCGACCAGCGGCCGCGCCGTCGCGTCGGCGGACCGAAGGAGTGTTTTGTCTGGGAACCCAGTCTACAGGTAATGAGTCACCAGAACCTCGCGCTCGACGTCGAGGCCATCCGCGACGAGTTCCCCATTCTCCAGCGGGAGTTCGACGACCAGCAGGTCGTCTATCTCGACAACGCGGCGACGACCCAGACGCCGGACCCGGTCGTCGACGCGATGAGCGACTACTACCGCGAGTCCAACGCGAACGTCCACCGCGGAATCCACCACCTGAGCCAGGAGGCCTCCGAGGCCTACGAGACGGCTCACGACCGGGTCGCGGAGTTCATCGGCGCCAGCGGCGGCCGCGAGGAGGTCATCTTCACGAAGAACACGACCGAAAGCGAAAACCTGATCGCCTACTCGTGGGGGCTGAACGAGCTCGGCCCCGGCGACGAGGTCGTCCTCACGGAGATGGAACACCACGCCTCGCTGGTGACCTGGCAGCAGATCGCCAAGCGAACGGGCGCCAGCGTCGAGTACATCCGCGTCGACGAGAACGGTCGCCTCGACATGGACCACGCCCGCGAGCTGATCACCGACGACACCGCCATCGTCTCGGCGGTCCACGTCTCGAACACGCTGGGGACGATCAACCCCGTCTCCGAGCTGACCGAGCTGGCCCACACACACGACGCGCTCTCCTTTATCGACGGCGCCCAGGCGGTTCCGAACCAGCCCGTCGACGTCGAGGAGATCGGCGCCGACTTCTACGCCTTCTCGGGTCACAAGATGGCCGGTCCGACCGGGATCGGCGTCCTCTACGGCAAGAAGGAACTGCTCGAGGCGATGGAGCCGTATCTCTACGGCGGCGGGATGATCCGGAAGGTCACCTTCGAGGACTCGACCTGGGGCGAGCTCCCCTGGAAGTTCGAGCCCGGGACGCCGCCGATCGCCGAGGCCGTCGGCCTCCACGCCGCCGTCGACTGGCTCGAGGAGATCGGGATGGACCGGATTCGGGACCACGAACAGGAGCTGGCCCGCTACGCCTACGAGCAGCTCGAGGACGAGGGCGACGTCGAGATCTACGGTCCCGAGCCCGGCGAGGACCGCGGCGGACTCGTCAGCTTCAACGTCGAGGGCGTCCACGCCCACGACCTCACCTCGATCCTGAACGACCACACGGTCGCGATCCGGGCGGGCGACCACTGTACCCAGCCGCTCCACGACAAGCTCGGCGTCGCAGCCTCGGCCCGGGCCTCGTTCTACGTCTACAACACCCGCGAGGAGGTCGACAAGCTGGTCGCGGCCCTCGACGACGCCCGACAGCTGTTCGCGTAGGATCACCGGTCGCTTCGCCCGCGAGGAGGTCGACAAGCTGATCGCGGCCCTCAGCGACGTCCTCGCGAGCGAACAACGTGAACGAGCGACGGCCAGACGGTAGTTCGCGCAACGAGAGACGGAGCTCCTTTCCGTCCGACGAAGTCGGGCGATACCGGACTGCGGACAAAGCCCAGATATCCACCGATCTCACGGGAGGGTTGCGACCTGGGGATGCCAGCAGAGACGGCAGTCGCTCGCTCAACCTTTAACCATCGATCTGTCATCACACCGACTATGGAGACGAACTCCAGCGATCCCGAGTCGATCGTTACGAACATCCCGCTAACCGACGTGTTCGGATCCCACCCGAAGACCAAGATCATCGGAACGCTGCTGACCGAGGAGGAAGACCCCACCACCCACTTCAGTGTGAACGAGATCAGCCGGATCGCGGGCGTCGAGACCGATTCGGTCGAGGATCACGTGGCGGATCTCGTCGCGTACGGTGTCGTCGTCGAGACGGACGAACTCGAGGACCGAGTGACCTACAAGCTCGACGAGGACGACGAGATCGTCGACGATATTCGACGGCTCTCCGACAAGCTCTTCGAGCGCGAATCGGAGTGAACGGCCGTCCAGACGGTCGCCGCACTCACCGGGTCGACGCGCGCGACGACGCCGGCGATCCCGGCCTCGACGAGGAGAACGCTCCGGACGCGAGAAAGTGAGTAGGTTGGAGGGTCCAACCCACGACTCTGGTAGTACAACGATGGTGGTCGTTGGGCCGGCGCGATCGACTCACCACTGGGTCCGGTGTCACGGAAGTGCGTGGATCGCCGCCGGCCGTTCGGTACGTCGGTCGGGACGGTCACGACTCTTCGGCTGCACGTGTGACTCGTTTAAGTAGGGGCTGCTTCGATCGCCGCTCCCGAACGGATTTCCGAAGACGCGAGCGCTAGACGACGAACAGACGGGCCCCACCCAATCTACTCGGCGGAATCGATCGAAACGCCGAGGACGGCGCGGCTACGACGTCTTCGCGACGTCGCCACGGCTCTCGTCGGGGCCGCCGTCGGCCAGCCGATCGGGGTCGACGTCGAACTCGAAGATCTCCTGGGGGACCGACACCGTGACGCAGGTGTTTGGCAGATCGACGATGCCGGCGATCCGACTCTCGACGGGCGCCGTGCTCAGCAGCATGTAGGCCTGCTCGGGGGAGTAGCCGAAGTTCGTCAGGTAGTCGATGGCGTCGAGGCAGGCCCGGCGCATCCCGACGTTGGCGTTCTTGTAGTGCTGGGTGCCGTCCTCGTCGACGGAGTAGCCCTCGAAGACGACGTAGTTCGAGAAGTCCGGATCCATGTAGCCGGGCTTGAACATGGCGTAGTCGGTGCCCATCTTCTCCATTCCGTCCTTGATGACGTCGACCTTGAGGTCGATCCAGCCGGGGAACTCGATCGCGCCACAGAAGGTGATCTCGCCGTCGCCCTGCGAGAAGTGCAGGTCGCCGACGATGAAGTTCGCCCCCTCGACGAACACCGGGAGGTAGACCCGCGAGCCGCGACCGAGGTTCTTGATGTCGCAGTTACCCGCGTTCTCGCGGGGCGGGATCGTGCGCGCGGCCTTCTCCGCCGCTTCGTCGACCTGCTCGTCGTCCATATCGCCCAGCAGGACGTCGTTGGGTTCGGGCGGGAGTGCAAGCGGCGGTTCCGCCTCGCCGGTCTCGTGATTGACCGCGGTGGGGTCGTCTGGACCGCGCTCGATGAGCGCCCGCTCGCGCTCGTTCCACTCCTCGAGCAGCTCGTGGGAGGGCGCCGTTCCGAGGATACCGGGGTGGGCACAGCCGGGGAACCGGACGTCCTCGATGTGGCGCGTGCTGGCCATGACGCCGTCGAGTTCCCAGATGCTCTTGCGGGCCTCCGGGAAGTGGTCGGTGAGAAAGCCGCCGCCGTTCTCCCGGTCGAAGATCGCGTTGAACCCCCACTCGTGGTCGGGGAAGGCGCCCAGATCGAGGATGTCGACGACGAGCATATCGCCCGGCTCGGCCCCCTCGACCTCGAAGGGGCCGCTCAGGTGGTGGTTCGGGTCCAGCTCCATGTCGCGGATGTCGTTGGCGCTGTCGTCGTTGTTCACCTGTCCGCCGGTCCAGTCGAGACATTCGACGCGAACCTTCTCGCCGGGTTCGATCGACGACACCGGCGGTACGTCGGGATGCCAGCGGTTGACGATCGGATCGGGCTGTTCGTCCGGCGGTGACTCGGTATCGACCTCGAAGACGGTTTCCGGCATGATACGAGTTCACCATTGTCTCGGTCGCAGTTATAGCTGATTCAGCGTCGTTGATAGGTCCGGGTCGGACGACGGCGTCGCATTGCGACGCGGAGATTGCGGCGATCCGGAACGGGTGCGGGTTCATTTATTACGGTTCGGTCAGTACTCACGATCGGATACGATATGTCGGGGAGTAACGCGGCACACGACCGACTCGCGGTGGGTGAACGCGAGGACGTCCCGAGCCGAGCGGAGAACCTCGAGGCCGGGAAACGCCTCGCGGAGATCGTTCGGACGACGCTCGGACCGAACGGGCTGGACAAGATGCTCATCACCGACGACGGGACGGTAGCGATCACGAACGACGGCGCGAGCATCCTCGAACGGATGACGCTCTCTCATCCCGCGGCCACACTCGTTCTGGAGGTTGCGCAGGGCCAGGACACCACGGTCGGGGACGGAACGACGACGGCGGTCGTCCTCGCAGGCGGGCTGCTCGACGAGGCCGAGTCGCTGCTCGAGCGGGGCGTCTCGCCGGCGAAGATCACCGAAGGCTACCACCTCGCGGTCTCCCGGGCTGTCGAGACTCTGTCGGAGCTGACCGTTTCCGTCGACCTCGAGAACGACGAGCGACTGCGCGATATCGCCAGCACGACCGTCACGGGCAAGTGGGACGAGTCGGGCACCGCGTTCGTCGCCGACCGGGCCGTCAAGGCCGTGCGGGCGATCGAGCGCGACGGCCGCGTCGGCTTCGAGCGACTCACCAGGAAGACGATTCCGGGTGGTTCGTTCTACGACTCGGCGGTGATCGACGGACTCGTGATCGACATGGGGACGTCCTCGACGGACGTCGTCTCCCCCGAGGGAGCGCTCCCGAACCGCTACCGGGACGCGACGGTCGCGCTGATCGACGAGGCGCTCTCGATCGACACCCCGCAGGGCGTCGGCCGCGTCGACCTCGAGTCCTACGAGGAGTACGAACGGCTCAGGGAGTACGAACGCGACGTCTACGAGGAGTACGTCGATACCGTCGTCGGTGTTGGCGCCGACGTCGTCTTCTGCCAGCAGGCGATCGACGACCCCGTTCGGTACCGCCTCGCCGAGGAGGGCGTCCTCGCGGTCGAGCGAACCCAGCGCGACGAGCTCCACCGGCTGGCGCGGGCCACCGGCGGGAAACCGGTTCCCGTCGGGAGCCTAACGCGGGCGACGACCGGGACGGCCGCGAGCGTCGAGCGCCGTTCGCTCGGACCGACCGACGTCACGGTCGTCTCGGGCCTCGAGGAGCTCGGCCAGGTCTCGGCCGTGTTCCGCGGCGGCACCCAGCACGTCGCCGACGAGACGAAACGCGTCCTCGACACCTGCTTCTACGCGCTCAAACTCGCCGTCGAGGACGAGGCGGTCGTCCCCGGCGCCGGCGCCATCGAGGTGGCGCTGGCCCGCGAGCTGCGGTCGTTCGCGGCCGGACGCGACGGAACCGAACAGCTCGCCGTCGAGGCGTTCGCCGACGTCCTCGAGACGGTCCCGCGGACGCTGGCGGAGACGAGCGGGATCCGTCCGACCGACGCGTTGCTGGAGCTGCGAACCGCCCACCACGACGGCAACCACACGGCCGGGCTGGACCTCGAGACCGGGTCCGTCGTCGACGCGGCCGACCAGGGTGTCCTCGAGCCGCTGTACGTCAAGCGCCAGGCGCTCGCCTGCGCGGGCGAGGCCGCGAGCATGATCGTCCGCATCGACGACGCCGTTCCGATGGCCACACAGGTCGAGGACGCGGGTCACGACCACGACCACGATCACGGCCCCGGCGGACTGGTACGGAGCACCGAGGGATACCCGTGGGCGGTCGGTCACTCGATGGGACACTGATGACGGGGACGCTACCGGGACTCGAGGACGTCCTCGAGCTCTACGCGGCGGCTCTCGATCGGTACGGGAGCGAGCCGTTCACCCTCGGGCAAGCACAGCGGGAGCTGTCGAGCGAGGCGTCCTCGAGGCTGCTCGAACTAGGGATCGCGTACGGACTGTTCGAGTTCGACGGCGACCGCGGCGCCTACGCGGTACGGGCCGAGCCCGACGCACCGATCGAGGAGTGGCGATCGGACGCGATCGACCGCGCAGAGCGGCTCCGCGCGGCAGCGCTCGACCGAACGAGCGGGACCGATCACGCCGAGGACGGAGTCGAGACGCTGACCCACGACTCGCGGCAGTTCGCGAGTGTCGCCGTCGACGAGGACCCGACGGTCGAAGCGGTCGGCGAACGCCTCGCGGCGCTCCCGCTCGAGGAGTACGCCGGGGTCGCCCTCCGCTCGCCCGGCGAGCGCGCAAGCGCCGTCCAGCGACTCGCGGATCGGCTCTGCGAGTCGTCGGTCACCGACGAGACCTCGCTCGAGAGGCCGTTCCGGAAGGAGTCGACGGACGTCGTCGGCGCCGACAAGGACGAGCTCGAGTTCCAACTCTTTCTCGAGCGGGCGTGAGCGGTTCCCTCACTCCTCGACGGGTTCGACGGCGAAGACGGGTTCGTTGACCGTCCAGCCGCCCGACTGGAGGTTTTGGGAGAACGTCACCCGGTGGCCGTCGGGGGCCTCCGCGACGACGGCGTAGTCGTCGGTCTCGACCACCTCGTAGATCAGGTCGCGGTTGTTCACCGTCACCGCGTCGCCGGGCTCGAGTTCGTCGAACCGCTCCGTGATCTCGGCGGGCGCAAGCGAGTTCTCGTCCGCCGAACCGTCGGGTTGAGAGGACGTCATCGGTAGACGCCACTGCCGCGACCCCCTTAGTGGTTCACGTCGTTCGCCGGGTGGGGAGAGGTGTGCTGTCCACGATAAGATATAACGTGACACGCAGGTAACTCCGGGCTATGCCACTCCGACCCGAGCCGCGCGAGCCGGCGGACGTCGACGACGACCGGACCCGAGAACTGCTCGAGGACGCCGAGACGGGCTGGTACGGCGACAGTGCGTTCTTCGGCGCGATGGCCCACTGCCCGGAGCTGTTCGACCACATCGTGGCGGCGTTCGAGTCGTTCGGGCAGGGAGCGAACGTCGACACCGAGCTGCTTGAGCTGATGCGGATCAAGGTCGCCGAAACCCACCAGTGTGCCTACTGTGCGACGGTTCGGACCCTCGAGGTACGCGACGCGGTCGCACCGAAGGAGGACGCCGTCTTCGGCGAGATCGATCCCGAGGGGCTCTCCCGCCGGGAGTATCTCGCGGTCTCGCTGGCCGAAGGACTCTCGACGGACCCCCACAGGCTCTCCGACGACTTTTTCGCGGAGCTGGGCGAGGAGTTCACCGAGCAGGAGGTCGTCGAACTCCTCCTGTTCGGGAGCCTCGAGATCGGGCTCGATCGATTCTGTATCGCTCTCGAACTCCAGCCAACCGACGAGAGCGCCTACCCCGACGACGTCGAGTATCCGCTGGAGAACCCCCGCCCGAAGACGTTCTGACGGCGGAGTGCGTCCTCGTCCCCGCGGATCGGACGGGAGCGGGTCGTCGATCTTATCACGGCGTCAGCGAAAGGCGACGGTATGCTCGAGACCGTCCGCGACCGCGCCCGCCCGTACTTCGAGGACGCGCCGCCAGCCCACGACTGGCACCACGTCCAGCGGGTCGCGGCGCTGGCCGAAACCCTCGTCGCGGAGGAGTCCGCTTCCGTCGACGAACGCAGCGTCCAGCTGGCCATCGCCCTCCACGACATCGGCCGCGAGCGCGAGGATCGCGGCGAGATCGAGGATCACGCCCGCTGGGGCGCACGAAAGGGAGAAGCGATTCTCGAGGACGTCGGTGCAAGCGAGGAGACGATCGACCGCACCAAACACTGCATCCGCGCTCACCGGTACTCGAACGACGTCGAGCCCGAGACGATCGAGGCAGAGATCGTCTCCGACGCGGACAACCTCGACGCCCTCGGTGCGGTCGGGATCGCCCGCGCGTTCGCTCACGGGTCGGTGATCGGAAGTCCGCTCTACGATCCTGCCGTCCCCCCCGCCGAGGACGAGACGACGGCCGGCCGGAGCCAGTACAACCACTTCCACAAGAAGATCCTCGAGCTTCCCGAGCGGATGTACACCGACGCGGGACGGGAGCTCGCCGCCGAGCGAGCAGCGTTCGTTCGCGAGTATCTCGAACGCTTCGAGGCCGAAACGGTCGGCGAGGCGTGACGGTACGAAACAACAAAAAACACACCAAGTGTTTTTAGAGTGGATTACGTACGGGAAGGTGCCGAGGTGAGAACGAATGCACGAGAGTACTATCGGCCGTCCCGGACGGGATCCGTTCGACGCCCTGGTCGACGTTCTCGCCGCGGCGAACCGGTACGATCTCGCGCTCGGTGGAATTCCGATCGCGTTCGTGATCGCGCTGGTCGCCGCGAACGTACTCGGCATTTCGGTGCCGTACGCGCTCGCGGCCGCGGCGATCGTCGGCGTCGGCGTCATCGTCGACGTCTGTTACCTGAACCCGCCGATCGACCAGGGGTCGACCGACGGTCCCGACGAACGGTCGCCGACGAACTGACCGAACGATCCGGATGTTCTCGCATCCGATCCGGTTTTCGACGTCCTCGAGTTCCGTAGCGGCAGCTCTCGACTCCCCGGAACCCTTTTACAACCCACAGCCGTACGCGTTTCCAACGATGGGACTGGGCTCCGATATGTACCGACAGCAGATCCTCGATCACTACAAGAACCCCCGCAACTACGGGGAGCTCGAGGATCCGACCTTCACGCACGTCGGCGAGAATCCGATGTGTGGCGACGAGATCCGGATGGACGTCAGGCTCAAGGACGACGAGGAGACGATCGAGTACGTCGCCTTCTCCGGGGACGGCTGTGCGATCAGCCAGGCCTCCGCGAGCATGCTCTCGAAGGAACTCCAGGGGAAGACCGTCGACGAGTTGCTGGAGATGGATCGGGACGACGTCATCGACATGCTCGGCGTCGACATCTCCCCGATGCGGGTCAAATGCGCCGTGCTGGCCGAGAAGGTCGCCCAGGACGGCGCGGAGATCTACCGGGGCGAGCTCGACAAGGAGAAGACCTCGACCGAGGACTGAAGCTCGCTTCTCGCCCGAGGGCCTCGCTCGGACCCGTCACCGATCCAGCACAGCCGAGGCGTAACAGCGCTTCCGGGTCCTCGTAACACCTGCCCTGTATCGCAACGCGACAACCTCCCGAACCGTCGTCAGAAGCAGCGTGCAAGAGGCAGTACGCAATCCGGTTACTGAGCGGTTTTGCGCCCGATACCGACCAGTTCGTATGAGTAGGGGAGGAATCTGTCGTTCGAAAAGCGGGGAACAACGGATCACACTTCCCGGCACCGACCGCCCGACAGAACCTCCGGAGCCACCTCAGGGAATTTCTGACCGCGTTCCTCGATAACTACCGAATCGTCCGACCGACTACTGAAATCGGTCGTTCGCTCCGGAGACAGGAGCTGCGTGATTCGGGGGAGCTGAAAGCTCCCTGTGCGCTCTACGGAACGTCGACGGAAGGATCGTTCGGAGTCGCTACTCGGGCTTCAGACCGCCGTCCTCGACGCGCATAACCGCCTCGCCGTCGGCGAGGTTCGGCGCGTCGACCAGGCGGACGATCCGCTTGTTGGCCTTGGATTTCCGGAGGTAGATCCGGAACGTCGACTTGTGGCCGAGGATGTTGCCACCGATTGGCTGGGTCGGGTCACCGAAGAACGAGTCGGGGTTCGAGGCGACCTGGTTGGTGACGATGACGGCCGTGTTGTAGAGGTTCCCGACCTTGTCGAGGTCGTGGAGGTGTTTGTTGAGCTTCTGCTGGCGCTCGGCGAGCTCACCACGGCCCACGTACTCCGCACGGAAGTGGGCGGTCAGCGAGTCCACACAGAGCAGGCGGACGGGGTAGTCGGCCTCCTCGTGTTCGGCCGCGAGCTCCTTTGCCTTCTCGGCCAGCAGCATCTGGTGATTGGAGTTGAACGCCTTCGCGACGTGGATCTTGTCGAGGATGTCGTTGACGAGTTCTTCCATCGCGTCCTCGTCGCTGGGCGTCCCTTCGATCTCGCGGTCGTCCATCGTCGCCTGGAGGACGTCGTCGGGCAGCCCCCGAACCATGTCGTCGATCCGCTCGGGACGGAACGTATCCTCGCTGTCGATAAACATCGCGCTCCCGTGGAGGCCGCCGACCTCCTTGGGAAGCTGGACGTTGACGGCCATCTGGTGGGTGACCTGGGACTTCCCGGAGCCGAACTCACCGTACACTTCGGTGATCGACTGAGTTTCGATCCCGCCGCCGAGCAGGTCGTCGACCTCGTCAATGTGCCAACTCAGCTTGCCGATCTCGTTGCGCCGCTCGAGGACGGCCGAACCGGTTTCGAAGCCGCCGATGTCGGCGGCGTCGCGGGCCGCGCGGACGATATCGGCCGAGGTCGACTCGCCGACGTCAGCCGTGTTCGAGAGCTCGGAGGGAGAGGCGACGGCCAGGCTCTGGAAGGAATCGAAGCCCGCTTCGTGGAGCTTGTCTGCGGTTGCCGGTCCGACACCAGGGAGGGACTCTAGGTCTGCGTCTGGCATTACTCACCCGTTGTGGCGGACGCCCCATAAAGCCTCGTTAACAGGGAAGTGAAAGTGAAAGTGCCGGCGGGCGCCGGGTCGACTGGACAGTCCGGGTGAAAGTTTAGAAGCGAAGGCAACAGGCTACGAGGACGGGACGACAGGACGCACGGAGTGTGTTAGCGCGACTCGTCGGTCGACCACTCGAGACAGAGCAGTCGATCGTCGGCGGGAACGTACAGCCGGTTCGGGGCCAGCGCGGGCGTCCTCGCGACCTGGTCCTCGACGTCGACGTACCACAGGAGGTCGTAGTCGGTCGCTGAGACGCCGTACACTGATCCCGTCGCGTCGGCGACGCAGACGGTGTCGCCCGCGACGACCGGGCTCGCGAGGACGTCGCCGTCGAGTTCGATCCCCTTCTTCGAGAACAGCCAGCCGCGAACCTTGCGCCGACCGAAGCGGGTGTCGGTGACGTGGAGGTAGCCGTCGTCGGCGCCGACGAAGGTGGTCCCTTCCTCGGGGAGGACTGTCGCCGAGGACGTAAACGTCGCGCGGATCTCGTAGCTGAACCAGGTCTGGCCGGTTTCGGTATCGAGCGCGAGCAGCGTCCCGTCGTCGTCGACGGTGTAGACGCGGCCGTCGGCGATCGTCGGGGGCGCCGCGACGACGCCGTCGGTCGGCGCGGTCCAGGCCTCTTCGGCCTCGCCACCCGCGTCCTCGAGACAGCACACCTGCCCGTCGTCGGTCCCGACGTACACCCGCCGCCGATCGGGGTCGATCGCCGGTGCAGCCGCGACCGAGTCGGTGTCGTGGGTCCAGGCGAGGGCACCCGTTTCGCCGTCGACGGCCGACAGTCCCGCGTCGTGGGCAACGTAGAGACGGCCGTCCGCGAACGCGAGGGCGGACTCGAGCGCGGCGGGGAGTTCGGTTCGCCAGATCGGGTCGCCGGTGCCGGGATCGAGCGCGTGAACGGTTCCGTCGTCGGTCGCAGCGTAGACGCCGCCGTAGGTGACGACCGGCGTCGCGTCGATACTGTCGGTCGCCTCGAAGACCCACCGTCGGCGTCCCGTCTCGCGGTCGAACGCGTACAGGTTACCGCGCTCGCTCCCGACGAAGACGGTGTCGGTGTCGAGGACGGGCGAGCCCGCCATCCCGGCGAGTTCGACCGTCCACGACGTCGTGACGCGGTCAGGACTCTCGAGGTCGCGTCGGACACCCGAGTGTTGTGGATCCCGTTTGAACTGGTTCCAGTCGCTCACGGATCGAGCGTATCGATTCCGGTCCTATAACTGGTTCGACACGGGAAAGGGGGGAACGGAAGCGGAAGAGGGGGAGTGCGACAGGACGTGTATGGCGCAGTGGAGACGACAACTGGTGTATGGCGCAGTTGGCGTGGCGTCCTGCCGTACTCACGGATACGGGAGAGAACGCAATACCGTTGACCCCAAACAAATTTGGGGAGCGGGCGCCACGGACTCACTCCCAGGGGTGGGTCCCGCCCTCGCTGGGCCAGAGCGGGTACCAGTACTCTTTCTCGCGTTCGATCTCGAGTTCACCGTCGAGGGTTGCCTCGAGTTTGAACTCCGCGTTCGAATCCCGCTCCCGACCGGGACGGGGTGCGAACGGGTAGAACCGACCCCGGCGGAACGAGTAGATCCAGTAGGCCGGGCCGTCCTCGTTTCGGTAGGCGAACACTGCCGCGAGCAGCCGCGAGCCGTAGCCGTGTTCGATGAACGTATCCGCGGCGAAGTGGAGGCTGGTGATCAGATCCTCCGGATCCGAGTCCTCGAGGACGACCCAGTGGTAGCCGTGGTCGTCCGCCGAGACGGAGAACTCGGTGCCGGTGTCCGCCTGGCCCGCCTCGAGGATGGCCTCGACCTCGTCGACGGCCTCGCGGAAGCTGGTCGAGTCGACGCCGGAGAAACAGAGCGCGCCGACGTCCGCGGAGTCGTAGCCCAGGTCGGCCTCCATCGTGAGGTAGGCGGTGCTCATCCCGAAGAGATCGTCGGGATCGGCGTCGCGTTTCGCGTCGGACTCGGCGCGCGTGCCCAGCAGCGAGCGGATCCCGTCCAGTAGTCCCATACCCGGAGTGAGGGGCGCGCCCTCTTAGAATCCCTCCATCTCGCGCTCGAGGTCACGGAGCTGCTCGACTCGGCGCTCCGTCGATGGGTGGGTGCTGAACAGCTGGCCGACGATCCCGGACTTGATCGGGATGATGAAGAAGGCGTTCATCTCGGCCTCCTCCCGGAGGTCCTTGTCGGGCACCTTGTCGACCTCGCCCGAAATTTTCATCAGTGCGGAGGCCAGCGCCGAGGGGTTGCCGGTAATCGCCGCGGCGCCCCGATCGGCCGCGAACTCGCGGTACCGCGACAGCGCCCGGATCAGGAGGTAGCTGATGATCCAGACGACCAGCGAGACGAGGATGGCGACCATGACCCCGCCCTGATTTTTGTTTCGTCCCCCGCCTCCGAAGAAGGCTCCCCAGCGGACGATCATGAACGCGATCGTCGAGAGGAAGGAGGCGATCGTCATCACCATCATGTCGCGGTTCTTGACGTGGGCCAGTTCGTGGGCGAGGACGCCGTCGAGCTCCTCCTGGTTCAGGCTGTTCAGCAGTCCCGACGTGACCGCGACGGCGGCGTTTTTCTGGTTCCGACCCGTCGCGAAGGCGTTCGGTACCTTCGAGTCGACGACCGCCACCTTCGGTTTCGGGAGATCGGCCTGTTGGGAGAGCCGTTCGACCGACGAGTGGAGCTGCGGGTACTCGTCGGCCGAGACCGTCTTCGCACCCATACTCTTCAAGGTGAGAGTGTCGCTGAAGTAGTACTGTACGAGCGAAAACCCGCCGAAGAAGAGGGCGAACAGCACGATTCCGCCCTGCATGTAGGCGGTGAGCACCCCGGCGAAGACGATGTACAGCGCGAACAGTAAGAACATCGTCACGAACATCCGCGCGCGGAGCCCCCAGTCCGGCTGCCAGTCCATACCCGATCCGAGGGCCTCCGGCGAAATAAGTATCACCGATGTCAGTAGTCGGCACGCGTCGACGATCCTCACGGGTCGCCGTCCCAACCCCTCCGTTTCGCGTGGAAACCACCAGGCGGCGTCGTGGTCGTTCCGACGAGCCGGGCTCGTCGCCGACGTCGCCGAGCGACGGTTCGGCGGCGTCAGACGCCCGCCGTCCCCGAACGATCGATCCGAGGACGGTGTCTTCCCGGAATCGATGCGATCGGGTTTATAGGGACGGAGCATCGATACTAACTGTCACGTATGACGGGGTATGGGAGACGACGGGTGCTGCAGGCGGGCGGGTTCGTCGCCGCCGGCGTCCTCGCGTCGGGATCGGCAACCGCCGACGACAGGACGAGGACGCACCGAGGCGAGTCGACGGATCGAGGCTGGACCGCTCGCCGCGGAACCCCCGGAAACACCGGGTACAGTGCCGGAACGAGCGGTCCGCAAGACCCCGCCGTCGTCGACTGGGAGCAGGCCGGTGCCGGCGGGTCGATCGCGGTGGCCGACGGCGTTATCTACCGGACGATCGACGGCGCTGTCCATGCGTTCAGCACCGAGGACGGCGACCCGATCGCGGAGAGCGACGACGTCGGTGCGGCCGGGGCGCCGGCGATCGCCGATGGGCGGATTTACGTCGGCGGCGAGAACCTCCTGGCCTTCGAAAGCGACGAGTTCGTCGACGGAGAGGGGGAGGTCGGAACCGTCTGGCAACAGGGGTTCGACGGCGACGTTTCGGAGCCGATCGTCGCGGACGGGCGGGCGTTCGTCGTCTCCGAGGGCGCGCTCCACGCAGTCGACACCGAGGGAGGGGCGCGGCTGTGGAGCCGCAGCCCCGACGAACGGAAGCTGGTGAGCCAATCGGTCGCTGTCGCCGACGGTGCCGTCTTCACGACCGACGGGCGGTCGCTGTACGCACTCGAGGCCAACGACGGTACCGACCGGTGGGCTACCGCCGACGGCGGGTTCCGCGACCAGGTCATCGTCGCGACCGACGACGCCGTCGCGGTCCAGGTCGGTGGTCTCGACGAGGTCGCGGTCTACGAGACCGAAACCGGCGACCTTCGCTGGATCGGCGACGGGTACGCCCCGGCGCTCGCGACCGACGACCGGATCTACACGCTGGCCGAGAACGCCGTCGTCGGCTACGATCGGGAAAGCGGCGACGAGCAGTGGCGCCCCGGGCTCGAGTCGGCGATCTACGGTCCCCCCGTCGCCGACGACGAGAAGCTGTATGTCGGCATCCGGAGTCCGGACGGGGACGCCGGGATCGTCGCGCTCGATCTCGAGGACGGGATCCTCGAGTGGTCTATCGAGACCGAGGCCCACCCGCACGATCTCGCGATCGCCGACGACACCCTCTATGCCGTCGCCGACGGGCTGCTCGCGATCCGGGCCGAGTCGGCGTTCGACGACGTCGACGCAAACGAGACCGACGGCGACAACGTCACCCAGCCCGAGAACGGCAACGACACGTTCGAAACCCGGGATCCCGAGGACGTGGGCGATGACGGCGGGAACGACACCGACGACGGAAACGGCAACGGCGAACCCGAGGACGTCGACGAGGTGCTCGGCGACGACGACGACGAGGAGATACCCGGTTTCACGACGGGCGCGGGGATCGCCGGCGGTGCCGTCGTCCTCGAGTGGCTGCGACGAACCGCCGTCGACGAGTCCGTCTCGGAGCGAGAGCAGGAGTAGCAGCGACCGTACGAAGAGCGGACCGCTTAACATCCTCACTCCCCAAGCGGGGACAATGAGTGAGTCGCGTGCGTTCTGTCCCCGCTGCGGGGATCCGGTTCCCGACCGATCGGCGAGCGACGCCGAGGCGGCGACCGATCCGCTCCGCCCCGGGGCCGACGTGGAGCTCTGCGATAGTTGTTACTTCGAGGACTTCGAGTTCATCGACGCACCCGACCGGATCGACGTGCAGGTCTGTGCCCGCTGTGGCGCCGTCCACCGGGGGAACCGCTGGGTCGACGTCGGCGCGAAGGATTACACCGACATCGCCATCGAGGAGGTCAGCGAGGCGCTGGCGGTCCACGTCGACGTCGAGGACGTCGCCTGGCAGGTCGACCCCGAGCAGGTCGGCGAGAACACGATTCGGATGCACGCCTACTTCACGGGGGTCGTCCGCGGGACCCCCGTCGAGGAGCAGGTGATGGTGCCGGTGAAGATCGCCCGCCAGACCTGCAAGCGCTGCGGTCGGATCGCCGGCGACTACTACGCCAGCATCGTCCAGCTGCGCGCCGAGGACCGGACTCCGACCGACGAGGAGATCGAGCGGGTCAAGGAGATCGCGAACGTGGTCGTCGCCGACATGGAGGCGACGGGCGACCGCAACGCCTTCGTCACCGAAATGAGCGAGACCGACGACGGGCTCGACATCAAGGTCTCGACCAACAAGATCGGCAAGAAGATCGCCAACAAGGCCGTCGAGGAGTTCGGGGGCACCGTCAACGACGCCGAGACGCTGGTCACCGAGGACGAGGACGGCAACGAGGTGTATCGGGTCACCTTCGCCATCCGACTCCCGCCGTACAGGCCGGGCGACATCATCGACCTCGCGAACGACGATGGCGGACCCGTCCTCGTCCGCAGCGCCCACGGGAACCTCAAGGGGATCCGCGTGACCACGGGCGAGCGCTACGAGGCCGACTACGAGGAGGGCGCCTCCCCGGAGGCCCGCAAGCTCGGCGAGCGCAGCGAGGCCGTCGAGACGACCGTCGTCACCGTCGAGGACGACAACGCCGTCCAGGTCCTCGATCCCGACACCTTCCAGGCCAAGACCGTCGCTCGGCCGGAGTACTTCGAGCCGGCGGCCGAGACCGTCCCCGTCCTGAAGAGCCGCGAGGGGGTTCACATCCTGCCCGATCCCGACCCCGACACGGGCGACGAGGACGACGACGGATACTACGATCCCTACGAGGACGATGCCTGAGGACCCGGACGCGACCGCGGCGGCGGAGTCGCTCGAGCGTGTCGACGCGCCACTGGCAGCCGTCGTCGAGAAAGAGCGGGCGGAGACGGCCATCGAGTCGCTGCGCGCGGAGGGGGTCTACGACGACTCCCGGCGCGTCCAGGAGGTCAGCGGCGTGGTCCGAGACCACGGTGAGCGCGTCGACGATGCGGCCGAGAGGGGTCGGACCGGGAGCGAGACGGCTTCCACTGCGGGCGAGACGGCCGACGACGACGTCCCCGAGCGGATCGCGCTCCCGATCACCGACCCACCGACCGACACCCGCGTCCTCGAGGTCGTCCGCCAGCTCGAGCCCGAGTTCCGGAGCCGGGACCTCGAGGACCTGCTGGCCGAGCGGGGCTGGAGCGACGCCGACCTCGAGGCCGCGCCCGGCTCCTGGGCTGTGATCGGCTCGGTCGTCCTCGTGACGATCCCGACCGAGTGCCCCGACGAGACCGACGTCGCGGAGGCCTTGCTCGAGCTTCACGGCGAGGCCGACAGCGTACTGGCCGACGAGGGGATCGCCAACGAGGGGACGGCGGGCACCTACCGCGAACCCCGGACTCGGTTGCTCGCGGGCGAGACGGACACCGAGACGGTACACACCGAGCACGGCACCCGCTACGGACTCGACCCCTCGAGGGTGATGTTCTCGCCGGGTAACCAGGCCGAACGAGTCCGGATGGGCGAGGTCGTGAGCGCGGATCGACGATCAGCGGACGAGTCGAACGGGTCACCCGACGAGCACGTGTTCGACATGTTCGCCGGCATCGGCTACTTCACGCTCCCGATGGCCCGCTCCGGCGCGCGGGTGACCGCGACCGAGCTGAACCCGACCGCTTTCCGTTACCTCCTCGAAAACGCCGTGTTGAACGACGTCGACGACCGGGTCGACGCCTACATGGCCGACTGCCGGGACGTCGCGAGCGAGATCGAGGCCGACAGGGTTGTGATGGGGTACTACGGACGCGCGGCTGACGACGCCGAGGCGGACGACGGTAACGGCGCCAGGGCCGACGAGGCCCACGAGTTCCTCCCCGACGCCCTCGAGGCGCTCGTACCCGGTGGGGTTGTCCACTACCACGAAGCGACCCCCGAATCGCGGCTGTGGGAGCGCCCGCTCGAGCGCCTGGAGGGGGCCGCCGAGGACGCAGGCCGGGAGCTCGAGGTGCTCGACACGCGACGCGTCAAGAGTCACAGCGCGGGCGTCGCCCACGTCGTCGTCGACGCGCGGTTCGGCGACGAGGCGTGAGTCAACGCGGTTCGGCGAGTGAGCCGGGCGTGACATTCTTACTGTCGGGCTGACTGCGCGTACGTATGGACCGAAACCAGATTATCGCGCTCCTGTTTGTCGTCCTCATGGTGACCTCGATGGTCGCCTGGGGCGCGACGGCGGCGTTCTGACGGCCGCGCGCGGCTGTCGGCGTGAACCCTTCCAGCGCGGATCGAACCCACGGAACGGTTCACGGCGAACCGCTCTCGGGACGGGAATGAAATTTCGCCGTTCAGCGATACCCATGAAACTCGCGGTCGGTGCGGGGAACAGGGGAGTACACTGATCCGTCCTGTACCGCTCGAAAGCTACCTCCCGAATACGGGATCCTTGTCGAACCGATCGTCTCGTTCCGGGCGATTGTGGCCCTTATACGAAATGCAGGAGAAGACCCACGGCGTTAGCCGTGGGATGAATCCGTCACTGCTGAACCAAACCACGCTACAGTGGCAGGCCGACTCCCCAATAGTGACGTTATTTCCAGTCACCATTGTCGGTAGCTCCACGCCAGCCACAAACGGAGGGCGTGGAGGGGTAGTGTCAGTCGCCCAGAACAGCGAGGACGGTACCACGGTGTGACGTGACGGGACGAAAGGAGGGACGTTCCGAACCTGTCCGCGAGACAGGGTACAACTGGTACTGAAGCCACCTCGTGTGGCGTGAGAACTCCCCTGCTCACTCCCCGCACCGCTCCACTGGGAGTCCCACGCTGAAGCCCGCGAGTTTACTCGTGGGTAGCTGACTTCGAAATCGGTTCAAACTCGGAGGCGCCACACTCACAGCCGCTCGGCAGACCGATGGGTTGGACCGTGTTATCGGAAAACATCCATGCCGAGTAGACGCTCCCGCACTCGCTACACCGTGCGGCTACTTTCGTCCGACTCTCGGTCCCGTCGGCGTCGGTTTCCTGCGTTTGCCGGGGAGTAGTCACACGAGTATAGAGATATCTCTGACGGAAAGCATCGCAGGTTGTATTGACCACGTCGTTCTCGAATCGCAGAACGGACTACTGATCGTCCGGATGGGTGAAGGTCAACGTACTCGTGATGAGGTTCTTGTGCGCAGCGTGAAAGCGCTTCGAGAGGGCCTGCTGAGAGACGCCCATATCGTCCGCCAGTTCGCGCATCGAGATCTCTTGTGGAACCTCGTAGTAGCCTTCCTCGAGTGCGGTTACCAGGGTTTCGCGCTGTTTCGTCGTGAGATCGTACTGTGCGCTCGCCATCGGCTGTTCTTGCTCTTGCAGCTGGTTCAGTTCGAACGAGATGTCGTTCTCCTCGCAGTAGTCTTCGAACTGCGAGAGACCCTCTCGGTCGTCGAACCGCATCCGTATCTCCCAGTTTCTGTCCCTCGCGACCGCTTGCAGGATCGACGCTCCGAGCTCGACGTACGCGTACACGATCGTTTCGACGTTTTCCGTCCATTCGGCGCGATACAGGATGGCGTCGTCCGCTCGATCGATACGGGCGATATCGGTCACCGAATCGTCGTTTTGGAACGCGTCCTCGAACTCCGCGTGGTCGCCGCCGCTCACCCAGAAGTACGGCATCACTCTGTCTTCCATCGTCGCCACGACTTGCTCGATTTCGACGATCATCTGCGGGGCTTCCGTGAGGGAATGACACAGCGCGAAGTCGTCGGATTTTATCGAAAACTCGGCGACGATGCTCATGCTGATACTTGCCCTGACCTGCCAACAAACACGTGCCGGGAAGCTAATGCAGCGGCGAGCTAGCGATCAGCCAAACGCCGCTCTCCGCTCCCGCTCCGTGATCCGGTTCCAACCCAACTACCGTTACCCGTCCGTCTCCCAGACGTCCGCCAGCGGGCTCGATCCCGACGCTCGTCGGGATCGCGACCGTGAACTGCCGCGGTTGCCGTTCGAACGGGCGCTCGAGCCATCGCCGGATCGAGTCCTCGAGGAGTGACCGCCCGAGCCCGTGCCGTCGACGGCCGCGTTCGGGTCGAACGCCGGCAGCACCGGGCGCTCCATCCGATCGACCTGGGCCGCGAACCAATCAGGCATGTCGGTTCGGGCGCGGTCGAACACATCGAGGAGGCTCGCGTCCGCCAGATAGGTCGCGCCGTGGTCGTCGGGCGCGCGGACGACCCGACCGCAGGCCTGGATGATCGTCCGCAGGGCGGTCCGGTAGTACCACGCCCACTGGCCGTCCTCGAGGCGGTGGGCGACCCGCGAGTCGCCGGTGTTGAGGAACGGCGCCTTACACAGCACTTGCCAGCGACACAGCTCGCCTTTCAGATCCAGCGCCTCCTCCATCTTCACCGAGAGGAAGAGCTCCGGGTCGTCGCTCGCTTTCCACTCCTCCAAGATGGCGTCGCGGTCGTCCCGGTCGTGGACGCGGATCCGCTCGCCGACGCCGAAATCCCGGAGCAGGTCGACCAGCCGCTCCTGGATAGCGTACGAGTGGGCGTGGACTAATCCCTTCTCGTCGGGGTGTTTCTGCATGAGCCGGACGATCGTCCGGGCGAGCTTCGGCGTCGTCTCCGATCGGTGTTCGTAGGTCATCTTTCCCTGCGTGACGTCGTACAGCGGGCGGTTCTCGACGGGGAAGGTGTGAGGGACGTCGACCAGCGCGACATCGGCGGGATCGAGGCCGACTTGCCGACAGAACGCCGCCTTGTTCAGGATGGTCGCCGACAGCAGGGCGAACTTGTTCCCGCGGTCCCAGACCGTGTGGCGGAGGTACCGCTCGGGGTTCATCGGTTTGATCGTCAGGGGGCCGCCGAGCTTCTTGCCGGAATCGTCGCCGTTGCGTCCGTTTGTGTCGGAACGCGGCTCCGACTGGTCGACCAGCCACGTCGTCGGACTCTCGGGATCCCGGTAGTCCGAGACGAACCAGTCCAGTTCGCCGATCAGCTCCTGGAGTCGGTCGCGCTGACGGACTTCCCGCGGGGTGAGCGACTCCTCGGCGAGCAGCTCGTCCTTTCGTCGGGTGCAGATCTGGGCGACGTTCTCGGCGTACCTGGCGGCGCGGTCGAGCCCGTCGATCTCCGGGACGCGCAGCTCGTCCCAGAACGGCACCGTCCGTGGCCCCAGCTGGATCGTCGCGTACATCTCGGCCCACTCGGCGAGCCCGTGGGCCTCGTCGACCACGACGACGTCGCGTTGCCGGAAGACCTCGCTGCCGGCGGTCTGCATGAAATAGGCGAGCGTCATCGCCGCAATCTTCCGGTTCGAGGCGATCGCCCGGTCGGAGAAGTACGGACACCGGTGTTTGACCGAGCAGTCGTACCCCCGCTCGCGGACGCAGGGGGCCTGGTTGACCGGCGTGTCGCGCTCCTCAGGGAGGATACAGGTGTAGTTGGACTTCCCGCGGATGACGTTCAGGTCCGCGAGCAGGTCGTCGGCCGCGACGTCGTCGAGCTGGGAGACCTGCGGGGTCGTGTAGTACGCGCCCGCGGCCTCGCTGGGCTCGGCCTCGTCGACGGTCCGCGCGCAGCCGGCGACCGCGCGGGCAAGCAGGGACTTGCCGCTGCCCGTCGGCGCCCGCACCAGCACGACGTCGTTGTCGGCCGCGAACGCGTCCCGGATGTCGCGAAGCGCCTGCTCCTGGGCACCGCGGTAGCTCGGGGCGGGGAAAGCCTCGAAGATCCGCTCGGGGTTCACCGTTCGTCCCACGGGTCGGTCGCGTCCTAAAGGCTACGAACCGTCTCGCATGCCGCAGCCGCCGTCGGTTTCGCGATCCACAACCCGAGAAGGCGCCGCCTATCGGGGCGTAGGCAGGCGATACGGAACCAGTAGTGGGTCGGTTACGAATACGGATCCGCCCGTCGACCTCGAGTGCGGAAGGGTCGCTCAGCGGTAGAGCACCGCGGCGCCGCCAGGCCCGCGGCGGCCATCGTGCCTCGTGGCGTTCAATTCCCACCCCTTCCGCTCGCGGCGCCGGCACGAACGATCGCGGTCGTGGTGGTGTGTCACACGCTCGCTTCCCCTCGTCCTCCGGCGCCGCCTCAACTCAACTCGACTCGAGTCGCGACGTTTCCTCGTCGACCTGTTCCAGCCGCGCGACGTCCGCGTCGGTCGGCTCGTCGGGCAACGCCGCGATACACGGGTAACACAACAGATGGTCCGAGCCGTTCTCGAACTCCAGGGTCATCGCAGTCCCCTCGCTGCCGTCGTCCTCGCCGAACGTCCAGAGGTTGGCGATGCCGCCGGCGACCGTCACCGTTCGGCCGCAGCCGTCGCAGGTATCCCGCGCCATACGTGACGATCGGTCCCGCGCGGTGAAAGTCGTTCCCCTCGGCACAGCCGTTATTGGCGCGCCGACGGTACCGGGGCTATGGAGGTGCACTGCGAGGACTGTGCCAGCTGCTGTCTCGACTGGCGATCGCTGCTCGACGAGAACGTCGGGAGCGATCCGGACCACGGACGCCAAGCGGCCAGGTCGGGTCCCGACGCGGGGTCCGCCGTCGACCCCAGCCCGATCGACGACGGCTACAACTTCGCCGCGCTCACCCGCGACGAGGTCCGAACCTTCCTCGAGCGTGGCGCAGCTGCGGCGCTGACGCCGCGGTTCTGGACGGTCGGCGAGGACGAGGGCGTCGCGGTCGGGGACCACCGGGTCGCCGCGGTCGCTGGTCGACCCGCCTTCTTCGTCGGGCTCCGGAAGCCGCCCAAACCCGTCGCGCCCTTCGGTCGCGAGGACGCGACCTGGCTGCCGACCTGCGTCTTCCTCGATCCGACGACGCTGCAGTGTCGGATCCACGGTACCGACCGGTACCCCGACGAGTGCGGCGTCTACCCCGAGCGTAACCTCGCGCTCGGGGCGGAAACGGAGTGTGAGCGCGTCGAGTCGGCGTTCGACGGCGAGCGTCTGCTCGATCGGGCCCACCGCGACGCCGACAAGCTCCTGTTTGGCCCCCAGGCGGTCGGCGCGAAGCTGTTCTGTCACCCGCGCCCGGAGGAGCTCGCGGACGTCCTCGATCGGCTCGCCACGGGCGAGCTGCGGGCGACAGACCGCGCGGAGTGTCTGGCCGTCGCCGCTGCCTCCAGTCCGGGCACCCTCGCGACGTCGGACCACCACTACGAGTGGGGGTACGAACGAGCCCTCGAGTCCCTCTCCGGCGAAAGCGACGGTGAAAGCGCGGATGACGGCGGCGAGGACGCCTGGGTCGGCCCCGCGATCGAGGCCTGGGAACGTCGGCGAGCGAACGCCGACGGCTCGGTGCCGTCGCCGTCGATCGCTCACGGAATCGAAGAGCAGCGGGGCGCCCCCGGGACGCCGGGCTGGGATGGCCTCGAGTGAGTCCCCTCCCGCACGCCGACGGGCCTGCAACGCGATCGGTTAAGAAGCGATCGATCGTAGAACCAGTATGAACGTCCTCGTAACGGGCGCGACCGGCTTCGTCGGCAGTCGGCTCGTCGCCGCGTTGCGTACGCTGACCGACCACGACGTGACGGTACTCGTTCGGGACGCCGCGGAGTACGATCCGCCCGACGACGGGATCACCGTCGCAGAGGGCGACGTCCTCGAGAAGGGGAGTTTCGAGGACGCCCTCGAGGGGATCGACGCCGCCTACTACCTGATCCACACGATGGGGAGCGGCGACGATGATCTCATCGGGCAGGACCGCCGCGCCGCACGGAACTTCGAACGGGCGGCGACCAACGCCGCCCTCGATCGGATCGTCTACCTCAGCGGGCTGGGCGACGAGGACGAGGCGCTCTCGGAACACCTGGCCTCCCGGCGACTCGTCGAGTCCGAGCTCGAGTCCGGCAGCGCCGACGTGACCGTGCTCCGGGCGGCGATCATCATCGGTGCCGAGAGCGCGAGCTTCCGAATCGTCCGCCAGCTCGCAAAGCGGCTCCCGGTGATGGTGACCCCGCGGTGGGTCCACGTCGACTGCCAGCCGATCGCCATCGACGACGTGATCGCGTACCTGCTCGCCGTCCTCGAGCGTCCCGAGACCGCGGGCGAGACCTACGAGATCGGCGGCCCGGACGTCCTCACCTACGGGGAGATGCTCCGGACGACCGCGAGGATCACGAGGGGCTGGGAGCCGGTGATCGTCCCGGTCCCGGTACTGACGCCGACGCTGTCGGCGTACTGGGTCGACCTCGTGACGGACGTCGACCCGAAGGTCGCCCACCGGCTGATCGAGGGGATGGTCAACCCGGTGGTCGTCGAGGACGACCGGCTGCGGGAGCTCGTCGGCGTCGATCCGACGCCGTTCGAAGACGCCGTCCGCAGCGCGCTCGCCGAGGAGGGAACCCTCGACGGGGACACTCTCAAGAGCGGGCTGCCCGACGAGGGGCGCCCGCTCGAGGAATGAGCCGGACTCCGGAGTACGGGGAGACGTGGGTCTACGAGAGCATCGTCGGTGCGCTGCCGGGCGTCGAGCTCTCGGACCGGCTCGCGATCGGGATTCAGTTTACCGTCTTCGAGGGCGCCCTGCTGGCCGTCGCGGCCGTCTATGGGCTGTGGGACGCGGTCGTTCCGGGGACCGTCGCCGTCCTCGTCGCGGCGGTCGGCAGCTGGCTCATGCTCCGGTACAGCCGCTCGGTTCGGGCGCTTCGCTCGCCCGACGGCTACCGGCGCGTGCTGTTCGGCTCGAACATTGAGGTCGTCCTCGGGGTGGTATCGTTCGTGCTCCTGGTTACGTACCTGTTCGTCACCGACCCCCGGACCAGCGACCAGCCGTTGCTGACGGAGATCCTCGGTCCCGAGCCGCCGTCGCTGGCGGTCGCCCTGTTACTGCTGATCCTGTGGGACGTCGTCTACCGGATCGGTACCTGCTGGTGGGCGACGGTCGCCGGACTCTGGCGGGCGGTCGTCTACGAGTTCGGCCCCGAAACGACTCGGGAGTACGCCCGCATCGACGGACTCAATGTGGCGTTCGCGGGCGTCCAGCTCCTGTTCGTCCCGTTCGTGCTCGACCACCCGATCCTGGTCGCCGCGCTGGTCGGCCACGTGATCGCCGTCGTCGCGGTGGCGACGCTGTCGGTACTGCTCCAGCGACGGTCCAGGAAGGAGAGCGACCGGTCGATCCGCTAATCCGACTTGATCTCCTCGAACTTGTTCAGCAGCTCCTCGGCGGATTCGCCGGCGTCGTACTCGACTTTTCCGTGGTAGATCGTCCGCTCGTCGTCGAAATCCGCGTCCACCCGCGAGGCCTGCTCCTCGCGCCGCTCGTGTTCGTCCTCATCATAGGCACCCATTGACATGGTAAGTATACACATTGTAGGCAGCTGACGCTTATCAATGTAACGGTGACCCACACCCCGGTCGTCCCGTCAGCGAACAGTATATACCCACCCGGCCACAACCTATCGACGTGGCACGGCCGCTTCGCTTTCGTTACTCGCCCGCCCGCTGGAGCGAGCAACGAGTTCGACAGGAGATACTGGGGCCGCTTCGCTCGAACATCGGTGCTCGGGCGGTCGCCCCGCGATTCGACATCGGTGCGGACTGGGAGACACACCGCTTCGAGATGCAAAACGGCGACCTCGCACTGTTTGCTCGCAACGGCGAGGAAGCCTACTGGATGGGCAACACTGAGACTCCCTCGGCGCTGTGGAAGACAGACAAGTTCGGCTGGCAGGAAATTCCCTACCACGTCGCCCGGTGGAGCCAGCGGGAGCTGCTCGCAACCTTACACGAGACCGACCCCTGGCTCGAGGACTACCCGTACCTCTCGTGGTTCTTCCTGCCCGTTTTCATGTCCAAGGACGGCCGCGAGTCGACGCGGGCCTTTTTCCGCGAACACGGCGCCGGTTTCCCCGACGCCGGCCGTCGCGAGACGACGCGATTCTTCGAGGAGTTTCTCAAGACCGGCGTGTTAGACGAGTATCGGTCCGTCATGGCGGGGAAGCTCGGTACCAGCGACCACGTCGACCGCGTTCGGATGAGCGCCGCGATGGGTGAGTTCATCGCCGCGAAGATCCTCACCGACGCGGGCTACGAGGTCACTCCGGAGATCGAGGTGACGACCGGACACTCGCTCGATTACCGGGCCGAAGACGAGGAGACGAACCGCCTCGTCGAGGTGACCCGTCCCCAGCCGCCGGCCAACCGGGTCGCGGCCGGTCCCGTCGCCGCCGTCCGCGACACCGCCGAGACGAAGACCGACGGCCAGCTCGCCGAACACGGCGGCGGTGCCGTCCTGTTCGTCGACTGTTCGAGCTTCCGGGACGACGCCTGGGCCGCCGTGCGAGGCGAACGGCCCGACCTCCGTCACCGTCCCGCAGTCGTCTACCGCGCCCGTCCCGACGGTTACGTCGAGGGCTACCGGAAGGGGTCGGTCCCGCTCGAGTTCGGCGACGCGATCGAGTTCGTCGACTAACCGTTCGTTTTCGACCCAGTTCTCGGTTCCGTCCTCGAGGCCGATCTTCGTCCGCCGAGCGACGGCTACGGTTCGGCCAGCTCCGGGAACAGCGCCTCCGCGATGACGATCGTCAGGTACGCCTCGACGAACGCCGCCAGCGCGAGCAACAGCCAGCCGAACGCGACCAGCAGCGTCGTCCGGTAGACGTACGCCTTCGTGAACAGCGACTCGCGCGAGCCGACGAGCCGCTGGCCGGCCCGGTGGAGAAACCGGAAGCCGACGCCGGCGGCGATAAACAGCGCGGGCAGCTCGAAGATCCCGTGGGGGGCAAGCAGGGCAACGATGGGGCCGAACCCGACCTCGAGCCCGGTGACGACCGCGATGTTGCCGACGATGATCCCGTTAAACACCATGATGATCGTCGTCACCAGCCCGAGCGTGAGCGCGCCGAAGATCGCCGCCAGAAACGGCGGCGTGTTCTGGACGAGGAAGAACGTCGCCGAGAGCTCGATCCCGCCGCCCTCGGCGAGCTCGTCGTCGACGAACTCTTCCTCGCCGAACTCCTCGGTCAGGAGCTCGAGGAACAGCTCCGAGAGGTCGATCCCCGCGGCGACGAGGGCGGCCCCGAGGAGGGCACCCCCGCCGAACAGCGCCGTCGCGAACCAGACGTAGAGCCGGTGTTCGGCCCACCCCTCCGACAGCCCCGCGGCCACGCCGCTGCCGTCGGTCAGCGCAACCGCCCCCAGTGCGGCGAACGCGATCCCGAGGACGGCGGCGCCGGTCGCGGCGACGGTCAGCTCGTGGATCGCGGCCGTCGCTCCCGCCGTCACCAGCGAGACCAGCGCCAGCGCGAACGCGAGGGTCGCCCACCCCCGACCCGGATCGGCGCTCGGTCCTGGCCCCGACCCTGACGGCTGGGGGTCGCGATCCGGCGGCTGGCTCGAGGGGACGTCCTCGGCCTCGGACTCGCGTGGAGCGCGTCGCTCGGTGGCCGACTCCTCGGTCCGCGCCGACCGCTCGGTGTCGGTCGACTCGACCGTTTGGTCGTCGGTCCGTCGATCGTTCATACCTCTCCCTTCGGGCAAATTACGGATAAATCCGCCGACAGAGCTACCCTTCGAGCAGCCGCCGCCACTGGCGTCGCAGCTGTCGTCGCCCCCGGGCGTCGCGAGCGATTCGCCCGTAGTTCGCCGCCGACTGGGCGAGCCAGAGCAGCTTGTAGGTTCGGAGTCGACGCGTCGCGTCCGGTTCGAGGCGAGCCTCGCGAGCGTATCCGGTCCGGAACGCAGTCCGGAGTCGCGCGCGTTCGTCGCGATCGAGAGCTCGGGCGTGCACGTCGACAAACCGGGCCTCGGCGCGGGCCAGCGCGTACTCGGCGTGGGTGACGTGGGCGTTCCCCCAGTCGAGGACGCCGACGATCGATCCGTCGTCCTCGACCAGCAGGTTCGAGGGCTGGTAGTCGCCGTGGGTCAACACCGGGCGACAGTCCGGATCCCCGGCGAGTGGAACCGGGAGCCCGTCGAGCACCGGTCCCGGATCCATCGCGTGCCAACCTGTGGGCTCGCGCGGTCGAAGCCGCCCGTCCTCGCGGGCGAGCCCGCAGACGCGGTCGAACGCGAGCGAGGACGTCGCGTGGAGTCGGCCGAGCAGCTCGCCGGCCTCCCGGACGAGGCGTCGGCGAACGGCGGGCTCGAGGGTCGCGTACTCGAGTCCCGGATTCCGTCCCGGCAGGAACTCGTAGAGGGCCCACCGGTTCGTCGGCTCGTCGGGGCCGCCCGCGAGCGTCCCCGACGCGAGGACGTCGGGGACCGGGAGCGGGGTCTCGCGACCGACACGAGCGACGACGGACGGCTCGATCACGTCACCCGTCCAGACGCTGGCGCCGCCGCGCTTGCAGACCGCGCGCCCGGGCTCGTCGGCGAGTTCGAGAACGACCGTCTCGGCGACCGACCCCTGGTCGGGACGGCTGCTCGCGCGCAGTTCGGCACCGAGGGCGTCCTCGACGATGCGGGCGACCGCGTCGGATGCCATACGGGGGGCTACGACGGGCCCGTCCGTAGCCGTTCGGATCCTGCCGCGCCATCGGTGGATTCGACACGGAGAACGAAAACGGGTTTACCCGCCGCACTGTGGCGATACGTATGATCGTCAGCGGATCCACCTCACAGGCGCTCGCCGGCGTCCTCGCTCGCGAACTCGAGGAACCGCTCGCTACCGTCGAGTACGACCGGTTTCCCGACGGCGAACTGCTCGCGGCCGCTCCCGACGTCGCCGACCGCGACATCGACCGGGCGATCGTCGTCGCCTCGACGACCTCGAGCGACGCCCATCTCGAGGTGCTCCAGCTCCAGGACGCCGTCCAGGAGGCCGGCGCCGACGAGGTCGTAACCGTCCTGCCGTACATGGGCTACGGCCGCCAGGACGAGGCGTTCGAACCCGGCCACCCGGTCTCCGCGCGGGCGGTCGCCCGCGCCGTCTCGACCGGAGCGGATCGCGTGCTCACCGTCAACCCACATGAGGACGCGATCTGTGACTTTTTCGAGCCCGCTGCGACCGCCGTCGACGCCGCCGATCGGCTGGCCGAACCCCTTCCCGAGGATCTTACGGATCCCGTCTTCCTCTCGCCCGACGCCGGCGCGATCGAGCTCGCCGAGACGGTCCGGGACGCCTACGGAACCGGCGAGGTGGACTACTTCGAGAAGAACCGCCTCTCGGGCACCGAGGTCGAGATTTCGCCCAGCGACGTCACCGTCGCCGACCGGGACGTCGTCGTCGCCGACGACATCATCGCGACGGGGTCGACGATGAGCGAGGCGGTCGGCGTGCTGGGCGACCGGGGGGTCGGCCGGGTGTTCGTCACCTGCGTCCACCCGCTGCTCGCTCGCAACGCCGTCACGAAGCTCTCCCGGGCCGGCGTCGAGTCGATCTACGGCACCGACACGATCGAGCGCCAGTACAGCGCCGTCTCGGTCGCGCCCTCGATTGCGGCCGAGCTGTAGGGTTTCTCGAACGGCTTCGACGACGAACGCGGACGGAAAAAACGCGGTGTAGCTATCCTCTCACACCGGTCTCCGACGGCGATCAGCCCGAGGCTTCCGCCGCCGCAACCGGTTCGACGGCGATCTCCATCGTCACGCCCTCGACCTCCCACTCCTTGCGGTGGCCGTCCTCGACGGTCCGGAGCTCGTCTGCCCGAACCTCCTCGCGGAGCAGGCCCTCGCGCTCGGCGACGAGGTCGGCGACGCGGTCGTCGTCGATCTCAACGTCGAGGACGATCCGCTCCTCGACGTCCAGATCGAGCTCCTTGCGCATCTCCTGGACCCGGCGGATGACCTCGCGGGCGTACCCCTCGCTTTCGATGTCGTCGGTCAGCGAGGCGTCGACGTAGGCCACCCCGCGGTCGTCGCCGTTCAGCGAGAACGCGGTGCCCGCGACGCCCTCGGGGGTCTCGGTGACGAACGAAACCATCTCCTCGGTGATCGATTCGTCGTCCTCGAGGACGTCGTTCACGGCTGCCTCGAGGGCCTCGAGGTCGGGCTCGTCGATCCGGGCCTCGTTGAGCGCGTTCATCACCTGGCCCGCGCGGTCACCGAAGGCGGGACCCAGCTCGCTCATGTCGGCCTGGGCGCTGTAGTTCAGCTCACCCCAGCGGTCGTCGGGCGAGACGAGCTCGATCTCGCGGGCGTTGAGCCGGTCCTCGAGCAGGCCGGCGTGGCGCTCGACGGCCTCGAGGACGCGCTCGTCGTCGGCAGCGACGACGACCCGCGGGACGGGCCAGCGCAGCTTGCGGCCGGCCTGCTGGCGAGCGTTGGCGCCGGCCTCCTCGATCGCCCGCAGGAAGGCGACGTCGTCCTCGAGCTGGTCGTCGACCCAGTACTCCTCGACGGCGGGCCAGTCGCACATGTGGACGGTGTCGTGCTCGGCCTCGCCCGTGAGGGTGCCGTAGATCTCGTCGCTGACGAAGGGGGCGTAGGGGGCGAGCAGCGCGACCGTCTCCCGCAGGACCCGATAGATCGTCGCGTAAGCGGCCTCTTTGGAGGCGCTGTCGTCTTCCTCCCACATCCGTTCGCGGACCGCCTGGACGTAAAAGCGGGAGACGTCCTCGACGACGAACTCGAGGAGCGCGTCGAGGGCCTTGTCCTGGCGGTACACCTCGAAGCTCTCGGTCATCTCGGCTTTCGTCGACTGCAGCCGGGCCAACACCCACTCGTCGATCAGCTCGAGGTCGTCGTCGACGTCCTCGAGGGTCGTCGCTCCGGCGGCTTCGCCGCCTTCGCCTCGTTGCGACTCCGTCGCAACGCCGGGATCGAACCCGTCGAGACGCATGTACGGCAGCGGGAACCGGAAGACGTTCCACAGCGTCCGGAGGTTGTCCTCCATCGTCTGCATCCCGTCCCAGGAGAAGCGCATGTCGTCGCCCTGCGGGTTGTTCGACAGCAAGAACAGTCGCATCACGTCCCGGCCGTGGCTGTCGATCGCCTCGTGGGGGTCGATCAGGATGTCCTTGGACTTGCTCATCGCGCGGCCGTCGGGCATCAGCGCGTGGCCGTGCATCAGCACTTCCTGGTAGGGGCTCTCACCGATCGCCGCGGTGCCCATCCCGAGCTGGGACCAGAACCAGCCCCGGGTCTGGTCGTGAGCCTCCAGGATGAGGTCGGCAGGCCAGAGCTCGTCGAACCGGCTGTCGTCCGAGGGATAGTTCAGCGTTCCCCAGGAGGCTACCGAGGAGTCCAGCCAGACGTCGAAGACGTCGGGAACGCGGGTGTAGGTCTTGCCGTCCTCGGTGATCGTCAGGTCGTCGACGGTGTCCTTGTGGAGGTCGACCGAATCGTACTCGATCTCCTGGTCGACCCGCTCGACGAGCTCCTCGCGGTCGCTGATGACGAGCATGTCCTCGTCGTCGTCCCGGTCCTCGGGCGTCCAGACGGGGAGGGGAATCCCCCAGTAGCGCTGGCGGGAGACGTTCCAGTCGGGGGCGTCCTCGACGAAGTCCCGGAACCGGTTGTCCCGTGCCCACTGGGGGTGCCACTCGCTGTCCTCGATGTTGGAAAGCAGCTCCTCTTTGACGTCGGTGATCGTGATGAACCACTGGTCGGTGACGATCTGGACGATCCCCGTATCGCAGCGCCAGCAGTGGCCGTAGCTGTGGTGGACGGTGTCGGCCGAGAGCATCGCCCCGTTGTCCTCGAGGTCGGCGATGATCTCCTCGTCGGCCTCTTTGACGAACTGGTCCTCGTACTTGCCGGCGTCCTCGGTGTAGACGCCGTCGCCGGCGACCGGACAGAAGATCGGCAAGCCGAGCTCGCGTCCCCGCTGGAAGTCCTCCTCACCGTGGCCGGGCGCGGAGTGGACGAGCCCGGTGCGGTCGGCCTCGACGTACTCCGCGTCGTAGATCTGGAGGGCGTCGTCGACGTCGACGTGGCCGGGAACCTCCTCGGCGAGGGGGTGTTCGTACTCCCAGCCGATCATCTCCTCACCCGAGCACTCCTCGACGACCTCGTAGTCGTCGTAGCGGCCCTCCTTGAGGACGCCCTCGACGCAGTCCTCGGCGACGTAGATGACCTCCTCCTCGCCGTCTTTCTCGGCGCGTACGCCCTGGTAGGTCAGATCGGGGTCGACCGCGACGAACGTGTTCGCCGGGATCGTCCACGGGGTCGTCGTCCAGATGACGACCGACCCCTCCCGGTCGGTGAGGTCGAATTTCACGTAGACCGAGGGGTCCTCGACGTCCTCGTACTCGACCTCGTTGTTCGCGATAGCGGTCTCACAACGGGGACACTGCGAGATCGAGCGGTGGCCCTTCTCGACTAAGCCGCGCTCGGCGGCCTTCGAGAACCCCCACCAGGCCGCCTCCATGTACTCGGGCTCGACGGTCCGGTAGGGATCGTCCCAGTCCATCCAGACGCCGAAGTCCTGGAAGTCCTGCTGGAGTCCCTCGAGCTGTTCGTCGGCGTAGTCCTTACACTCCTGGATGAAGTTCTCCTCGCCGAACTCCTCGATGTCCTTCTTGTTCTCGAAGCCGAGCCGTTCCTCGACGCGGGTCTCGATCGGCAGTCCGTGCATGTCGTAGCCCGGACGGTCGGTGACGTCGTACCCCTGCATCCGCAGGAAGCGGATGTAGACGTCCTTCAGGGTCTTGTTCCAGGTCGTACCCATGTGGGCCGACCCCGACGTGTACGGCGGGCCGTCGACGAAGAAGAAGGATTCGCCGTCGGATCGGTGCTCGACCGTCTGTTCGTAGGCGTCGACGTCGTCCCAGTAGTCGAACACCCGCTGTTCCAGGGTGTGGGGGTCGTACTGGTCGTCGACCTCGTCGAACCTGCTCATACCAGACGTAATTGCACGGGACGGTAAAGAGGAATCGATATTGCAGGTCCAGCTCGAGGACGGATCCCGCAGTCACCGTCGACGCGAGGTGCGAAAGCGTCCGTTCCGGACCCTGTCGGTTTTCCGTTCGCCATCCGAACGTAGAACAAATATTATCTGTTGGATTACTGTTGTACTCCGCATGGCGATTAACAGTTTGATCGGGCTCACGTTCGTCTTCGCCGTTCTGACGGCGGCGTCGTACGTCGGTACCCGGCTCGCGATGCGGGACGCCGCGATTTGGGGATCCAGCCACGAGGACGTCCCGGGGGAGCGATCCGATGGCGACTGAACCGACCCCCCGATCGCTCGCGGCACGGGACGCGATCGGCCTGCTGGTCGATCGGGCGGTGGTGCAACTCGTCGTCCTCGTCGTGCTGGGGTGGTGGCTGATCGAAACGGGAACGACGGCGAGCGGAGGCGTCGCGTCGCCGGGCCTGCTGAGTGCGCTCTCCGACGGGATCGGCACGCTCACCGTCGTCGCCGGTACGATCTGTTACTACGGGAGCGGACTCGCGCTGTTGGGAAAACTCGTCCACGACGCGGCCGCGCTCGCCAACACCGCCTAGCTCGAACGAAGCGACGCCAGGACCTTCTGATAGCCGATACCGTAGACGCCGGCGTACAGCATGATCGCGCCGATGGCAGCGAGCCAGACCGCGACCATCGCCTCCCCGGAGCCGAAGTGCTGGGCGCTCGCGTACTCGGCGGCGAGCCCGCCCGCGGTGAGCACGACGGCAACAAGGGTGTACAGTAGCAACGAAAGCGATTCTGCAACGAGTTCGGAAGCCATTATCCTCCGAGAGCCGCCTGACGAAGGTAAGCTTGTCCCTCGCCCGTTCCGATCCGACTCGCCTATCCCCCTCGAGCGCCGAGCGAACCCGTGCCAGCTTCGAACGACGACTCCGGACCAGTCGAGCCGCCGTTTCCCGACTCGAGAAACGTCATCGAGCCCGGCTGTCGGCGGTGTCCCGCCCTCGCGGAGAACCGCAACTGCATCTCGTGGGGAACGGGACCGCTCGACGCCGACGTGTTGGTCGTCGGGGAGGCACCCGGCTCCGGAAACCCCGACGCCGACCGCTGGAAGGGCGGCAACTGGACGGGCAAGGCCTACACCTCCCGTCACTCCGGCCGACGGATCCGACGGATGCTCGAGACGGTCGGCTACGACGAGGACGCCTACTACACGAACGCCGTGAAGTGTTTTCCCGCGAGCGAGGAGCCACGCTCCTCGACTGAAAGCGGTGAAACCGCGAGCGAGGACGCCTCGGCCAGCAACCGCGAGCCGACCGACGAGGAGCGGGCGAACTGCCGGGCCCACCTGGTGACCGAGGTCGAGACCCTCGAGCCCGACGTCGTCCTCGCGACGGGCAAACACGCGACGAAATCCGTGCTGGCGGCCGAGGGCCGGGTGCTCGACGGGTTCATCGACGCCGTCCTCGAGCCCGTTCGCTGCGAGACCCTCGACACCTGGCTCGTTCCGATCCTCCACCCGTCCTATCAGGACGTCTGGATCGTCCGTATGGGGTACGAGCCCGAGGAGTATCTCGCCGAAATCGGCGCGACGCTCGAGGAACTCGTCGAGAGCGGCCCCGACGCCTAAGCCACCCGCCGTCCAAGCGAGGGTATGGCGGTTCGCCACCGACTGACGAGCGTCGAAACGGTTCTCGAAGACGGCTCCTGGCTGTTTACGGTGCGGGACGGTCGGGGCGACGAGGAAGAAGTAATCCTCGTCCCCTGTCACGACGACGACCGCGAGCCCGTCGAGGCGTGGATCAACCGGTGTACCCACGAGGACCAGCGACTCCACCGCGAGGACGTCGGCGCCGTGATCCGCGACGGGGAGATCGTCTGCCCGAAACACGGCTCGATGTTCGAGACCTGCTCGGGTTACTGCGACAACGGGGAGGCGGCGGACACGACGCTGGTCGACGTCGAGATCGCCGTCGAGGACGGAGCGGTGTATCTAACCGACGACGACGTCAGCTTCCTCCGGGAGGGCGGGACGAGCGACGACGACGGCGACGAGGGGCCGAGCTCGAGCTCCCACATCCAGTTCTAGTCGGCGCCGATCAGCGCGACGGGGTCGGCGACTCCCCGACAGCGGGCAGCGCGACCGAGAACGTCGCCCCCTCGCCGGGTTCCGAATCGACCCAGATCTCGCCGCCGTGGCGTTCGGCGATCCGCTGACAGAGCGCGAGCCCGATCCCCGTTCCCTCGTACTGCTCGTGGCTGTGCAGGCGGTCGAAAACGGTGAACACCCGCTCGCTGTTCTCGGACTCGATCCCGATCCCATCGTCGTGGACCGAGACGACCCACCGCTCACCCCGCCGTCTCGCGTCGACGTGGACCCGCGGCGGATCGTCGCCGCTGTAGGTGATCGCGTTGTCCAGCAGGTTCTGGAAGACCTGGCGCAGCTGACCCGGATCGGCCTCGACGCGGGGCAGCTCCTCGGCCGTGATCTCGGCGTCGCTCTCCCGGACCGCGAGCTGGAGATCCTCGCGAACGTCCTCGAGCACCGCGTTCAAGTCGACGGGTTCGAAGGGGTCGCCCTTGGTTTCGATCCGGGAGTACGCGAGTAGCCCCTCGATCATGTCGCGCATTCGGTCGGCGCCGTCGACCGCGTACGCGAGGAACTCCTCGGCGTCCTCGTCGAGGTCGTCGCCGTACCGGCGATCGAGTAGCTGCAGATAGCTCGTGATCATTCGCAGGGGTTCTTGCAGGTCGTGAGAGGCCGCGTAGGCGAACTGCTCGAGCCGTTCGTTCGACGCCTGGAGTGCACGCTCGCGCTCCTCGTACTCGAGTTCGTAGGCGATCCACTGGGCCATCAGGTGGTGGAACGTCCGCTCCGCGTCCGAGAACGGACGGTCCCGCGAGTCCGACGAGACGAAAAAGAACGTGCGGTCGGCGCCGGCGTCGGTTTCGACGTAGGTGCCCAGATACGACTGCAGCCCGAACTCCTCGTAGACGCGCGCGTCGCCGTACCCGTCCGATTCCGGATCGTCGACACACTCCGACGGTTCGACGCCGGTGGTGCCGGCACAGAACGTCTCCGAGAGCGGTAGCTCGACGCCGGGCTCGAGATACTCGTGGTCGTCGCTGGCGTACTCGACCTCGAACCGGTCGCGCTCGGTATCGACGCGGGCCATCGCGCCGAGTTCGAGGTCGAACCGCTCGCAGCCGAGGTCGAACAGCCGCTGGAGCTGCTCGCCGAACGAGGCGTCGGGATCGGCCGTGATCTCGTTCTGGCGCACGAGGTGTCGATGGCGTTTCTGGAGTTCGGCCCTGGCTTCGGTGCGGTCGACCAGCGTCCCCATCATTCGATCGAGCTCGCGCTCCGGCTCGTCGGAGCCGAAAACCTCCGCGGGCGGCGCGTAGTAGAAGTTCTGACAGACCGTTCCGTCGTAGATCAGATGAGGGTGGGTCTCGATGATCTCGCGAAGGACCGACGGCGGGAACCGCTCGCGGTCGTACTGACAGAGCGCGATCCCGTTCTCGTTCGGCAGGAGACGGTTGAGTTTACTCTCGTACTCGACGAGCGCCTCGACGGACGCGTCGTGCAGCGCCCAGGTCATCTCGCTGGCGATCCGGAGCCCGTCGTACTCCTCGGTGGCGTTCGCGATGGCGTCCTCGAGAACGGCGATCGCGTCGTCCGGCTCGAACGACCCGTTTCGGAGAAACGAGTCCGCCGCGGTGTGGACCGCCAGTGCACCCGATTCCAGCGCGGCGTCGACGTCGACGCCCGCGTCCCGGAGTCCCTCGAGAATCGCCGTGGGTTCGGTTTCGTCCGCGACGTACACACACCGCTCCCCGCGCTCGAGGCCGCGTTCGACGAACGGGATCACCGTCGAGAGCTGTTCGGTGCGGGACTCGTGGACGAGCGCGAGGTGGTCGTACGAGTCGTGCTCGTCTGCCGGATCGATCGGGCCCGAGAAATCCGACTCCGCACGGAGCGCCTCGAGGCCGTCCTCGAGCCCCAGATCGTCCGCATGATTAGGTAAGTGGCTCATGGTGCGTTCGACGACGGCGTCTATCGGCGGTTCGACGGGGTCCGTGCTGCGAGACGGCGATCGAGGGATAGAACGGAACCCACTTCGGCGGTCGCGATCGGTGTCGGGAAGGAACAAACACAGGGTGATAAGAATCAGGGTTGAATACGCTCCGTGTCGACCAACGGATCCTGACGTCCTCCCACGACCGAAGTCGTGGGCTTTCACGCTGTTCAGCGGTAACCTTCTTACGGCGAGCCGACACACACTGGCGTATGAGCACGATCTTCACGCAGATCGTCGAGGGAGAGATCCCCGCCCGCATCGTCTACGAGGACGAGACCACCGTCGCCTTCCTCGACGCTAACCCGCTGGCGCCGGGCCACACCCTGGTGATCCCGAAAGACGAGTACGAGCGGCTCAACGACGTCCCCGGGGACGTCGCGACGGATCTGTACGCGACGATCCACCGGCTGGTGCCGGCCGTCGAGGAGAGCGTCGACGCCGACGCCTCGACAGTCGCCTTCAACAACGGCGAGGCCGCGGGTCAGGAGGTGCCACACGTCCACTGCCACATCGTCCCCCGCTTCGAGGGCGACGGCGGCGGCCCGATCCACGGCGTCGCGGGCGAGGCGCCCGACCTCGCGGACGACGAACTCGACGGGATCGCCGACGACATCGAGTCCCGAATCTGATCCGGAACCGCCGTGAGGGTTTTGGGCCTGCCGTGTGAGCTACGGGTATGACAGTTCCCGACGTCGGCGCTCGCCTGCGAGCGAACCCCGTCGCGGCGACGATCGAACTCGCGAGCGTCCTCCTCTCGGCGCTGTTGCTCGTCGGAACCGTCGCCCTCCTGTTCGGCGGGCTCCCGATCGGCGCCGAGTGGCCCTGGCTGTCGGTCGTCGTGATCGGAGCAGGGATCGTTCTGTTCTGGACCGTCCTCGTCCCGGTCTACGAACGGTCCCTACAGTAGGGTTCCCAGCAACACGTCGCCGTAGACGAGCGCGATCACGAGCCCGAGAAACAGCGGGACGAGGAAGGGCAGTCCCGGCGAAATCCAGACCCGATCCCGGACGGCGAGCGTCTCGAGTCCCTCTCGCAGCTCCGCCGGGGTCGTTCCGTACGCCGTTCCGTCGATATCGTCAAGAAACGCCGCCGCGCCCCAGGGGTCGTCGTACTCGTGAGAGTCGGCCGCGTCCTCGAGCCCACCGGCGCCGTCGGTGCGGGGACGAGCGCCGACGGCACCGTCGGTCGGCGAATTCGGCTCCGCGGGCAGCGTCGCGGGATCGCGGGCGCGGTCGGCTCGCTCGCGAAGCTGGGCCAGCGTCAGGCCGCGCCAGCGCAGGTACATCCGCAGGGCGTCGAGGTCGAGGCCGCCACCCGCGTCCTCGTCGGGCGCCGACAGCAGCTTGCCGTGGGTCGTCGGTACGCGGTCCCAGGCGACGGGTCTGCCGACGAACATGAGCCGCGTGAACCGTCCGGAAGCCGCGTTGTGGACCGCAAGCACGAGCGGAATCACAAGCGCGACGAGGACGGCGTTGGTCAGAACGGTAAACGAAAACGCCCCGAGGGGTGCCGTCGCGACCGGGAGCGACCAGGTGCCGACCGCGTACTGCGGTACCGTCGGGAACAGCAAGGCGAGCACCAGCAGCGCCTTCCCGTCGGCGGCGCCGAACCCGCCGACCCACCAGCACAGGTACGCGAAGGGGACGACGAACCCGAGGCTGATCGCCGCCGGGACGAGAAACTCGTACTGCCAGATCGTTGAACTAACGCCGCGAGCTAGCAGTCCGTCCCAGACCAACAGCACGGCTCCTAGCAGCGCGAGCGGGATCCAGAGCGTACTCGGGATCCGCCTGGTTCTGACGTCGCGCACGGCGGCCCAGCCGAGGACGGGAACGGCACACAGCCTGAGCAGATCCGGAGCCGTCGCGGCGTCGAGCGGTGTCACGGGTCGCCACTCTCGAGCGCTCCGGCGTTATCTTTTCGGCCGCGGAAGAGGTTGCTTCCAAACTCTCCCCATAGGAAAGTATAGGGGACCGGTTCGTCGAACGAGAGCACCACCGCTACGGGCACGTACAGCAAAACGGAAAGTCGGAGGCCGAGTCGTTAAATGACGCGGTTCTGCAGGTAGTCGAGGTGCTTCGCGTTGTAGACGATCTGCACCTCGTCGGTCTCGGCGGAGCCGATACAGGTCAGACGGACGTTCTTGTCCTCGACCTCCTCGTCCGAGAGGATCTGCTGCATGTCCATGTCGATCTCGCCCTCGTAGACGATCGCTGCGCAGTTCGCGCAGGCGCCGGCACGGCAGGAGAAGGGCCAGTCGTAGCCCTGTGCCTCAGCGGCCTCGAGGATGTACTCGCCCTCGGCGACGTCGAGCGTACCGTAGTCCTCCTCGTCGAGGCCGGCGTCTGCGGCCTGCTCGAAGAGGTCGTCGTCGTCCATTTCCCAGCCCTGGTCGTCTAGCACTTCGTAGTTGAGGTATTCTACCGTGGGCATCACACGGCGATTCGAGGCCCGCCTTGGTATAGCTTGCTGTTCGTTCCGACCCGCTGCCGGCTACTGCAGGCGTCTTACTGACTAACGGGGTCTCAGCGCCGGATCCTGTACCCTCAGTTACCAAAATCGGCGGTTCTCGGGCGCGGGCGAGCGATCGAAACCCATCACAGCCCGAACACGGGAATAAACCGAAACGTGAGGTAGGCACCGACCGTCGAGATGATCGGGACGACGTTTTGCATGAGGATCACTCGCGCTGTCGTCGAGGGGTCGAACAGATCCGACGCTTTCGGGATATCCTCAGGGTTTTCCTCGCCGATCTCTGGTGACTGTTCGCCTTCCTCTTCTGCGGCGAGTGCACCAACCGAGACGTGGGTCTCTTCGCCCTCTCGTGCGTCCGAAATCGTCGTCGTCCGTGAGGCTCGGCCCCATCCGAGCCCGATAATACTCATCGTCGCGATGACGACGAAGCTAGCGGGGATACCGATCCAGGAGAGGCCGACGACGATCGTTGAGCTGATGACCGCGACCACGATCGCGGCCGTCAGCGGCAGGTTGGTGATGTCGTTGCCGAGCGTGTCGAGCGTTCGTCGGGCGATGGTAAAACAGCCGACCGCGACGGCAGCCGACCCGATCAGGATCAGCGGGATCATGTCGACGTCACCGGTACCGTAGATCGGGGCGATTGCGTTCGCGATGTTGCTCGTCCCAGAGGAAAAGCCCATCAGACAGCCGATCCCGACGACGACGAACGCGCCGGTGATCTCGCGGCGGTTGGCCCCCTCACCGAACTGTAGACGGGGGACCGTTCTCGAACGATCGAGCGTGATCATCTCGCGACCTTCGCGGTTGCCTTCGATGGCGATCCGCTCGTTGATTCGCGGATAGAAGTACCGGCCGACAACGCCCGCGACCCAGAATCCGATGATCGGAGCGACGATCCACCAGACGACGATCTCCCCGAGGACGGCGAAGTCGAGCTCGCCGGTCGCGAGACCGAGCGCAGCGATTGCCCCGACGGCGGTCATCGACGTCGAGGCGGGCACGCCGGCGTAGTTGCCGACGAACAGCGCGCCGCCGATGAAAAAGAGGACGGCGACGTTCGACCGCATCGTGAAGATCGCCGTATCGGTGACCAGTTCCTCGCCGAGCGTGTCGACGACGTTCGGACCGATGGTGATCGCGCCGAGGAAGAAAAAGACCGCCATCAGCGCAGCCGCCATGAGCTTCGTGATCACGTTCGCGCCGACGGCCGGTCCGAACGCGGGTCCCGTCGTCGCGCCGCCGATGTTGTAACCGACGAAGGCTGCGACGAGGAGCCCGACAACGAGCAGTAATTCGCTCACAGATATACTTTTCAGAGGAAGCCTAAAAGTGCGCCTGTTCCAAGACCGATTCGCCGCCGAATCCCAAAGGATTCAACCGCTCGCGCGCCGAACCCCGGGCGTATGACCACCGTCCGGAACCGGCTGCAGTCGAGGGATCGGCGATCGATCGAACGTTGGGTGGGACGCGAGCGATGCGATCGCGGCATCGCACGATCGGAAGGTGCCGGGTTGGAGTGGGCGGGTGACGGTCGACGATGCTGAATCCGATTCGAGTCGACGCAGCCATCGATCTCGCCTACGGGGCATTGATCGCGCTCTCGATCGTTCTGATCGCGACACTAGATACCAACATCGGGATCGCGTTCGGCGTTGGCGTCTTTGCCTCCTACGTCGTCCACGTCGTCTGGAAGATGGCCCGGTTCGACCCCGACTGGATGACTCAGGCGGTCGAAGAAACCGTCGGTGAGACCGTCGAGAAACAGGTCGGCGAAACCGTCGAGAAACAGGTTGGCGAAACCGTCGAACAGACTGTCGGCGAGACTGTCGAGCAAACTGTCGGCGAGACCGTCGAGAAACAGGTCGACGAGGTACAGGCCCAGGTCGAGCAGACCGTCGAGGAGACGGTCGAAGAGACCGTCGGTGATACTGTCAAGAAACAGGTCGACGAAGTGCAAGCACAGGTCGAGGCCGTCGACGAACGCGTCGATCGGCGTCCCAGAGAGGAAGAAGTCGAAGAGATCGTCGAGGAGTCCGTCGAGGACGACTCGAACCAGTAGGAACCGGCTTCGCGCGTTAGCGGACGATCGTCACGGGTACCGGAGACCGCTTCGAGACCGTCTCGGCGACGTTTCCAACGAGAAAGCGACGCGTCGCACGGTTCCAATCCTTCCCGTGAGCTCCGAGCACGATCGTCTCGTAGTCGTCGGCGCGGTCGATGATGTTCCGAGCCGGATGCCCGACGCCGACGATCGTCCGGATCTCTCGATCCCGTTCGTCGGCGACTTCGTGGGCGCGGTCGAACACCGGCTCGGCGCGGTCGGCAGCGCCCTCGCTGATGTCGCCCTCGAGGGTCAGCCCTACCGCATCGCCCATCATCATCGACGGAACGCCGACGACGTGCAAGACGGTGACCTCGGCGTCGGGATGGTTATCGAGCGCGTACTCGAGGGCGTGGCTGGCAGGGTCAGAGTCGTCCATCGGAACGAGAATTTGCGAGAGCATGGGCCGAGATACGACAGCCGATGATGTAAGTCTCCTGTCGATTAGGCGACACCCGGAAGAAGCGTAAAGAAACCGTAGGCAAGCAACGTCGACATGGAGGGGCCGATGATCCACATCGAGACGTACTTGATCACCGCTCGCGGGTTAAACAGGTCGCTCCCGTGAAGCACCTCTTCGGTCTCCGCTTCGCCGATCGGGGGCGCCGGTTTATCCTTCTCTTCCTCGGTGACGATCGCGCCCAGTTTGATATCGCGCTCCTGGGCCTCGGTGTCGCGAGTGACCGCCTCGCGGAACGTGATCGGTCGGGTCGCCCGACCCCAGCCGATCCCGACGATCGTCATCACCGTCGCCATCACGAGGCTGATCGGGATCCCGATATAGGAGAGGATCGTCGTGATCGTCGACGCCGTCACCATAACGAAAAGCGCTGCAAGCAGCGGGATATCGCTCAGTTCCCCGCCGACCGAGTCCATCGTTCGGCGAGCGATGGTGAACGCACCGATCCCGATCGCGAGGGTGGCGATGACGACCGCGGTGTTTACCTCCAGTCCGGCCTCGCCGACAAGCGGTGCGGCGGCGTTCGGGACGTTGCTCGCACCGGCGCTAAACGCCATGTAACAGCCGATAACGAGGACGACGGCGGTGGTAGCGACCTCCGACGGGGTCGTGTTCGGCCCGAGTACCGGTTTCGGGATCGCTCCGTCCCGTTCGAGCGTGAGCAGCGGTCCGTCGGTCTTTTCGATCTGTACGCGACGGTTGACCTCCGGATAGATGTACCGGCCGATGATCCCGCCGATCCAGAAGCCGATGATCGGCGTCACGACCCACCACGAGATGATCTCGGCGATCGTCGTGTAGTTGAGCGTCCCGGTCGCCAGTCCGAGTCCGGCGATCGCGCCGACGGTCGTCATCGAGGTCGGAACAGGGACGCCGAAGACGTTGGCGACGAGAATGCCCAGTCCGATAAAGAAGAGGACGGCGACCCCCGCCGATAGCGTGAGATCGATCGTAATGATCCCCTCACTGAGCGTCTCCATGACGTTCTGTCCGACGGTGATCCCGCCGAGAAAGACGAAAACCGTCATGATCGCCGCCGCAGTCGACTTTGTCACGATTCCGGCGCCAACCGACGGTCCCCACGTGATCCCGGTCGAGGAGCCACCGATGTTGAAGCCGACGAAGATCGATGCGATTACCCCGATCAGTAGAAGAGTCTCGACCATTGTTGAGTACTGCGAGTGGTATCTTCAAGTAGATGTTGAACTCTCTTTGTACGCCACGGTGATACTGAAACGGACGGGAGCTTCGGGGTTACCCTAACAGCGACGTCGACAGGAACGACTGCGGTGACACACCGACTCGAAAGGAGTCACTGAAGCGAGAAGCGACGCCGGCGGATCGACGGTCGGTGGCAGTCGCCGGAACCGTCGCCTTTACTCGCCTCGGCCCCGCGCACTCGAGTATGACCGCCGACGCGAGCGACGACGGGTTCGAGGTGATTCCTGCGGTAGACGTCCAGGACGGTGAGGTCGTCCAGCTGGTTCAGGGCGAGCGCGGTACCGAAAAGAGCTACGGCGAGCCCGTCGAGGCCGCCGAGCGCTGGGTCGACGCCGGCGCGGAGACGCTCCACCTGGTCGATCTGGACGGCGCCTTCGAGGGCGAGCGCGCGAACGCCGACGCGATCGACGCCGTGATCGACGCCGTCGACGTCCCCACCCAGCTGGGCGGGGGGATCCGAACCGCAGCCGACGCTGCCGACCTGCTCGAGCGCGGCGTCGACCGGGTTGTCCTCGGCACCGCGGCCGTCGAAAACCCCGAGATCGTCGCCGAGATCAGCGAGGAATACCCCAACAGCGTGGTCGTCAGCCTCGACGCCAAGGACGGCGAGGTCGTCGTCGAGGGCTGGACGGAGGGCGCCGGCGTCACGCCCGTCGAGGCCGCCGAACGCTACGCCGAGCTGGGTGCCGCGGCGATCCTCTTTACGAACGTTGACGTCGAGGGGCAGCTCGAGGGCGTCGCGACCGAGCCCGTCGCGGAGCTGGTCACGGCGACCGAGATCCCGGTGATCGCGAGCGGGGGCGTCGCGACCCTCGAGGACGTACGGGCGATCGAGGAGACGGGCGCAGCCGCGGTCGTGGTCGGGAGCGCGCTGTACGAGGGACGGTTTACGCTCGAGGAAGCGACGGCCGCGGTCGACGACTGAACCGCGTCCGTCGACGGCTACGATTTCCAGAACGCTGGTGTCAGTAGTACGAGCACCGGGATGATCTCGATGCGACCGATCCACATCATGATCACCATCACGCTCCGAGAGGTAACCGAGAAGCCGGCGTAGTTGTCCATCGGGCCGGCGCGTTCGAAGGCGGGGCCGATATTGAGGAAGATCGACGCCGAGGCGCCCATCGCCTCGAATTCGCCGACGGGGTCGCTGGTGCGGGCCGCATCGACGACCACGAAGATCGTCAGCAGGAAGAAGATCACGAGCGTGAGCAGGATGTAGGCGTAGATGTCCCGGACCGTCTCCTCGTCGACGACCTCGTCGCCGAGCCGGAGCGGGCGGATCGCCTCGGGGTGGACCGACGTGAAGAGGCTTCTGCGAAACGCCTTCAGCGTCACCAGCCAGCGCAGCGACTTGATCGAGCAGGTCGTCGAGCCGGCCATCCCGCCGATGAACATACACAGAAACAGGAGGTGTTTCGCGCCGGGCCCCCACAGATCGAAGTCCGTCGAGGCGTAGCCCGTCGTCGTCACCAGCGACGTGACGTTAAACAGTCCGTGTCGGATCGTCGATTCGAGACCCGTATTCACGTCGGGATCGAGCAGGAGGATCGCCACGACCAGCGCAGAGAAAACCCCGAGCGCGCCGATGTAGAAGCGAAACTCCTGGGACTCGAACGGACGGCGGTAGCCGCCCTGCGTGACGTAGTACAGCAGGACGAAGTTGGTCGACCCCAGGATCATGAACGGAATGATCGCCCACTGGACGGCCGGGGAGAAGGCGCCGGCGCTGCCGGGTTCCGGCGAGAAGCCGGCGGTAGCGACGCTGGTCAACGCGTGGGAGACAGCATTGAACGGATCCATGTTCGGTCCGAGCCCGGCCAGGTGAAGCGCGTAGAACGTCGCGGCCGCCAAGACGGTGATACCGACGTACAGCCCCCAGATGAGCCGGGCCGTATCGCTGATGTGGGGCCGGAGCTTGCGGACGTTCCGGGTCTGGGTCTCGGTTTCCATCAGCTGGGCGCCACCGACCATCAGACTCGAGAGCAGACCGATCGCGACGATCAGGATCCCAAGCCCGCCGAGCCACTGGATCAGCTGGCGCCAGAGCAGGATCGCTCGCGACTGGTTCGCGAAGTCCCAGCCGCTCATTACGGTCGCACCCGTCGTCGTCAGCCCGCTCATACTCTCGAAGAGAGCGTTGACCGGTCCGCCGAGGCCGCCGTAGAACGCCGACTGGGGCCCGGCCGCGAGCCCGGCGAGGACGAACGGGACGGCACCGACCGCGGCGACCCCGAGCCAGGTGATCGCGACCATCAGAAACGCCTCCCGCTGGCCGAGCGAGCGCTCCTCGGAGAGGGTCTCGAGCGCGATTCCAACCACCCCGGTAAGAACGATCGCAACGAGAAACGGCAGGGGGTCGTCGCCGTCGAAGACCGCAAGCGCCAGCGGCGCGGCTAGGGGGACGGCGAGCCACTTGAGTACCGTCCCGGTGAGGCTACAGCTCGAGCGCCAGTCGACACGAACGGTCACGCGTGTCCGACGGTGTGGGTGGCGGGTAGATAATGAGTTCGGAACGCGAACGCAAGGGTCGGGAACCGCTCCGGAGGCGGCGACGGTCGCTGGCGGTCACTCACGGTTGTGGTCGTGACCGACGTAGAGCGCGACGACGTTACAGCCAAGCAGCAACGAGAACGCCAGTACGGCGTCGGGGTCGCCGAGGCCGCGTGCGAGCAGCGGGAGGTGGACGAACGGCAGGGCGATCGCGGCCCAGAACGCGAGGAACTGGGCGGGGCCTTTGATCGAGCGGGCGAGCCGGCGGTGGTACCGCTCCGCTCCGGCGTCCGGGTTGGAGGGGGCGACCGATTCGTTCGAGAGCGGGGAGTGGTTCGACATGGGAGCGTGACCGACCTCTTTGTACCCAACACATTCACTACAGCCGTCATATAAACAATAGAATACTAGGGCTGATTAGCGCTATTTTATCGTGTCACCGTGTCGTAACGGACGTTTCGAAACCGGCCCAGAACTAGTTAGAGATTTTATGGCCCGTTCTCAGTGAGTGCCCGTCGGCGGCGGTTCCGCGCCGCCGGGCCGAGCGGAACCACCTTGTACCGGCGGCGGTATCGGTTCACCATGAGCGATCGAACGGCGACAGCGAGCCGCGAGACCAGCGAGACGACCATCGACTGTTCCGTCGCTGTCGACGGAACCGGCGTGGCCGACGTCGAGACGGGGATCGGCTTCTTCGATCACATGCTGACGGCGCTGGCCAAACACGGGCTGTTCGACCTCGAGATCAGCTGCGACGGCGACCTCGAGATCGACGACCACCACACCGTCGAGGACGTCGCGATCGTGCTGGGAACGGCGTTCGACGAGGCGCTTGGCGATCGCACGGGGATCGTCCGTTACGCCGATCGCCGCGTTCCCCTGGACGAGGCCGTCGCGGGTGCCGTCGTCGACGTTAGCGGCCGACCACGGTTTTACTTCGACGGGGAGTTCTCTCAGGACGCGATCGGCGAGTTCACGAGCGACATGGCTCGCCACTTCGGCGAATCGCTGGCGATGAACGCCGGGCTGACACTGCATCTCGAGGTCGACGGTGAGAACGCCCACCACGAGGTCGAGGCGCTGTTCAAGGCGCTCGCGCGCACCCTCGACGACGCGACCCGGATCGACGACCGCCGGGAGGGAACCCCGAGCACGAAGGGAACCCTGTAGCGGCCGCGGTGGTCCCGTTCCGAGCACGGACAGGCGTCGATCACCGATCCTTATACCTCGGCCCGCGTACTGCACGGACATGTTCGACGAGATCATGGAGAAGTTCGAGGGATCGCCGAGCCAGCAGGCGGTGATCCGCCTGCTGCTCGAGCGCGGGTTCTCCGTCAACGACGACGGCCGGGTCGTCTCCGGGGGCATCGAGATCCCGAACACGGGGATCGCACGCGAGATCGGCGTCGATCGACGGGTCGTCGACTCGACGACCGACGTTATTCTCGAGGACCCCGAGCTTCGGCGGATCTTCCAGAACATCTCGCAGGTCCCCAGCCTGATGGATCTGGCGCCCGTCCTCGATCTGACGGTGCTGTCGATCGCGGTCGACGACGCCGACCAGGAGGGGATCGTCGCCCGGATTACGGGGACGCTTGCCGACAACGGGATCTCGATCCGCCAGACGATCAGCGAGGACCCCGAGTTTACCGACGAGCCCCGGCTCTATCTCGTCACGGACCAGGATCTGCCGGGTGCGGTGATCACCGAGATCCGCGACCTCGAGTTCGTCCGCAAGATCGAACTGCAGTGAGGTCAGGGTGCCGGCTCGTGGTCCTCGAGGATGGCGCTGAGCGCGCTCGTCAGCTCCTCGAACCGCTCCATCGACATGTTGTCCGTCGTCACCCAGACGCCGTGTGATCCACGGATCACGCGGGACAGGTAGCCGTTCTCGAACATCCGAATCGTCGCCTGGTACTCGCCGAGCTGAGTGTTGCGGTAGGCCGACTGGGAGTGGAACCCGCGTCGCTCGTGTTCGGCGAACCCAACCAGATCGGCGGTCCGGTCGAGATCCGACCGCAGGTACACCTGCTCGACGTCGTCCTCGGTGAGATACGTGATGCTGCGAAGCTCGTCGCCGACGGTGGTTCGACAGGCGCTACGGAGTTCGTCGACGAGCGTCTCGTCGATGATCGCGTCGTCCATGCGGTGACAGACCGTACCGAGGGTCAATAACGTAGCGGATCCGGAACCGGCCCCGCGGCGACCGACGAGCTCTTTTCGATAGCGGGAGTACGACCTCCATGATCGATCCGGGAGGGAGCCGGGGTGAACCCGGGTGAGCGAGACGTACCGAACCGTCGCCGACGCCGCGACGGCGCGGTTCGTCGTTCAGGGGTCGGAGTTTCTCGGCCACGTCCGGCCCGTCGACGCCGTCGCCGACGCCGAGGCGTTCATCGACCGCGTCGCCACGGAGTACGAGGACGCGACCCACAACGTCCCCGCCTACCGGGTGCGGGCGGACTCCGACGGGGAGTTTCTCCGGGAGTACTCGAGCGACGACGGCGAACCCTCCGGCTCGGCGGGCAAGCCGGCGCTGAACGTCCTCGCCCAGCAAGAACTCGAGAACTGCGTGGTCGTCGTCACCCGCTACTATGGCGGGACGAACCTCGGCGTCGGCGGGCTCGTGCGGGCCTACTCCCGGGCGGTGAAAGAAGCCGTCGAGGACGCGGGGATCGTCGAACAGCGCCCCCACGAGCGGGTGACGATCACCGTCGCGTACGACGACTCGGGGACCGTCCGCAGCGTCCTCGAGAGCGAGGCCCTCGAGTTCGAGGCCGACTACGAGGCCGAGGTCACGTTCGAGGTTCGGGTTCCGGTCGCGGAGGCCGACGCGCTGCGGGATCGGCTCCAAAGTGCGACCAGCGGACGAGCCGACCTCGCGTAGCTACGGTACGGACCGTGCGTCCGCGCCTGCGGTCTCGATACACCGTTCGATCGTCTCCCGAGCAGCCTCGAGCTCGGCGAGCTCCGAGCGCTCGAGGCGGACGTCGAACAGCCCGCGATCGAGGACGAGTTCGTCCTCGTGGAGCCGAACGTGAGAGACCTCGTCCCAGGGGACGAACGTCTTCGTGAACGGACGACGCTTGACGAGCCCGTCATCGTGAACCCGAATTTCGGGGTGGGTTCCCCATCGTGTCTGCCAGCGACCTTCGATAGCGCCGGCGACGATCCAGCCGACCGCGATCAGCAGCCAGACGACGGCGGCGGCCCAGTTGCCACCGACGGCGTTGGCGAACGCGATGAACAGCCAGGCGAGGGCGACGAACGTATCGACCTTGCCACCGCCCGGCGGGGTCCAGCTCCAGGTGGCTGTCGGCTCGCCCGCGGTGACTGCCTCCACGTACTCGCTTCGGGCGATACCGCCGAGGACGTACCCGACCACGAGAACGGAGAGCGAGGACCCGGTCGCGACGAACGTCGAGGCGATCGGGGACCAGGACGTGGCGACGGCCGCCGCGCCGAGCAGGCCCGGGATCCCGGGCAGGTACAACAGCGCGCGACGGCGTCGGCTCCGTCCGAGACGGATCGCGAGATCGTCATCGAGTCGCGCGGCGACGACCCCGAGGATCGCCCCGGTCGCGAGGCCGCCGGCGAAGACCGCGACGAGGACGGCCTCCGAAACCGACTGGGTCGCCGCCACCGAGGCGGCGACGCCGGCGACGAGGACGCCGAGGTAGAGACCGAGAACGGTCCGGAACCCGCGACTCGAAGAATCGGCGGGCTGCTTGCTGGCGTCGGACATGCCACCCACTACGCCGGACTGGTTGAAATAATGATGGGATCGCGGCTCAGGCGTCGCCGGCTGCCGGCGCGGAGGTGGCCGTGTCGGCGTCGGCGTCCTCGAGGTCGGCCCGCGAGCGGTTCCGATAGCTCAGTCCCACGAGCATCGCAAGGCCGATACCGCGCAGCGAGGCGGTAATTTCGAAGATCGTCAGCGCCGAGGGGACGCCCGCGAGCGTGAGGATTCCCTCGACGAGCAACAGCGGAATCTCGGGGACCATCAGCAGGATCGAGGCGATCGAGTACAGCGCGCGGTTTACCTGTGTGACCTCGGTGTACTGGTAGCCGATGATCGTCACGCCGAGCGCGTAGACCCCGAGGAACATCCCTACGACCGGAATCACGACATCCGGAACGACGTAGCCCAGGTCAGTGAGGTCTCCCCAGCCCATGATTTCGCCGTCACGCAACAACAGGATGCCCGGCGAGAAGACGAACGCGAACGGCACTAACACCTTGTTCAGCGACAGCAGGAACGCGATCGCCGCGGTCTTCATCTCCTCGGCTTTCGCGACACCAGCGCCGGCGAAGGCGGCGACGGCGACCGGCGGGGTGACGTCGGCCATCAGTCCCCAGTAGAGGACGAACAGGTGTGCCGCGAGGACGATAACGCCGGCTTCGACCAGCGGCGCCTCGAGCATCGCGACCAGGATGATGTACATCGCCGTCGTCGGCATCCCCATCCCGAAGATGATCGCGGCGACACCGGTCAGGGTCAGCAGGATGAGCATCGAGTCGCCGCTGACCTCGCTGATGAGCGCGGCCAGGTTCGGCCCCAGCCCGGAGACGCTGATGACGCCGGGGACGACCCCCGCGGCGGCGACGGCGACGACGACGGTGGTCGCGGTTCGGGCCCCCGAATCCATCGACTTCAGAACGAAGGCACCGAACCGGTAGCCCCGGTTGCCCGCCAGAGACGGCCGGTTGAACGTCTTCGCGCTTCGCTCGGCCGCCGCGTCGACCTCGGGGTCGAAATCGAGCAACGGCGCGTCGGCGCGGGGCCGCAGGAGGATAAAGACGGCGCTGACCAGGATCGCGATCACGCCGAAGTCGCCGATCGCGGCCACCGCAGCGTCGGTGATCGCAAGCGGTTCACCGGCGGGTTCGAGGCCGGCAAGCGCCTGGACGGTATCCAGGAGCCCGCCGCCGAAGACCACGTAGGAGCCGGCCTGGGCGAGATACGCCGCTGCGAGCGTCGCCAGTAGCGGAACCCGGGTGCGTTCGTCGTAGGCGGCGACGATCGCCAGCAGGGCGACGACGGCGACGATCGTGAGCCAGCCGGCGCGGTTGATCGAGTATCTGGCGATCACCAGGAAGTACAGCAACAGGACGAGCGGAATGAAGTAAAACCAGCCGCTGCGCAGCGCCGAACGGACGTCAGGCAGCTCGGAGCGAGGGAGCCCGCCGATTCCGCCCCGGACCGCCTCGAAGTGGACCATCACCCACATCCCAAAGAAGAATGCCAGTGCGGGCAGCGTCGCGGCGATGATCACGTCGGCGTAGGGGGTCCCCGTGAACTCGACGATGAGGAAGGCCGCAGCACCCATCACGGGCGGAAGCATCTGCCCGCCCGAGGACGACGAGGACTCGACTGCTCCGGAGAACTCCGGCGAGTAGCCCGACCGTTTCATCAGCGGGATCGTAAAGGCCCCCGTCGTCACCGTGTTGGCGATCGACGAGCCGCTGAGCATCCCCATGAACCCGCTTGAGACGACACTCGCCTTCGCGGGACCACCCTTGCGAGTCCCGGTCGCGGAGTAAGCCATATCGATGAACCAGCGGCCGGCCCCGCTCATCTCGAGGAAGGCGCCGAACAGGATGAAGATGTAGATGAAGCGAACGCTGACGGAAACCGGCTGGCTGTGGACCCCCGCCTCGACCGTATACCAGAGGTTGTACATGATGTTAGCCCACGTGTCGGGCTGGATCGACAGCGCGCCGATCGCCGAATCTCCGGGAATGTGGTATCCCCAGCGGGCGTAGACGATAAACAGGGCGACGAGCGACGTCAGGAGGAGGCCCAGCGCCCGGCGGGTCGCCTCGAGGACGAGCAACATCCCGAGGACGCTCAGCACGAACGCGGCCGAGACGTCGGCCATCGGGATACCGATCGCGGTCAGCCCCGCCTCGATCGGGGCGAGGGGAGCGAAGACCTCGCCCAGCGACTGGGTGTCCTCGAAGCGGTGGACCGCGATCTGTTGGATCTCGTCGTAGTTCGTCGCGGTGTAGTACGCCGGCATCATCGCGAGGACGGCCAGGACGACGTCGGCCGGGGCGACCCGGTCCATGTCGGGATCGAGGAACGCCCACCTGGTCGCGCCCGCGGCGTTCGCGGTGCCTCGCGTGAGCGGGTGGTCGTCGCCGAATCGGCTCCTGACGGCCGGTTCGATCCGGCCGAGCTGTCGGGCGAGGAACCCCTCGCCGCGACTCGTCGGGAACAGCAGGAACGCGAGCACCAGCCCGAACGCGACGTGGATCGCGTTGACCTGGAGCTGCTGGAGGGCAGCGAGCTGGACCTCCCCGATCACCGGCAGCTCGGCGCCGAACGCGTACCCGCGTGCGGCGATCCATATCTGGAACGTCGAGAACGCGATCGCGATCAGGGCGACGACCACGACCGCCAGCCCCCGGTGGGATCGGCGCCGCTGGACCTCCTCCATGAGTTCCTGTTGTTCCTCGTCGCTGAGTCCCGCTTCGTCGCCCCTATCTACGCTCATAAATTCGTCCCAGTGATTTTTGCCGCCGTCGGTGATGTTATCCTTTCGGTTCGTTCGCTCGAGTTACCGTCGGTGACGGCGTCGCCGATCCCCCGGTCGGTCAGAAACAGGACGACCCGACCATCGGCAGCCTCCGCAAGCGGATACCGTCGTTCCCCGACACGCAGTTCGTGGCCGGCGATCTCGCCGGGTGCGAGCCGAAGCTCGTCGTGGGTTTCGGTGCCCTCGACCACGTACCCCTCCTCGGTTCGCTCGACGTCGCTCGTCGGCAACCCCGCGCCGAAGGAATGAAACACCGACCGATCGGCCCGCAGGGACGAGTCCTCGACGACGTAGACGTCCTCGATCGGCGTCTTCTCGACGCTGTGAGTGTAGGCGATCGTCACCGCATCGCCCTGATCGACGGGGATCTCGAACAGTCGATCACCCGACTCGGCGTCGGCGACGACCAGCGTCCTGTCGGCGACCGAGGCGGTCGTAACGGCCGTCGCTCCGAACAGCGCGACCGCGGAAACGAGGACGGTTCGTCGGGTCGGGTGATCCACGGTGGTGTGCCGACGGTCGGCCGAGTGCGTCGTTGTGAGCCGTTACTCCTCGTCTTCGTCGTCGGCGTCCTCGTCGTCGGCGTCCTCGTCGTCGACGTCCTGCTCGTCGAAGTACGCTTCAGCGCCCTCGTGGAGGTCGATCGGCATCGCCTCCTGGGAGGTCTCGACGTCGATGAACTCGGACTGGGTCGTGAAGTCGTCGACGTTGTCGAACATCGCCGCCGTGACCTCCTCGACGACCTCCGCGTCGACGCCCTCGTGGGTCGCCAGCATCGCCTGCACCGAGACCGTCTCGACGTCGTCGTCGACGCCGTCGTACGTGCCGCCGGGGATCTCGTCCTCGGCGAGCCACTCCGCGTCGTCGAGCAGGTTGTCGCGGGCCTCGTCGGTGATCTCGACGAACGAGATGTCCTGGGTCGCCGAGAGGTCCTCGATCGCACCCAGCGGGTAGCCGCCCACGGTGATTGCGGCGTCGACGTCGCCGTCGCCGATCTGGTCGGCCGCGGTCCCGAAGTCGGTGTTCTGTTCGTCGAACTCCTCGACGCCCGCCGACTCGAGGATCTGCAGGGCGTTGACCTGCGTCCCGCTGCCGGCGTCACCGGTGTTGACCGACGCGCCCTCGAGATCCTCGACGGTCTCGATATCCGAGTCCTCCTGAGTGACGATGTGGATCGTCTCCGGGTACAGCGAGGCGATGCCGCGGATGTTCTCGAGCGGTTCATCCTCGAACTCGTCGAGCTCGACGCCGTTGTACGCGAAGTAGGTGATGTCGTTCTGAACCAGTGCGAGCTCGGTGTCCTCGCGGCCGAGGCTGGCCGCGTTCTCGACGCTCGCTCCCGTCGACTGCACCTGAATGCCGTGTGGCGTCTGATCCTCGACGATCGACTTCATGTCACCCGCGAGCGGGTAGTAGGTCCCTTCGGTCCCCCCGGCGTGCAGCGAGAGCGTTTCCCCGCCTTCCTCGGGCTGGGCCTCCTCGAGGTCGTCCTCGCCGTTGTCGCCATTTTCGTCGTCTCCGTTCTCCGCCTCCTCGGCGTCCTCGCCGATACAACCGGCAACTCCCACGATTCCAGCAGCCCCACCGAGCGCAATGAACTTGCGCCGCTTGATGTCTCGAACCATACGGGATATATAATGAGGAATACGTTAATAGCTGCTTCGGATTTTTCCCGTTCGTTCGCGCCCGAACGACCAGGGTGACGGAAAGTACACTCGCGACGTTCGGAACGATTGAGAACCACAACAGTATTCGCTTGGAGCGGACGAGCGTCGAGGACGTCGTCCTCGGCAGACGGTCGAGCCGCCTACGAATCGAAATACTTTCGCCGATTCCACGGCGCCTGTTGGCATGAACCGGATCGAGGCGGCCGACTACCACGAGATCGTACACGCGACGGAGCCGCGACTCGCGCCGGACGGCGAGCGGGTCGCGTTCGTTCGCCGAACCCCCGAGGACGAGGAGACCACCGCGGCGACGATCCACGTCGTTCCCGTCGGCGGCGGCGAGCCGCGACAGTTCACCGCGGCCGACGGCGTCGACGGCCAGCCCCGCTGGAGCCCCGACGGCGAGTTCCTCGCGTTCGCCAGCACCCGCGGCGAGGACGACCGCCAGCAGCTGTGGCTCCTGCCGACCGACGGCGGCGAAGCTCGACGGCTTACCGGCGTCGTCGGCGGGATCGACGACCTCGAGTGGAGCCCCAACGGCGAGCGGCTGCTTTTCACCCAGCGAGTCACTGCGGCCGACCGCGAGGACGGACGCGACCGCACGGTCGATCCCGACTACGAACCCGAGACGCCCGATCCGCGGGTGATCGACCGCATGATCTACCGCGCCGGGACGGAGTACGTCGACGGAAGACGGAGCCACGTCTACGTCCTCGAGGTCGAGGCAGCCCTCGAAGGAGCCGTCGATCCCGCGGACGGCGACGACACGGGTGCGGCGATCACCCGGCTTACCGACGGCGACGACGACTACGTCGGCCCGACGTGGGGGGACGCCGGAACCGTCTACTACGCGACGAAAGCGGGCGACCAACCCGACGATTCGGTGATCTACGATCTCGTCGAGCACGACGTCGAGACCGACGAGCGCACAGAATTCACGCGGACGACGGGCTGGATCGGCGGGCTCGACGCGACGGCGGACGGTCGAGTCGCCTTCGAGTACACGCCGGAGGAGCGGCTGACACTCGGCCAGACCGAACTGCGGGTCCACGACCGCGAGACGGGGACCGAGACCACGCCGACGGTGCCGCTCGACCGAACGGTCGATCACAAGTCGACCTTCGAGTGGGATCCGGAAGGTGAGTCACTGTACTTCACGACGCCCGACACGGGCTCGAAAGTTCTCTGGACGGTTCCCGCCGACGGGAGCGAGGAGCCGACGCGGGTCTACGGCGAGGACGTCACCGTCGAGTCGTTCTCGGTCGGACGCGACGCCGTCGCCGTCGTCCAAAGCGAGTGGGACCACCCCGGCGATCTCTTTCTCACGACCCGTGGGGGTGCCGAGACGGTCAGACTGACCCGGCTCAACGACGGGTTCCTCGCGGACCGGGCCGTCCGTCAGCCCGAGGAGGTGTGGTTCGAGAGCGAGAGGACGGCGGTTCAGGGCTGGGTCCTCACGCCGCCTGACTTTGACCCCGACGAGACGTACCCGCTGGTCGTCGAGATCCACGGCGGGCCCCACTCCCAGTGGACGACCGCGGGGACGATGTGGCACGAGTTCCAGACGCTTGCCGCGCGGGGTTACGTCGTCTTCTGGTCGAACCCACGTGGGTCGACGGGGTACGGCGAGGACCACATGAGCGCTATCGAACGCGACTGGGGCGATGTCACGCTGACCGACGTTCTGGCCGGCATCGACGCCGTCTGTGAACGCGAGTACGTCGACGAGGACGAGCTGTTCGTCACCGGCGGTAGCTTCGGCGGGTTCATGACCGCCTGGACGGTCGGCCACACCGACCGCTTCACGGCGGCGGTCTCCCAGCGTGGCGTCTACGATCTGGCCGGGTTTTACGGCTCGACGGACGCGTTCAAGCTCCTCGAGGGCGACTTCGGGACGACCCCCTGGGAGGAGCCCGAGTTCCTCTGGAAGCGCTCACCCGTCGCCCACGTCCCCGACGTCGAGACGCCGACGCTCGTGGTCCACTCCGATCAGGACTACCGGACCCCCGCCAACACCGCCGAGCTGTTCTACCTCGGGCTCAAGAAACACGGCGTCGACACGCGGCTCGTCCGCTACCCCCGCGAGGGCCACGAGCTCTCCCGCAGCGGCGAGCCGGGTCACGTCGTCGACCGCATCGAGCGCATCGCCCGCTGGTTCGACGGCTACTCGAGCTATTGCGACGCGCCGCCCGCACTCGAACGCGAGCGGGACGCGGGGCTCTCGAGCGCGGCGACGGCGGACGAAGCCGACGAGTAGCGGAACGTGGCGGAAAACGGTTTGTTCTTTGACTCGAAATATCGCTATATGCCGCTCGCGCCCGACCGACGGCTGCAGCTCCGGATCGCCGGCGCGCTCGCGCTGGTCGTGGGGCTCAACGCCGTCCTCATCGCGGCGATCGCCTGGAGCGGGGCCACCGTCCTCTCGGCCAGCGGTCGCTCGGCGATAGAGCCGGGGCTCCCGGCCGCGGTCGGAACGGTTCTCGCCTGCGCGGTCGGTCTCGTCGCCGTCCAGGCGCGGTACGGCTCGCGGCGGGCCGTCTCCGGGCTCGACCTCGAGGACGTCGACGGCGGCGGCGACGGGCCGCGAAACGTCGCGAGCCGGGTCCGACGGCTGGCGACCCAGGCCGACGTCCCCGTTCCGTCGGTGGCCGTCGCCGACCGCCCCGAGCCGGGCTGTCTGACCGTCGGGCGCCAGCGGTCGCCGACGATCGTCCTCACGACGGGGCTGCTCGAGGAGCTCGACGACGACGAACTCGAGGCCGCGCTGGCCCACGAGATCGCCCACGTCGCGAACCGCGATCTGCCGGTCGTCACCGCCGTCGCCGCGACCGTCGCGATCGGCGATCGGCTGCTCGAACGCGAGCGACTGCTCCGGCGCGTCCTCGAGAATACGGTGCTGATTGCCCTCGTCACGGGGATCGGCGTCGTCGTCTTCGCGGTGCCGATCCTGGTCCTCGGCGTCGTCTACCTCGCCGTAAGCGCGGTCGCCCGGACGGTACTGGGTGCGAACGCGATCGTCCTCGGGCTCTTTTCGCGGACCCGCGAGTACGCCGCCGACCGTGGCGCGAGCCGTCTCACCGGGAATCCGGCGGCGCTCGCGAGCGCACTGGAGGCGCTCGGTGAGGGCGCTCGTCCCCGAACGGACGCGCGGGTAGACGCCAGCGCGACTCTCGGGATCGTGCCGCGGTCGCTGGCTCTCGAAGCGACCGCGGACGACGGGACCGACGAGAGCTGGGTCGAGCGATTCTTCCCCTCGGTGTCGTTCGAACTGATCGGGGAGCCGAACCGCTTCGAGCGGGCAGTGATCGGGATCGGCACGCGGATCCACGCCCGACTCCTCGCGCCGGCAGCGGCCGGCGCACGTCGGCTGCTAGGCTGGCGCCCGGCCACGCATCCGCCGGCGACGGCGCGGATCGAACGGCTGCGAACGCTCGAGCGACGCCGGCGCGAGTAAGAGTTGGCTCGGCCGAATCGAACGACTCGACCGGAAACACTTTGGGACCGTTTCGACTCGAGATTGACGGGCCGAATCGCAGTACTGGAGGACGACTCGACCGGAAACGGAGGGGTGCAGGGAACAGAGTGACGGGTCTGGCCCGCGTGGCCTCGCGTATGAATCCAAACGTCGGCGGACTCGATCGCATACTGCGGATCGTCGTCGGAATCGCCCTGCTCGTCGTCGGCTACCGGAACCGCGACCGAACGCTCGGGACGCTGGCGTTCGTCGCCGGCAGCGACGTTTTCGCGACCGCGATCGTCCAGCGCTGTCCCGCCAACGAACTCCTCGGAATCGACACCTGTAGCTAGGTCGTCCGAAACGCCCGGTCGCCGGCGTCGCCCAGCCCGGGCACGATGAACCCGTCCTCGTCGAGGCGATCGTCGATCGAGACCGTCAGCAGGTCGGCCTCGGGATGGGTCTCGTCGACCCGGAGCAGCCCCTCCGGTGCCGAAACTGCCGAGAGAACGATCAGGTTCTCGGGTTCGGGGGAGTTCTCGATGACGTGGTCCAGAACGGTACACATCGTGCTCCCGGTCGCGAGCATCGGGTCGGCGATGATCACCGTATCCTCCTCGGTGATCTCGGGGAGCTTGACGTAGTCGACCGTGATCGGGAACGAGCCGTCGTCCCCGCGACCGGCGTCCTCGTCGCGGCTCGCGCTGATGACGCCCTGGCGGGCACGCGGGAACGCCTTCAGCAGTCCCTCGACGAACGGCGTCGCCGCCCGCAAGACGTTGATGATGACGACGTCGTCGAGTCCTCGGACCCGCTCGCCCATCGTCGGCTCCAGGGGCGTCTCGATCTCGACGTACTCGGTCTCCATTCGGCCGTCGATGATCTCGTAGCCACAGATCCGACCGAGCTTGACAAGCCCCTTCCGGAAGCTGACCTGCTCGGTCTCGACGTCCCGAAGCTGCGAGAGCGTGTGTTTTGCGAGTGCGTGCGTGACCAGATGCGCGTTCTCCCGGTCTTCGATCGTCATTACCTGAATGGGCGGGCGCCGGGATTTTCACGGTGTCGGTCCGTCTCGACGGACGATCGGGGCGTATGCCAGCACCTCACGAGAATGACGATCCCATGCAGCGACGAAACTTATGTCGGTCCAACGCATAGCAGCGCGCAGCCGAATGGAAGAGAGCATCTCGGGATTCAAGGTTCGCGGCGACTGGGGAGACGTCGTCGAGCACGGCGAGCGCATCACGCGTGCGCTGCGAAAGGCCGGCGTACACGATCCCGACCACGACTACGGTGCCAGCTTCGCCCGCGCCTTCGAGGAGTGGGACGAGTGGCGCCCGAAAGCCCACGAAACGCTCGAGCGGGACGTCAGCGAGAAGACGGCCGACCAGGCCAGCGTCGAAGAGGGGAAAGGTGAGCGAGCGGGCAAAGAACCCGACGAGGACATCAAGACCGCCGGCGAGAAGCTGTCGGAGTCGTACGAACACTTAGAGAAAGACGACGCCGACGCCGCAGTCGACGACTGGAAGGAGTCGATCGATTACGTCGCGCGTGCGGCCGACTCCGCGAGCCGCAAGGCGCTCCGGCGGGTCGAGGACACGGTCTACCAGAACGTGATGACCCAGCTCGCGCCGTACTACTTCGACAACGAGCTCATCAGCGCGAACATCCAGCAGTCGACCCGCGGCGAGGGCGAGCAGTTCATCTTCGAGGTCAACGTCAACGACGACGTTCTGAAGGAGGACGTCTCCGGTCAGCTCGCGGAGTTCGAGGACTCGATCGACCGCTGGCACGTCGAGGTCGAGAAAGACACCGAGGCCGCCGAAGCGATCGAGGGCGCCGAGCCGCCGCCGGAGGCCGAGGACAACTCGAAGTCGACGACGAACTAACCCTGCTGTCGGCCCTCGGCCTGGCCGATTCCCGGAACAGCGTAGCGACGTTCGACGCGGTCCATCAGGTTCGTCGCCGACAGCACGATGCCCAGATAGACCAGCGCCAGCAGCGTAAAGATCGGCGTGTACTCGAACGTCGAGGACGCGATCCGGCTGGCCCGGTAGTACAGTTCTGGAACGGTAATGAATCCCGCCAGCGAGGAGTACTTGATCAGGTAGACCAGCTCGTTCGTCCAGGCGGGGATCGCGTACCGCAGCGTCTGGGGGAGCACGACGTGGCGGATCCCCTCCAGTTTGGAGAGCCCGATCGCGCGGGCCGCGGTGAGCTGGCCCTCGTCGACGCTCTCTAAGGCCCCTCGGATGTACTCGGCCTGGTAAGCCGAGCCGTTGATCGTGAAGCCGATGATGGCGATCCAGAACGCGTAGTCGGGGACGAACCCCTGGCCGACGACGGAGGCGTCGTTGAGCCACAGCGCCAGGTACGGCGTGTAGTAGAGCACGAACAGCTGGGCCAAAAGCGGCGTCCCCCGGATCAGCTCGGTGTAGGTCAGCGCGATCCACCGGAACGGGCCGCCGTAGACCCGCAGGACGGCCATCGGCACGGCGATAAAGAAGCCGAGCACGATCGCGACCGTCGTCAGGACGACCGTATACCACGCGCCGGTCGCCAGCGCGGGCGCGATGTCGATCGCCAGCGCGACCCCGTCGACGAGGGTGGCGAGCCAGTCGACGGGGAGTCTAACCGGACCGAGGGCGACGACGGAGCCCTCGAGCGCCGCTGCGGCTTGTTCGAACGGAGCCGGCGAGAGGACGTTCTCGCCCGCTCCGGGACCGATACCCCAGCGGCCGAGCGTCCAGTCGTAGAGCCAGCGCGTGACCAGCCACCCCCAGAAGGCGATCCCGGCGACGACCATCGCCACCCGACCGAGGTCGTCGGTCGACTCGCGGAGTCGGCCGACGTCGATCCCGAGGGCGTCGGCGACGCTCATGCTCGCGCGTGCCCTCCGCGATCGGCGTCTGCGTCGCTACTCATGGCGGATGCTCTCGAAGAACTGCTTCGTTCGTTCGTGCTCGGGGTTCTCGAACAGCGTCTCCGGCGGCCCACGTTCGACGATCTCGCCGTCGGCGAGGAACGTGATCTCGCTTGCGCCCCCGCGGGCGAAACGCATCTCGTGGGTGACAACGACCATCGTCATCCCCTCGGCCACCAGCCCTTGCATCACCTCGAGGACCTCGTTGCTGAGTTCGGGGTCGAGCGCGCTGGTGGGCTCGTCGAACAGCATTACTTCGGGATCCATCGCCAGCGCGCGGGCGATCCCGACGCGCTGTTTCTGGCCGCCCGACAGCTGAGCCGGGTAGGAGTCGGCCTGGTCGGCCAGCCCGACCCGGTCGAGTTCGCTGTCGGCGCGCTGGCGGGCCTCCGCCGCGCTCAGCCCGCGGACCTTCCGCAGCCCGAGCGTGACGTTTTTGCGCGCGGTGAGGTGGGCGAAGAGGTTGATGTCCTGGAACACCATCCCGATCTGCTGGCGGACGGCGTTGGGGTCGGTATCGGGGGCAGTGACCTCCGTCTCCCCGAGGTAGATGTGTCCGCTGTCGACCTCGGTCAGACGGTTGAGACACCGCAACAGCGTGGACTTCCCGCTCCCGCTGGGGCCGACCAGCACCTCGACGTCTCCGCGGTCGATCTCGAGGTCGATCCCCCGGAGCACCTCCTCGTCGCCGTAGGACTTGTGGACGTCCTCGATGCGCAACAGCGGTTCGGTCCCGCGGGCCGACTCGGAGGCGTCGGCGCCGCGTTCACGGACGGTTCCGTCGGTCGTCTTCGAACGATCACTCACGACGATTCACCTGGGATTGCGAAGCGATTGCTCACGTAGTCGAGCGTGCGATTGGTTCCGAACGTCAACACGAAGTAGATCAGGCTGATAAAGAGGATGACCTCGAGTACCGCAGTCGTCTGCTGGGTGAATAGGTCGTGACTGCGTTTGAGCAGCTCGCCGAGCCCGATCGCGAACGCGATCGAGGTGTCTTTCAGGACGATCGTAAACTCGTTTTGAAAGCCCGGGACGCTGCGACGCATCGCCTGGGGGACGATCACGTGACGGATCGCCGATAGGCGGCTCATCCCGATCGAGCGGGCGGCCTCCATCTGTCCCTCGTCGATGCTCCCGAGTGCCCCCCGGAAGATCTGGGACTGGTAGGCCGCGCTCCGGAAGCCGAGCGCGATCGTCGCCGCGATGAAGGCGTCTGGGACGTCCGTCGGCACGGTAAACGGCGTCGGCCCGAGGACGTACTCGATCGAGCGCAGTCCGAACTGGGCGGCGTCGAGGACGATCTCGATGGGCAACACGAAGTACGTGAAGATCATGATGACCAGGATCGGCGTCCCCCGCAGCAGGACGCCGAACTTCCGGACGAACGCCCGCGAGTAGCCGCTCCCGTAGGCCTCGATCGCACCGGCGGGGAAGCCGGCGAGAAAGCCAAGCAGGATGCTGGTCAGCGTGAGGAGGATCGTGACGACGGTCCCCCACAGCAGGTAGTCGCTGTTCCGGTAGACGAACTCCCAGTCCTCCCCGAGATACTGGCCGACCTGCTCCTCGCTAACGGGCAGGAGCTGCCCCGTCGGCAGCGCTGCCGCGAGCTCGGTCAGCGCGACGAGACCTTCCATAGCCGGTCAGACTACTCCCCGAACCACTCCTGGGTAATCTCGTCGTACTCGCTGGATTCCTCGACGGCGGCGATCCCCTCGCTGAGCGCCTCCTGGAGGTCGTCGTCGTCCTGGCGAACTCCGAACCCGTACTCCTCGCCGGTCTCGAACGTGAAGGCGACCTCGACGTCCCGATCGTCGGCGAACGACTCGGCGACCGGTTCGTCGATGACGATCGCGTCTAAGGTGCCCCGCTCTAACTCCTCGACTGCGAGGACGTAGTTGTCATAAGAGGTGTAGTCGACGTCGTCGCCGAGTTCGTCCTCGACGATGCCCTCCCCCGTGGTGCCGGACTGGGCGCCGACCTCGAGCCCCTCGAGGTCCTCGAGTTCGTCGGGATCGACGTCGCCGCCGGACTGGACCAGCACGGACTGGTCGGCGCTGTAGTACGACTCCGTGAACGAGATCGACTCCTCGCGTTCCTCGGTGATCGTCATCGCCGCGGCGATGACGTCGATGTTCTCGTTCTCGAGGGCGGGGATCAGGGAGTCGAACTCGAGCTCCTCCCAGTCGTCTGCCAGCTCGTAGCCGTCGGTCTCGGCGACGACGGCCTCCAGCAGGTCGACGTCGAAGCCGACGAGCTCGCCGTCGACGTTCATCTGGAACGGCTCGAAGCCCGGATTCGTTCCGGCGACGATCGTCTCGAGCTCGCCGTCGTCCGTATCGTCCGCGTCGTCGACGCCATCGTCCGCGTCGTCACCGTTGCCCTCGTCATCATCGCCGGTCTCGGCATCCTCGAGACAGCCGGCCAGCCCGATCGTCGTGGCGACCCCGGCTCCCCCGGCCAGCGTCAGGTACTCCCGCCTGTCGAATCTCCGCTGCTGATCACGCATGGATACGCTTCGATCGGTGGCCAGCCACTTAACATCTAACGGTATCGACGGCGACGCTCGGGGGCGAGGACGGCGAATCCAGGTCGGCACACACTTGTACGGGGTTCGAGTAGTGTTCGACGGATGGTCGAACTGGTGACGGTTGCGACGTTTCTGATCGCCGCAGTCGCCAGTCTGTTTATGGCCTGGGCGATCGGCGCCGGATCGAGTGGATCGACCCCGTTCGCCCCCGCAGTCGGAGCCAACGCGATCTCGGTGATGCGGGCCGGCTTCTTCGTCGGGATTCTCGGGTTCGCAGGGGCGGTGTTGCAGGGAGCGAACGTCTCCGAGGCGGTCGGAACGGAGCTGATCGGCGGCGTGACGCTGTCGCCGGCGGCCGCGACGATTGCCCTGATCATCGCCGCGGGACTGGTTGCGATCGGCGTCTTCGCGGGGTATCCGATCGCGACCGCGTTCACCGTCACGGGTGCCGTCGTCGGCGCCGGGCTCGCGATGGGCGGCGACCCCGCCTGGCCGAAGTACGCCGAAATCGTCACGCTCTGGGTCCTGACGCCGTTCGTCGGCGGGGGGATCGCCTACGCGATCGCGCGAACGCTGCGGGCCGAACCGATCGCCGAGGAGTACCTCATCGTCGCACTGGCGGCCCTGGTCGGAGTTATCGTCGCCAACATCGAGTTCGCCGTCCTTGGACCGCCCGACGGCGGGGCCTCGATCGCCCAGAGCGCGGGGGGCTGGCTTCCGGGGCCCGAACTCGTCGGCGCCGCCGCGGTGACGACGCTTATGGCCGCCGTCTGGGCGCTTGCCATCGGCTTCGATCTCCGGATTGGCCTCGAACGTGGCGAGCGACACTTCCTGCTCATCCTCGGCGCGCTCGTCGCGTTCTCCGCCGGCGGTAGCCAGGTCGGGCTCGCGATCGGCCCGCTGATCCCGCTGTCGGGCGACGTCGGACTGCCGTTGCTCGCCCTGCTCGTCGGCGGCGGATTCGGGCTGTTGCTCGGCTCCTGGACCGGCGCGCCACGGATGATCAAGGCGATCTCGCAGGACTACTCCTCGCTCGGCCCCCGGCGCTCGATCGCCGCGCTGATCCCGTCGTTTGTCATCGCGCAGGTGGCAGTGCTGTTCGGCATCCCCGTCTCGTTCAACGAGATCATCGTCAGCTCGATCATCGGTAGCGGCTACGCCGCCGGCTCCGGTGGCGGCGTCAGCGCGCGCAAGATGGGGTACACCGTCCTCGCCTGGGTCCTCTCGCTTGCGGGATCGATCGTCATCGCGTTCGGGGGCTATCTCGCCGTCGAGGCCGTTCTGCTCTGAGGTGGGTCCCGGCCCACGAGGCACACGCGGGGAGTCGACGGCCCGCCGTGCGCCCGACACCGAACAGCCTTTACACGACCGGCAGCGAGGATCGGGTATGGACGCGTCCGAACCGCTTCAGTGGCGACGGGATCCCGACACCTCCCGTACCGTCCGTCTACTGTGGTCACTCGGCGTCGGGACCTTCTTCGCCGTGAGCATCATCATCGTCTTCTGGCGCCTGTTCGACATGGCCGGACAGATCGGCGGTCAGTCGATCGTCGTCGCCGCGCTGGCCGCCGTGCTCGTCACAGCCGTCGCGTTCGCCCTCTCGAGCAACGCCGATCGACAGTTCGAGCGCATCGCCGATCGACTGCCGATCTCGGTCGATCGGGACGTCTCGCTCGCCCGGCTGAAAGACGCAATTCTGGGGACGACGGCGATGGTCGTCGCCATCGGCTCGCTGATGATCGCCGGTCGGGTCGTCGCCCAGCAGGGGCTGCTGGACGGCATCGGCGCCGGACCGTTTACCGGTCTGGCCGCACTGTCGCTCCCGCTGGCGCTCGTCGCGCTGTTGCTCGCCTCGTTCCTGCGCTCGGTCGGCGCCTACGACCCCGACGAGCGGACGATCTACCTCTACGACCCCGATCAGGCGATCGATCTCGACGTGATCGAGGGGGCGTCGGTCCGGCGGATCGGGGACGTCGCTATCGTCAACTTCGACTACGCACAGCCCGACGGCCGCTACGTCCAGGGCCCCCGACGGGTCGTCCTGCCGCCGCGGGTCGCAAGCGAGGTCGTCGCCGCCGTCGACGCCCGCTAGTTCGCGTCGGTCTCCTCGATTTCGTCGGCCTCGTCGTCAGCGTCCTCGTAGTGGCCGAGTTTCTGCAGCCGCGCTTTCATGATACGGGTGTTCTCGACGGCCTCGACCGTGATCCGGACGCCGTCGAACTCGATCTCCTCGCCCTCCTCGACGAGTCGTCCCGCACGGTTGAAGATGAAGCCGGCGATGGTTTCGAACTCCTCGCCCTCCGGGAGCTCGATCTCGAGGGCCTCGTTAACGTCCTCGATGTTGACCTCGCCCCGGACCAGTACCGTCTCGTCGTCGATCTCCTCGATAGGCTGTTCCTCGCCACCTTCGAGGATCTCGCCGATGATCTCCTCGACCATGTCCTCCATCGTCACCAGCCCCTCGGTGGTGCCAAACTCGTCGATGACGATCGCCATATGCATCCGGTTTTCGCGCATCTCGGTCAGCAGTTCGTCGACGTTTTTCGACTCGGGAACGTGTAAGGTCGGCTGAATGAGGTCGGCGATCTCGAGGTCGTCGGTCTCGGCCTCGCCGTAGTTGAGATCGCGAACGAGATCCCGGATGTGAACGACTCCCTGGACGTTGTCGAGGCTCCCCTCGTAGACCGGTACCCGGGCGTGTCCGCTCTGGATACAGGTCTCGATTGCCTCGTCGATACTGGCGTCTTTCGGAACCGCCGTCATGTCGAGCCGCGGAGTCATCACCTCCTTGACGATTGTCTGGTTGAACCGGAAGATCCGGGTGAGCATCTCGTGTTCTTCTTCCTCCAGAACCCCCTCGCGCTCGCCAGATTCGATCATCTCCTGAATCTCGTCGCGGGTGACGTAGGGCGACTCGATCGCGCCCGTCGAGCCGGTGAGCTTGTTCACCTGCCGGGTCAGATAGTCGAAGAGAGCGATCAGCGGGTACAGCAGATACTCGGTGGCCTTCAGCGGCTTCGAGATCCGAACCGACCACGATTCGGTGTTCTCGACGGCGTAGGACTTGGGAACGCTCTCCCCGAACAGGAGGACGATCGCGGTGACCCCGAGCGTCGAGAGCAAAACGGCCGCAAGGCCGCCGAAGTACAGCCCCAGCAGCGCGGTCGTGATCGAGGTCATCGCGATGTTGACGATGTTGTTCCCGACGAGGATCGTGACGAGCAACCGGTGGGGGTCGTCCTTGAGGGTTTTGACCAGTTCCGCACCCTCGATACCCTCGTCGACCATCCCCTCAAGGCGATGTTTCGACAGGTTGAACATCGCGATCTCCGACGAGGAGAAGAAGCCGGATAGGACGATGAGCACGCTAACGGCGAGAACGCCCAGAATCGTGACTGTCGTCTGATCGAGTTCGAGGCCGACGACTGGAACCTCGTAGACAGCGAGCAACGAAGACAACGCCATGATGTACTGACTTACCACCCGATCGGTTAACCGTTTACCATTCTTCCCACCCCTCCGACGACACGTTTACCCCGTCGGTGACCGAACGAACGGCTATGAGCGAGCAGCCGAGTACCGACGGCGAGCCGACGATCACGTTCTACCGGCTCCAGGCGTGTCCGTTCTGCGAACGCGTCACCCGGTCTCTCAAGGAACACGGACTCGAGTACCGCTCGCGGTTCGTCGAACCGCTTCACTCCCGACGCGACGTCGTCAAGCGTGTCGCCGGCGTTCGGACCGTTCCGGCGATCGTCGATCACAAAACCGGCGTGACGATGGCCGAGAGCGCCAACATCGTCGACTACCTCGAGTCGACCTACGGCGGCGAGGACGTCGACTCGGCGACCCCAGCCGGGGCCGCGGCCGACGCCGGAGGTGAGGACTGATGCCAGAGTTCGACGTCGTCGAACTCGAGCCGACCGATCACATCGAACCCGGCGAGACGGCGCCCGACTTTACCAGACCGCTTGTCACCGACGAGTTCTGGGAGGACCGCTCGCTCGCGGGCCTGGTCGACGGCCGAACCGTCCTCGTGTTCACACCGATGATCGGCTCGTTCGTCGCCAAGTACGTCTGGGACGAGCTGGCCGACCGAGGGTGGCTCGATCGCGACGAGCGGTTCGTCGGCGTGACGGCCTCGACACCCTACGGCGTCTCCCGCTTTCTCGACGAGAACGACCTCCCGGTCGGGATCGTTGCCGACCCCGCAAACGAGGTCGCCGACGACTACGGCCTCGCTCACGACCTCGACGGGATGGCCGGCGTCAGCGAACCCCGCCTCGCGTTCGTCGTCCTCGATGCCGACCGAGCCGTCGAGGCGATCTGGGTCGCCGACGAGTGGCCGGAGTTCCCTAACTACGACGAACTCGAGAGCGAACTCGGACTCGACTGACGGTGCGTTTTTGCCGTCGCCGAGCCGAGTAACTGATATGACCGAACTCGAGGACGCCGCTGCGGCGATCCGGGGCGGCGAGCTGGTCGTCTACCCGACCGAGACCGTCTACGGCCTCGGTGCGAACGCCCTCGATGCCGACGCCGTCGAGCGGGTGTTCGAGACGAAGGGCCGCGATCGATCGAAGCCGATCTCGATGGCCGTCTCGTCGGTACCGTCGGCGCTCGACTACGTGCGCGCGAACTCCCGCGAGCGGGAGTTCATGGCGACGTTTCTACCCGGACCCGTGACCGTCCTCTGTCGGCGCCGCGAGGACGTCCCCGACGAGCTGACCGCAGGGCAGGACCGCGTCGGCATCAGGATCCCCGATCACGCCGTCGCGCTCCGGCTCTGTGAACGGGCCGGAACGCCGATCACCGCAACGAGCGCGAACGAAAGCGGAAGCGGGAGCGTCCGCCGCCTCGACGAGCTCGCGCCGACGATCCGCGACCGCGCCGCAGCCGTTATCGACGGCGGCGAGACGCCGGGGACCGAAAGCACCGTCGTCGACGTCGCGAGCGGAACGATCCACCGGCGGGGTGCGCGGGCCGACGAGATCGAGCGCTGGCTCGAGAGCCACTAGCCGAACCCGAGCAGTGACCGCAGCGTTCGGGTTCTGACGCCACACTCCGGGGCGAACTCGCAGCTTTCGCACTTCGAGCGGTTGTCGGTCCTGGCCGGCGGCCCATCGAGCTCCCGAACCGTCCGCAGCGCTCGGCGGTAGCGGGCCTTCCGGCGGGTCGTCAGCGAAATTTGACGGACCGTTCCGTAGGCGGGGTACTCGAGCCAGGCGTTCTCCACCGACCGTTCGTGCTCCCAGGCCAGCGCCTTCGCGGCTGCGACAGCGTGGACCGACTGGGACTCCCAGACGCCGTACTCCGGCGGTTTTCCCGGGGAGACGAGGACGGGCTCGAGGGGATCCGCGAGGACCTTGTGGACGATCCCCCGACAGTGCCGTCCGGTGGCGAGGACGTCCCTGGCAGCGGGCTCGCGGAGCCGTTCCCAGTGGCCGTCCGCGACGAGTCGCTCCTGTGTGGCGGCGAGTCGGTCGCGGTAGGCCGACGGGGAAACGCCGATCGGTTCGTCCGTGAGCTCGCTGTCAGTCTCGAGCAACGTTTCGTAGCGCCGCTCGAGGTCACGGATCGTCGCGACCTCCGGCGGGGGCTCGCGCTCGTCGGAATCAAGGCGACGCTGGTAGTAACACTTCCGCGGGCAGTAGGCTGCCGTCCGCAGGTCGCTGAACGGAACGTGTGGTCGGGACACGAGCCGTCTGGCCGCTCCCTGGTATAAAAATCTCGACCGATCAGAACTCGACGTCCGTCTCCATCCCCTCCGTTGCGTCCTCGAGGCCGTCCTCGCGGACGTCAGTGGCCATCCGCTCCGAGAGGTCGGCGTCGGCGAGGACGCTGTCGAACTCGTCGCGGTAGCGGTCGTTGGCTGCGCGGGACTCGTCCTGGGCCGCGGCGACTCGACGGTAGCGTTCGATCCGTTCTTCGTCGACACCGTACTCCTCGGCAAGCGTCGCGTCGTTTTCCTCGCGTTCGCGGATCGCGACGAGGTCGACCTCGTCGGCGTCGTTCTCGTCGACGAGATGCAGGGAGAGTCGCGCCTCGAAGACGTCGTCCTCGTCGACGCCGAGTTCGTCGGCGAGGTCGGCGTCCGAACGGCCGTCGTAGAACCCTTCGGCGATCTCGATGTACTCGTCGGTCGAGAACGGTCCCTCGAACCCGTAGCGCTCTTTCATCTGCGTGACGACGCTTTCGAGTCGTTCCCGGTCCGTTCGCTCGTCCTTCTCGAGTGAGCCTCGGTCGTTCTCCTGGGCCTCGGTGACGGTTTCCTCGCCGTCGGTAACGTCGGTGAAGATGTCCCGGAGCTCTTCGGTTTTGTCGTTCATGGGTGGACACTCGCGGGGGGCGGCCATATAAGCCTGTTGGCAGGCCGAGTCGCCGTCACCGGACGCGGAGACCGGAGCTGAGACGATTCGACCGGGCTCAAAGATATCTCCACGATGAACTCAGAATCGGTAGATAATTTACGCAGGACGCCGTCGGGGTGGGATGGACAACACCGTGACAAGAGTTAAGTCACGGCTCCGCACGTAAATGAATATGAAGAATACGAACGTCCTCGCGCAGACGGAGGCGACGAGGGAAACGTACTGGGGGCTCAGTAGCACTGAGTACGCGCTGTTTTATCTCCTGGCGACCGTGACGATCCTCGTCTTCCTCTACGGAGTGTACACACGATTCACGCGGTATACGGCTGGCGACGACGATTCGTTCGCCCGCCTGGACGACCTCGCGAGCCGGATCGTCTCGAGCACGAAGATCGTGCTCTCGAACGAGAAGCAGTTCGACAGGGACCTCTACGGCGGGCTGATGCACGCCTTCATTATGTGGGGCTTTCTGACCCTGCTGATCGCAACGACGATCCTGTTCGTCGACGGCTACTTCTGGGAACCGTTCCAGGGTTCGTTCTGGGTCGGCGACTTCTATCTCGCCTACCAGTTCATGGTCGACGCGATGGGGCTGCTTTTCGTCGTCGGGATCGGGATGGCGATGTACCGCCGATACTGGGTTCGCAACGAGCGGCTCTGGGATCGCCACACCTCCAACGAGGACGACATCTTCATCTGGACGCTGTTTGCCCTCGGCGTCGGCGGCTTCCTGCTCGAGGGGCTGCGCATCTACGCGACAGGGATGCCGGATCACGAGATCGTCAGCTTCGTCGGCTGGGGGCTTGCCTTGCTGTTCCAGACGATCGGTCTGCCGACGATCGCCGGAACGGGGACCGACCCGAACCACGTCACGCTGGCCGTGTTCGGCTTCAACGCCGAAACCTTCCACTGGCTGGCCTGGTGGTCCCACTCGCTGATCGCCTTTTTCTTCATCGCGTGGATCCCCTACGCCAAGCCGTTCCACATGCTTTCGTCGTTCGCGAACGTCGTCACCCGCGACGAGAAGGCCGGCACGCGGCTGCCGAACGTTCCCGCCGATCTGGACGCGACCAACGCCGAGTCCATCGAGGACTTCACCTGGAAGGAGATGCTCGACCAGGACGCCTGCACCAAGTGCGGGCGCTGTTCGGCCGTCTGTCCCGCCAAGGCCTCGGATCGTCCGCTCGATCCCCGCAACGTCATCCTCGATCTCAAAAAGTACCGCGAGCAGCGCGCGGAGGGCGGCGAGGAGCAACCGATCATTGCCGACGGCGGGACCTCGGTGATTGACACCGAGACGATGGAGTCCTGCATGGCCTGTATGGCCTGTATGGACGCCTGCCCGGTCGAGATCGAACACCTCCAGTCGTTTACCCGGCTCAACCGCCAGATGACCGATCAGGGCGACATCGCTCCCAGCATGCAGGACGTCTTCCAGAACGTCATGCAAGACGGCAACACCTTCGGCGACAGCCAGCGCAACCGGGCCGACTGGGCCGACGACCTCGAGTTCGACGTTACCGACGCTCGCGAGGAGGAGGTCGACTACCTCTGGTACGTCGGCGACTACCCCAGCTACGACGAGCGCAACAAGAAGGTCGCCCGCTCGCTGGCGACCATCCTCCAGGAGGCCGACGTCAGCTTCGGCATCCTCTTCGATGACGAGAAGTACGACGGCAACGACATCCGGCGGGTCGGCGAGGAGTTCCTCTACATCGAGCTCGCCGGCCACCACGTCGAGACCTGGGAGGATTGTGCGTTCGACAAGATCGTCTGTACGGACCCCCACTCCTACAACACGTTCAAAAACGAGTATCCGGAACTCGATTTCGAGGAGTTCGCCGACGATCCGATGATGCCGTTCGACTACGAGGACGAGTGGAACGAAGACGGCGAGATCGACGTCCTCCACTGGACCCAGGCCGTCGAGGAGCTCGTCGAGGACGGGAAACTCGATCTCGACGGGACGGAGCTCGACTACACGGTCACCTACCACGACCCCTGTCACCTGGGGCGGTACAACGACGAGTACGAGGCGCCCCGCGAGATCATCACAGCGACTGGCTGTACGCTCGACGAGATGCCCCGTAACCGCGACGACTCGTTCTGTTGTGGCGGGGGCGGCGGTGGGCTCTGGATGGACTTCGAGGAAGATCCCAAACCCAGCGAGGAACGACTCCGGGAGGCCCTCGAGGACACCGACGCCGGCTCGGGGATCGAGAAGTTCGTCGTCGCCTGCCCGATGTGTATGACGATGTACGAGGACGGCCGCAAAACCGGCGGCTTCGAGGACCACATCGAGGTCGTCGACGTCGCCGAGCTGCTCGTCGAGGCGATCGACGCGCGGGAGAAAGCGGGCCTCGAGGTCGCGGCGGACTGATCTCGAGGGTCGTTTGGATAGTGACTACTCCCACGACTGAAGTCGTGGGCTTTCTCCTGTATCTCTGTAATCGAGTTCCGAGGCGTCACCGTTTTGGCGGCATCACCCAGAAGTGAGCGGGTGAACGGAACACTACCCTGATCTCTCCCAAGTAGAGTCGGTTGGATTTCCACTCGACCATCTCGCTGGTGTCTATGAGGGGCGGTCGCTTCACCAGGGTCCGGTACACCCGTCTCACCGCTGTATCGGGTGTTGCGAGGAGGTTCGTTTCCAACCCGACGGCTGATATCGAACAGGTGGGTGTTTCGATGGGCGGACACGCCGGGAATATCTCTGAGATCCGATCTGACCTCGAGATACGCAGTTCTGACCCTTGAGAGCTGTTCTTCCCAGCCGTCTCGTTATGACGGGTTCTCGTCTCTGTCTGCCGGCTTGATTGGTGATCCACTGTCGAGTCCCATCTCGCTGAGTGCGAGTCCGCCCATCACCTCCAGACAGAGGCGATTGGCGAAGTTGGCAGTGATCCCGCCGTTCAGTTCGCTGGTGCTCGTATCGAGTTGTGGTGCGACTTCGACGACGTCGAATCCAAAGGAATCAGCGTCGAACTCCGTCGCCATCGTCCGAACGAGTGCGAACGCTTCACGGGAGGTCAGCCCACCCGTCACCGGAGTTCCGGTTCCCGGTGCATAAGCCGGATCGAGGGCGTCGACGTCGAAACTGAGCCAGACGGCATCCGTTCCGTCCTGTGCTCGTTCAACTGCCTCTGCTGCGATCGCCGTGGTCTCCTGTTGTGCGACCTCGGAAGCGGTGTACCAATTCATCCCAGCCTCACGCATGTCTTCGTAGGCGTCGGGCGGCCAGAACCCCCGGGAACCGATCAACGTGTAATTCTCTCCGTCGACGAGACCGCTCTCGACGAGATTGGTAACGAACGTCGCGTGATCGTATTCGAACCCCTCACCATCACCGGTATCCGCGTGTGCATCGATGTGGATCAGGCCGACGTTCTCGTAGCCGTTTGCCTCGGCCCACCCCTTCACGTTCGGGTAGGTGATCGAATGATCACCACCGAGGACGAACGGACAGATACCGCGCTCGGCTATCGCTTCGATCCGGTCCTCGATCTCGTCCAAACTCGCACGCGTATCCCCGGGGGGTGATCGCAACGTCACCGTTGTCGACGACTTTGAGCGTATCGAACGGATCGACACCGGTTTCGACGTTGAAGTGACAGTATGGTGGCGATGGCTCGGTAAACCCCGCTCGAATCGCCTGCGGACCGTACCGCGCACCCGGCCGAGCCGTCGTTCCGGTGTCTAATGGGGCACCGACGATTGCAATATCCGGATCGGTGTCCTCGAGGCCGTCTACATCCCTCGTTACCGGGAGGTTCCGAAACGACGAAACGTTGGAGAAAATCGGCTTCTCAGCGCTATCGTATGCGTCGCCGTAGAGTTCGCTACCGTCAGTATCGTAGAGGTTGTCAGATGTTTCATCCGTCATGTTTCTATCCACCGGTACGCCGACCGAACACATTATTCCTGTCGAATAGTATACAACTTTTGGTAAGTTTATATACTATTTGTGAGGGCCACTCAAAGTGGGGTCGGCAATCACCAAAGAGATTCGTCGGAAACGATTCGAGAGCACCGAATCCAGCAGCTAGAACGGTTCCAGTTCCTCTGTCGCAGCGTCGCGGTGTCGATCACGGTCGTTCCGGACAGCGACGAAAATGGCCATGTCGATGAAAACCATCGATCGCTGTACAGTACGTCGTCGATTTCGTATTCGGTACTCTCGACGCCCGAATTTACCGTTCCGGAGAGTCACTGATCGATCTCGTCGTCGGGCAACGGCTCGAAACCATCGCGAAACGATTCGATCAGTTCCTCCTTCGACTGGTACGTGTCGGTCAGCTACCCACTCCTAAAGGAATGGGCTTGTCAGTTGACTCTCGTTCTCCCGACACGGGAGTGTCGGACGCTACTTCAGTAGCGTTCACGGTCATCACCCCTGACTGATGCAGACCGAGCGAACCGCCAAAACCGTACCAGTCAGTCCGAGGAGCTGGCCCTCACCGACGTTGCTCCGCTCGAAGTGGCCTCGGCCGACTGCAGTTCCGCCACGTACTCGAGGTAGTTCTCGAAGACGAGCTTCGCCTCGCAGGCCTGTTGGTAGTTCTCGTCGGTGATCTCGGCGAGCACTGCGTCACGCCGTTCGTCCGACAGCCCCTTGCGGTGGACGAGTTCGCGGGCCGTTTTCTGGTCGTACTCGGGGTGGAACTGCACGCCGAAGACCCGGTCCTTGCGGAAGCCGTGGTTGGAGTAGTCGTTCTCGGCGAGCGGTTCGGCGCCGTCGGGCAGCGCCGACACCTCGTCGGCGTGGCTCGTGAAAGCGGTGAACTCGCTCGAGATCCCCTCGAACAGCCGTGACTCCCCGGTGCGTTCGATCTCGCTGTAGCCCACCTCGTAGGCACCCATATCCTCGACGGTCCCACCCAGGACGTCCGCGAGCAGCTGGTGACCCCAACAGATCCCCAGAAACGGGATATCGCGGGCGACGGCCTCCTCGACCCACTCCTTGGTAGCCGCGATCCACTCTTCCTCCCAGTAGACCGACGTTCGAGACCCGGTGACGACGGCCCCATCGAAGCCGAACGTCTCGGGTAGTTCCCCCTCGGTGACGTCGAACTCCGCCAGCGAGGCGTCGAGTTCGCGTCGAAAGTTCCGTGTCGTGTTCGCGTCCTCGTGAGCCGCGTTCAGGACGGCGATACGAAGCTGACTCATCAACACTCTCTGGCGGCTCGGGAGAAAAAGACCTTCTGCTACGGACGGGCGTTGCCGGGACCTCGAACCCACCGCGGAATCGAGTCGTCACGGGTCGGTAGTGCCCTCACGTCCGGCGATAGTTCCCGTCGCCGCTCCGGTGGAACCGCTCGCCGGTGTCGAACCAGCCGTCGACGAACCCCGACTCCATCTCGTCGTCGTCGCGGTCGTCGGCAGGTGTTGCGTACCCGTCGGCGACCACCGGGCCGGAGAGCCACACTCGTCCCGTCGCCTCCCCTTCGAGGACGTCCCCCTCGTCGTCGACCAGTCGCGCGTCGCAGTCGAAGACGGGCGTGCCGACGGCGTCGGCGTCGGTCGGTCCGGACACCCTTCGGCTCGTCGCCGTCGGACACGCCGGGCGGCCGTAGGCCCGCGAGACCGAGACGCCGTGTTCGAGCAGCGTTTCGACGGACTCTTCCTCGACGGCGTGGGCACAGATCGCGCGCTCGAGTGCCGCGAGCGCGGCGGCGTTCTCGTCGGCCGCGAGCTCGCGGATCGGCACCTGTCGACCCGAGACGACCGTCACCTCGCCGTCGTCGATCGCCGTCAGCGTGTCACCGGGGTCGAACGCCCGGTCGAGCAGGAGACGGCCGCCAGCGTACAGCAACGGAAGCGCGGTCCGAAACAGCCCGTCGGCCGTCGAGAGCGGGTCAAGGACGAACCCCGAGTCCTCGCAGGAGAGTCCCCACTCGAGGACGGCGTCGATGCAGTTCCACTCGACGGTCTCCGCAGAGAGAGTCGCGATCGCCGTCCCGCCCTCGCCGTGGACAGCGAGCAGCGGTGTGGCGTCGTCGGCCCGCTCCGTTCCGGCGTCGACGGCCGGCGTGTCGGTTTCTGCGAGCTCCTCGAGGAAGACGGTTCGATCGGACGAGATCGAGCGCATGAGGTCCCGCTGGGCGCGCTCGCCGACGACGACGGCGGGCTCGAGGACGTCGAACGGTCGGGTGACGGTCGCGGGCGTCAGCCGGTGGGAGATCGGGGCGAACGTCGCCCCGAGTCGACGACACGCGAAGAGCAAGGCCAGCGAGGCGACCCGGTTTCGGGTGACCAGACAGACGGTGTCACCGGGATCGACGCCGCGGTCCTCGAGCGCGCCGGCGAGGTGACCCGAAGCCGTCGACAGCTCCTCGTAAGTGACGCGGTCCTCGTGGACGGTTTCGGCCGGCGCGTAGAGGCGGTCCTCGGACGCGTCGACGATCGCCGTTCGGTCCGGGACGCGCTCGGCGCGACGAGCCAGCGAGAGAGTCACGACGGCGTCTTCGACCGCCGACACCGTAGTAGCACGGGGAGACAAGCGCAAGCCTCCGCTCGGCCGTCACCGATCGCCGTCCGAGCGATCCTCGAGAAAGCCCAGCAGCCGATCGTTGACCGTCCGCGAGCGCTCGATCCCGACGAGGTGACCCGCGTCCTCGAGCGGGACGAACTCGCCGCGGGGTAGTCCGGCAGCCAGCTCGCGACCCGCCTCGGGCGAGACGAGTTCGTCGGCGGTGCCGTGGATGACACGTGCGGGCTGGGTCACCTCGACGAGCCAGTCACGGGCGTCGAACCCCTCGAGGGCAACCAATTGCGCTTCCCACCCTTCCCTGGTGGCGTCGCCGTCGGCCCGCCAGTCGACGATCCCCTCGAGGACGTCGGGCTGCCCCTCACGAAAGTCGGCCGAGAGGCCCGCCTCGAGCGAGTCCCGAAGTGCCTCGCGGTCGTCGGGCGAGGCCAGCAGGGGCTCGAGGGCGAACGCCTCACCCCGAGCCGCAGTGCCGAGCACGGACAGCGTCGCGACCCGCGTCGAGTCGCGGGCCGCGGCGAGGGCGACCGCGCCGCCGAGTCCCGCGCCGACGAGGTGAGCATTTCGGGCGTCGACGGCGGCGAGGACTGCCTCGAGGTCCGCGACGAGCGTCGCCAGCTCGTAGGGGCCGGGCGGCGCGTCGGACCGACCGGTCCCCCGGAGATCCCAGACGACGGTCTCGGAGGGCCCGGTCAGCGCGGCGTGTTGCCACCCCCACGACCAGCCCCCGAGGCCGGCCTCGGGGACGAAGACGACGGGGTCGCCCGCGTCCTCGCTCTCGCCCTCGCGGTGGTAGTACAGCGAGACGCCGTCGTTCGAGACGGTGGACATACTCGAGGGATAGCGTTCGCGGCCCAGGACGGTTTCGGTTCCCGAGGACGGACGCGTCAGTTCGCGAGATACGCCTCGGCCGCCGTGGCGAGCGTCTCGCCGGCCTCGAGGACGTCATCCCACGCGATCGTCTCCTCGGGGAAGTGAGCCTGTTCGACGCTCCCGGGGCCGAACAGCACCGTCGGAATCCCGGCCGCGACGTAGTGGCGGCTGTCGGCGCCGTAGGTCACACCCCGAGGATCGGTCCGCTCGTGGCCGCGGGCCGTCATCGCCGACTGCACCGCCCGGACTACCGGTTCGTCGGGCTCGATCTCGGCGGGCTCGAACTGAATCGAGAACCGCTCGCACTCGCAGTCGACGTCGGTCTCGGCGACGGCCTCGGTGATCCGACGATCGACCTCTCGTTCGACCACGTCGACGGTCTCGCCCGGCGCGACCCCGACGCGGATCTCCGCGGTGAGTTCGTCGGCGACCGACGACGCCCAGCGGCCCGCCTCGAGGCGGCCGATACAGATCGGCCACGGGATCGGGAACGCCTCGTACAGCGGGTGGGAGACCAGTTCGGCCCGTTCGGCCTCGAGCTCCTCGAGTGCCTGCCGGACCCGTTCGAACGCCGGCAGCACCGACTCGCCGCGCCAGCGCGTCGCCGCGTGGGCCGATCGCCCCGCGAGCCGGAGCCGCTTCATGAGGCTTCCCTCGGTCGCAACCACCGGCCGACGGTCGGTCGGCTCGCCGACGATTGCCGCGTCCCGCGAGAAGGGGTAGGGGTTCGAACGCGCCGCGGCGGCCGCGCCGATCCCGCCCTCCTCCTCGCCGGCGACGCTCTCGACGACGATCCGCCCGTCGACGTTCGGGTCGACGTCCTCGAGCTGTCGGGCCGCGAAGAGACAGGCTGCCAGTCCACACTTCATGTCGGCCGCGCCGCGGGCCGTGAGCCGACCGTCAGCCCGTCTGGGCTCGAACGGGTCGCCCTCCCAGCCGCTTCCCGCCGGCACGACGTCGACGTGGCCGTTCAGGACGAGCGTTCGCCCCGCGTCGGGGTCCCCGAACTCGAGGACGCCGGCGACGCTTGGCCTGTCGGCGGTCTCGATCTCGGCGGGATCGCTCGGGAAGGATGGATGAGCGGCGAGCGTCTCGGCGTCGGCCTCCCAGCGGTAGGTCTCGAACCCCCACTCCGCGAGCCGTTCGTGGAGCCACTCCTGGGCGGGAGCTTCGTTTCCGGCCGTCGTCTCGAACCGGCAGAGTTCGTCGGCGAACGATCGCAGGTCGGCGTCCCACGCCGTCGCGAAGTCCATGCACGAGGCGAGGGTTCACACCTACAAAATACCGCGTGGCGCGGGGGTGCCCGGAAGCGGGATCAGGCAGACTGCCTGTTCTCCCACCAGCGCTTGACGAACGGCCCGAAGACCAACGCGACGATCAGGATCGAGAGGATAAGGGAGAGCCAGCGGCCGTACTCGAACGGGTTGATGAAGATCATATAGGAGCCGTCCGACAGCTGGAGCGCAGTGTAGAGGTTCTCCTCGGCGATATCGCCCAGCACCACCCCGAGGACGAACGCGATCACCGAGTAGTTGTACCGCACCATGTAGAAGCCGATCACGCCGAAGACGATCACGGTGAGGATGTCAATCGGGTTGATCCGCAGCGCGTAGGTACCCAAAAAGGAGAGGACGACAACCATCGGGATGATGTAGTCCGTGTCGATCTTCGTCAGGTACCCGAGCCGAGTCACCATCGACAGCCCGAACAGCAGAATAACGACGTTGCCGACCAAAAGCGCCAGCAACATCGTGTACGTGAGCGTCAGCTCGCCGCTGGGATCAAACATGCTTGGCCCCGGTCGGAGGTCGTGCATCAACAGTCCGCCGATGAGGACGGCCGTCGAGGAGCTCCCCGGAATACCGAAGGAGATCGCGGGGACGAGCGACCCCGCGACGGTGCCGTTGTTCGAGGCCTCGGAGGCGATGACGCCGATCTCGTTGCCCGAGCCGAAGGAGTCGGGATCGCTCGATGATCGGACTGCCTCGGAGTAGGCGACGAAGTTCGACACCGTCGCACCAGCGCCGGGGATCGCGCCGACGATCATTCCGATATTCGCGGACTTGAACACCGTGATCGGGTGGTTGATCGTCGAGGTGATCCCCTCGGTGATGCCGGCTCTGTCGATCGTGACCTCGCCCTTGGCGATGCCCCCTTCCTGGCCGGCGAGTTTCATCATCTCCGCGATCGCGAACAGCCCGATCAGGACGGCGACGAAGTCGATGCCGTCGTAGAGATACATCGTCTCGCTGTAGCGCTGGTCGAGCGACATCGGCGCGATCCCGACGGTCGTGACCAGCAGTCCGGCCACGCCCGCGAGGATCCCCTTCGCGAATGATCCTCGCGTGACGACGGTGATCATCGCCAGCCCGAGGATCGCCACGAGGAACCGCTCCGGCGTCCCGACCGCAAGTACCATCTCGATCAGCGCCGGCGAGAACAGGATCAACACTGTGATCGTCAGGAGGCCGGCGAGCGCGGAGGCAGTCGCGGAGATAGCCAGCGCCGTCGCCGCCCGCCCTTGCTGTGACATCGGATAGCCGTCGAACATCGTCGCCGCCGAAGAGGACACCCCCGGCGTGTTGATCAGGATCGCGGCGATCGAGCCGCCGTACATCGAGCCGCTGTAGACTCCGACCAGCAGGATGATCGCGTTGGCGGGGTCGAGCGGCAGGGTCAGCGGCAGGATGATCGCCATCCCCAGCGGCGGTCCGAGCCCGGGGAGCCCGCCGACGACGATCCCGATGAGGACGCCGGCAAGCAGCCAGAGCATCGTCTCGAGGGTCAACAGCGCTTCGACCGCGCCGACGAAGGATTCGACGGTCATGCAAGCACCACGCCCCACTGGAGCAGGTCACCGGCGTGGATCCACAGTCCGAGCAGGTCGTCCGGTGCCGGGAGCTCCCACCCGGTGAGCCACCCCTCGGCGATGTCGTCCTGGATCAGGGCATAGAAGAGGTAGGCGCTGGCGAAGCCGAGCACGGTGAGCGCAACGGCTCTGAGGACGTCCATCCGGGCCCAGAGCGCCCATGCGGCGACGAAGATCGGGGTCGCGTACAGCATCCCGATCGTAAACGTCAGCAGCATGTAGCCGATACAGAGCACTCCGGTGACGACCGGACCCTTCGGGTCGTCGATCTCGTAGGTGTACATCCCGGCCGAGTCGCTCTCCGCGTCGCTCGACGGCGCATCGGCGGCGGTCGCTTCGTCGGCGTCGACGGTTGCGGGTTCCTCGACGTCCTCGTCCGGCGTCTCCGTCGCGTCGGCGTCGCCCATCACCTGCATCGGTTCGGCGACGAAAGACTCGAGGGCCTCGCCGAACCGCTCGCGGAACCCGATGACCACGACCAGGAGCACACCGCCCGCGACGAGCGACGCGAGCCCGCCGTCGTCGGCGAGAAACGCGGTGGCACCGTCGTACACGAGGTACGCGCCGAGACCGGCGCCGACCAGCGGGCCGACGACGGTCAGATAGTTCCGGGCGAGCAGGAGGAAGGCCAGGACGGCCGTTCCGCCGGCCATGAGCCGGGGAAACGTCTGGGCGTCCGGCGCGAACTCAGAGGCGCCCTGATACATGTAGACGCCGACGACGAGGAACAACAGCAACAGGACGTGTTCCATCGTCGGCCGCTCGCCGAGCACCGTCTCGAGTGGGTTCCGAACGCGGTCCGCGACCGAGCCTACGGTGTCGTCCTGTTCCATGGCTGATCCCGTCTAACGGCGTGGGTCGCGTCTCGGTCGGCACCGGTTCCGGTACGACGGCGGCCGCGGGAACCGCGAGCAGCGTCGATAACAGTAGATTCGTTCCGTGACATCTCTCTTTTTGCTAGCGTCGAAAGCAACGTAGTCTGCGTCTCGATTCGGGAACCGCTTCGTCGTTCCGGTTCGGCGCCGACTACTCTTCCTCGTCTTCCGCCTCCTCGACCTGCTGCTGGAACTCGTCGAAGCCACCGATCGTGTCGTCGACCTGCGATTCGATCTCGTCGACGCTGCCGACGTACTGGTCCGCCGCGTCGTCCATGTCACCGAACTCGACGATGTTTCCGGTCTCTTCCTCCCACTCCTGGGTGTCCTCGTGCTCGGTCGCCTCCTGGACCGCCTCCATGAGAATTTCGCGTTCCTCCTCGGGAGTGTCCGGCGGCGCGACCTGCACCTGGTAGAACTCCGTGATCCAGGCCAGGCTGTCGCCGTACTCCGTGATCGGATCGATATCCGGGAACGTGTCCGTGAGATCGATGTCCATCAGGTTGACGATGGCGCGTGCCTCGCCGGACTCGACGGCGGAGATCGCGGACGTGTTCGTCGCGATCCCGGCCGGGACCTCGTCGCTCAGGACCGCTTCCTGCACCGGCCCACCGCCGTCGTAGGGGACGATGTTGTCGGCGTTGAGGTCGTACTCGTTCTGGAGCAACAGCGTCACCAGGTGGCTGTCGCTACCGGCTCCCTGGTACGCGAAGCCGCTGATCTCGTCGTCTGCGTAGGCGTCCCGGAGTTCGCCGTACGTCTCGATGTCGTAGCTGTCGTTGATGATGATCGTGTAGCCGAACACCCCCGAGTGGGCGATCGGTTCGAGATCGTCGGGGTGCCAGCCGTCGACATCCTGGGCTCGCCAGGTGAACGACCAGCCTGGCGGGTTGACGGTCCCGAACGTGTAGCCGTCCGGATCCTGATCAACGAGCCACTCGCTTCCGAGCATGCTGCCGGCTCCCTCCCGGTTGTCGATCTCGATCGACTGATCGAGCGGGTCCTCCATCAGCGGTGCCATCTGGCGGGCGTACGTGTCGGTTCCGCCGCCCTCTCCCCACGGAATCATCCAGGTGAGCGACTCTGACGGGAAGTCGTCGTCCCCGTTGCCCTCGTCACCGAGACATCCAGCTAATCCGGTCAATCCCACAGCCCCAACTGCACCCGTTGTCTGGACGAACGTTCGGCGGTCCATGATAACGAAGAGCATGAATCAGAAGTATATAGTAGTTTCGAATCTCTCGAAGGCCGGTCGAGGACGTGTTGAGAAAGCTATGCGACAGAGAGGCAAGTAGGAAGCCCATGTTCCGGCTTATATATCATGGTAGTAATATATTGCTTTCACCAGTGCCAGCCGAGTCGCCCGTACATATATCGTTCGTCCCGCCGACCGTCTCGCATGGACGAACGAACGGCGACGAAGCGAGTCGAGGACGCGATCGCAGACCGGGCAGACGAGCTGCTGGCGCTGCTCGAGGATCTCGTCGCGGCGAAGTCGGTGACGGGACACGAACCGCGGGGACAGGCGGTGATCTGCGAGGCGTTCGACGACCTCGGCCTCGAGGTCGATACCTGGGAGCCACGCGCCGAGGCGCTTGCCGACCACCCCGGTTTCTTCCGGACGTCCTCGTACGAGGAGCACGGCTACGAGGGGCGGGAGAACGCGGTAGCGACTCTCTCGGGAACCGGCGACGGACCCACGCTCGCGCTCTCCGGGCACGTCGACGTCGTTCCCGCCGACCCCGAATCGGCCTGGGAGTCCGACCCCTGGACGTTGCGCCGCGAGGGTGACGAGCTCTACGGCCGCGGCGTCTCCGATATGAAGGGCGGGCTCGCCGCGATGCTCGTCGCCGTCGACGCCCTGCAAGACGAGGACGTCGAACTCGCCGGCGACCTCTACGTTCAGAGCACGATCGAGGAGGAGGCGGGCGGGGTTGGCGGCCTCCTCTCCGTCCTCGAGCGGGGGTACGTTCCCGATGCGGCGATCGTCCCGGAGCCGTTCGGCCTGCCGAACGTCGGCATCGCCAGCGCTGGGGTGATGTTCTTCGACGTCACCGTACCAGGGAAGAAGGCCCACGCCGCCTGGGGTCACCAGGGCGTCAGCGCCTTCGACAAAGCCTGCCTCGTTCGGAAGGCCCTCGAGGAGCTAAACGACGAGCGGCAGGCGGCCATCGACTTCCCGCCCGCCTACGGCGCCGATCCCGACCTCGAGGGCCACGTGACGAACATCAATCTGGGCGTCGTCGAGGGCGGAGATTGGCCCGCCTCGGTGCCCGCAGAGGTGACCCTGAAGGGACGCGTGGGGTGGCCGCCCGGAGAGACCCGTGCCGAGGTTCGCGAGGCGATCGAGGGAGCGATCGCCGACGTCGCCGACGGGGACGAGTGGCTGTCCGAGAACCCGCCGACGGTGGAGTGGACGGGCTGGAACGCGGCACCTCACGAGGTTCCCCGGGACGCCGAGATCGTCGAGATCGTCAAGAACAACGCCGAGTCGATCACCGGCGAGTCGGGAACCTTCGTCGGCGGGAACGCCGCGCTCGACGAGCGGTTCTATCAGCGCTACTACGACGTCCCGGTCGTCACGGCGGGTCCCTACGGGCCGAACCTCCACGGCGTCGACGAGTACACCACCCTCACGTCGCTGGTCGAGACCGCCCAGACGCTCGCGACGTCGGCGATCGACTACTGCGGGCTCGCGAAGTAACTCCCGATAACGTCTCAGGGGTATCATAGAACGGTTCGCATACCCATCTTTGGCTACCCGACGAACGGTACGTACAGCGAACTTTTTTACCGAGGGCATCGGCTGGCGTCTGCGACACCAGCCTCAACCCCCGGCAAAAAACTTCGATGAAAAAAGGCCGACGGCTCGCCCGTCGGGCTCGCCGTCGGTGAAACGCCTCGCTTCGCTCGGCGTACGCTTCTCCGACCCGCTCCGTTCCATACGCGTTCCTATGTAGCGGCTGGTTCACAGAAATAGAGATGAAATAAGCCCATGAGAATAGTTCTATTATACCCCCGGTAGCGTCTCGTTTATTTACCGGACCGTTCTACCGTGAGATGAGATGGCGAAACAACACCACGGCCACCGCGTCGACTACACGCTCAGTGACGCCGACCACAACGTCCACCACGTCTGGGACAACAGCTTAGAGCCCGCGGTCACCGTCGAGCCGGGCGACGTCGTCCGATTCGAGTGTCGGGACGCCGTCGACGGCCAGGTGACGATCGAGTGTAGCCCCGACGAGTTCGCGGACGTCAGCTTCGACCCGGTCCACCCGCTGACCGGCCCCGTCGCCGTCGAGGGTGCCGAACCGGGCGACGTCCTCGTCGTCGAGTTACTCAGCCTCCAGCACAAAGGGTGGGGGTACACCGGCTTCCTCCCCGGCGAGATGGGGCTCGGCCTGCTCCCCGAGGACTTCCCCGAGGCCGGGGTTCACGTCTGGGACCTCGAGGACGACGTGGGCCACTTCGTGAACGGGATCGAGGTACCGCTGGACCCGTTCCCGGGGACGATCGGGATCGCACCCGCCGAGGACGGCGAACACGACACGCTCCCGCCCCGTCGCGTCGGCGGCAACATGGACGTCAAACACATGACCGCGGGCTCGACGGTGTATCTCCCCGTCGAGGTCGAGGACGCCCTGTTCTCGATCGGGGACTGTCACGCCGCACAGGGTGACGGCGAGGTGTCGGTGACGGGGATCGAGGCGCCGATGTTCGTCACCGCCCGGTTCGACCTGAAAAAAGACGCCGAGATCGAACAGCCCCAGTTCGAGACCGACGGCCCGTTCACCCCGACCGGGCGCGACGAGCGGATGTACGGGACGACCGGGATCGCCGACGACCTGATGGAGGCGACGCGGCTCGCGGTGCGACACATGATCGATCACCTCCACGAGGAGCGGGGGCTCACCCGCGGGGAGGCGTACATCCTCTGTTCGGCCGCGGTCGACCTGAAAATCAACGAGGTCGTCGACGCCCCGAACTGGGTCGTCTCGGCGTACCTGCCCGAGAGCATCTTCCCGGACGAGGACGGCGACGACGACTGAGACGGATTGCTGTACCGAGTTCCCGGCGCGACCGCGATCCAGGACAGCGGTTGCGCCGGAAACGACTTCCAGCCACCCGTATGAAGCGATTCGGCGCCGATCAGGCGTCGAGGATCTGTCGAACGACGTCGGGCGCGTCCTCGAGCGCGTCCTCGAGCTCGTCGACGTTCGGACCGCCACCCTGAGCGAAGTCCGGCGGGCCGCCTCCACCGCCACCGACCTTCGCGGCGAGCTCGCCGACGACCTCGCCGGCGTTGACGCCGACGTCGTCGGGGACGGCAACGACGAACTGCGCGCCGCTCTCGCCGCTCCCTAAGATCGCGATCTTCCCCTCGTCGCTGATCGCGGTCGCGGTCGCGCGCAGCTCGTCCATGTCGGCGTCGATCCGGTCGATAACCGCCGTCGTCTCGCCGACTTCGATCTCCTCGCTGTCGCCACCGCCGCCAGCGCGGGCCGCAGCGAGCTGCTCTTTGAGGTCCTCGATCTCCTTGCCGCGGGCCTTCCACTCCTCGAAGAACCGCTCGGCGGTGTCGGGAACCTCCTCGGGGGAGACGTCGAGGACGTCGGCAGCCCCGTAGAGGGCGTCCTCGGTCTCCTGGGTCGCCTCGATCGCTGCCTCGCCGGCCGCGAACGTCAGCCGCTCGACCCCGTCCTGGACCCGCTCGCTCGAGCGGATCTTGATCGTGCCGATCTCGCCGGTGCGAGCGACGTGGGTCCCCCCGCAGGCCTGGACGTCCTCGTCGACGTGGATCAGCCGGATCTGCTCGCCCGGCGGGATTCCGCCCTGGTAGAGGTCGAACCCGTGTTCGGCCTCGGCGTCGTGGCGGTCGGGCCACTCCTGGGTCACCGGAGCGTTGTCCATCACGATCTCGTTTGCCTCCCGTTCGATCGCCTTGACGTCCTCGCGGGAGATCCGATCGTAGTGGCGCAGGTCGATCCGCGAGGAGTCGACGCCCTTCTGGGCGCCGGCCTGACGGACGTGATCGCCCAGTACCTGACGGGCCGCGTGGATGACGATGTGGGTCGCCGTGTGGTGGCGCATCAGCTGCTGGCGCCGATCGACGTCGAGGTATCCCTTCACGAACTCGCCCTTGCCCGGGTGGGCGTCGGTCCGGTGGAGAACGACGCCGTCCTCGATCTGGACGTCCTCGACCTCGACGGTGGCGTCGTCGGTCGAGAGCGTCCCGGTGTCGGCGGGCTGGCCTCCGCCCTCGGGGTAGAACATCGTCTGGTCGAGCACGACGTCGTACCCGTCCTCGCGCTCGAAGACGTCCAGCACGACCGCCTCGAACTCGGTGCGTTGCTGGTCGTCGTAGTACAGCTTCTCCGTCTCGGGGAGGTCCTCGAATCGGGCGTCGGTGTCGCTTTCGGCCTCCTCGAGGGCCTCGACGGTGTCGTGGCGCTGTGCGACCAGGCTGTAGAAGTCGTCGGGAACGTCGACCTCGGCCCCGGCCTCGGCGGCGATCTCCTCGACCATGTCGGGCTGGATGCCGTGGGAGTCGTAGAGCTCGATCAGCTCCTCGGTCGGGATGGGGGCGTCCTTCTTGGCGTACTCCGCGGCGAGGCTCTCGACTCGACGGCCGCCCCGTTCGAGGGTCTCGCGGTACTTCTCGACCTCGGTACGGACGATGTCGCGGATCGTGTCGCGGTTCTCGTACGCCAGCCGTTCGGCCTGCATGTCGACGAGTTCGTCCAGCGGCGCGTCGACGCCGACGTTGTCACAGAGCCGTTTGGTGCGGCGCAGCACCATCCGCGCGAGATACCCCGTCCCGACGTTCGAGGGGACGATCCCGTCGCCGAGCATGTACGCGAGGGTGCGACAGTGGTCGGCGATCGCGTAGATGTCCTCGAGCGGTTCCATCAGCTCGGCGAGCTCGTCGGCGTCGACCCCGAGCTCGTCGGCGATCTCCCCGCGGGCGGTCTCCATATCCTCGGCCTCGTCGATGTCCATGTGGCCCGCCAGCTTGGCGGCGCGGTGGACGAGCTCGCTCTCGTCGTCGGTGTGATCGAGGTCGGCGTTCTCCTTCAGGAACTCGATCATGTCAGGGTAGATCGCCTCGTAGACGGTCGGCGTCCCCTGGGATACCCAGGTCCACCGTTCGAGCCCGTACCCGGTGTCGACGATGTAGGTGTCCATCGGGCTGTAGCGGTTGCCGTCTTTCATCTCGTACTCGCCCTCCGGATCCTGCTCCATCGACATGAAGACGAGCGTCGCGAGCTCGACGCCCCTGTAGATGACCTCGATCGCAGGCCCGGCGTTGCCGCCACCGACCCACGGGTCCTCGATGTAGATGACCTCCTCGAGATCGACGCCCATCGAGTCGAAGAACCCATCACAGAGCTCGACGGTTCGGTCCTTCCAGTAGACCTCGCCGTGGTAGGCGTACTCGTCCTCCTCGACGTCCTCGCGCGTGTTGAACGCGTGGTGGGCCATCATCTCGAAGGCCATCGTGTGGCGGCCCGTCTTCCCGACGTTGTCGATATCCTGCATCCGGATACAGGGCTGGGAGATCGTCAGCGGGTTCGCCGGCGGCGGCGTCTCGCCGCTGGTCACCAGCGGCTGGAAGTCGTAGATCGACGCCTGGGTCAGCAAGACGTCGTCGCGCCAGCGGTTGGCCGCGACCGGGTACGGCTCGATCCGCTCGTGGTCGTGGCCCTCGAAGAAGGAGAGGAACGTCTCTCGCATCTCCTCGAGACTGTACTCCTCGTCGAATCCGGGGTTCCCGATGAAGTCGTACTCCTCACAGGGTGGCTCGCCACACGTCTCCCGTTCGTGGTCCCGCGTCCAGAACTGCGCGCCACAGGAGGGACACTCCTTGCGCTCGAACCCTTCCTCCTCGAAGTACTCGAGGCGGTACTCCTCCTCCAGTTCACTCATTACACAGTTGTTGGCCCCGCAGCGGGTAAAATAGTTCCGCAACCGTTATTCGAGGTAGATCGCCTCACGGCCCTGCTTTCGGGTGTCGACCGGATCGCAACCGTCGCGCTCAGTTCTCGTTCTCCAGCGCCAGCGAGGCCAGCATCGCCTCGAGCTGGAGCCGCTCGTTGGCCCCTTCGGTGATGCGGTAGTCGACCTCCCCCAGTCGCTCGAGCAGTCGCACCGTTGCCGTCTCAGAAATGTCGAACTGCCAGGCCGAGCGGTGGAGCTGGTCGATCACGTCTCCGCCCGCAAGCCCGCGCTCGGTCAGCAAGTCCTCGAGGGCGGCCCGGGCCGCCGTGAAGTCACCGTCGATAGCCTGGTCGACCATCGCCTCGACCTCCTCGGGGCGAGCGGTGGAGGTGATCGCGAAGACGGTCTCCTCGTCAACGACCTCGCCCATCACGGCCGCGGCCTGAAGCCCGTTGATCGCCTTGCGCATGTCGCCGTCGGCCGCGTAGATCAGGGCGTCGACGCCGTCGTCGGTGACTTCGATCCCCTCCTCCGTCGCGATCTCGCGGATCTGGGCCTCGAGGGCGTCCTCGGTGAGCTCGGTAAACCGGAAAACGGCACAGCGAGACTGGATGGGGTCGATGATCTGGCTCGAGTAGTTACACGAGAGGATAAAGCGGGTGTTGCTCGAGAACTGCTCCATCGTCCGACGGAGTGCCGACTGAGCGTCTGAGGTGAGGGCGTCAGCCTCGTCGAGGAAGATAATTCGGTGATCGTATCCACCGAAAGAAGAGCGCGCGAAGTCCTTGATCCGATCCCGGACGACGTCGATCCCGCGCTGGTCGGAGGCGTTCAGCTCGAGGAAGTTCTCGCGCCAGTCGTCGTCGTAGACCTCGCGGGCGATGGCCTGTGCGGCAGTAGTCTTTCCCGTCCCTGCAGGACCTGCAAACAGGAGGTGGGGCAGGTCGTTTTGCTCGACGTACCGCTGGAGGCGCGGCACGATGTCCTCGTGGCCCTTGATCTCGTCGAGCCGCTCCGGGCGATACTTCTCGATCCAGACCTCGGTCTTGCCGGGAGTCGGCTCCGCCGCCTCGGCGTCGGCCTCGCTCATACCCACCACGAGGGGGAGCCGCCAGATAAATCGCCCGAAGGCCGTGGCCGTTCTCAAGGCGCCAGTACGATCCCGCCGTCCGACCCGAGGACGTCCCCGAGCCGAACCCTCTCGAACTCGTGAGAGCGGGTCCCGTGTTTTTCATCCTCCACGGTGAGAGGTGCGCTATGGCGTCCGAAACGTCCGTACGGAAGCGACTCGCGATCGTCCTGCTCGTCGTCGTCCTCCTCGGCGCGGTGCCGACAGGGGTGGTCGCACAGTCCGAATCGACCGTTGGCGGGACGGCCGTCGTCGCCGAGGACGAAACGATCGACGAGCTCGAGGCCGTTGCCGGAACCGTCGTCGTCGAGGGGACGGTGACGGGCGACGTCTCGGCCGCCGGTGGGGACGTCCGAATCGCCGAGACCGGCGAGGTCGGGGGCAGCCTCGAGGGCGCCGCGGGGAGCGTGACGATCGACGGAACCGTCGACGGCGACGTCGGCGTTGGAGCCGGCAACGTCGAGGTCGGCGAGGACGCGACCGTCGGCGGGGAGTTCACCGTCGGCGCCGGCAACGCCGTCATCGACGGCGTCCTCGAGGGCGACGCGGCGATCGGCGCAGAGACGATCACGCTGGGTTCGGACGCCGAGATCGCGGGCGATCTGCGCTACGACGGCGACCTGCAGGGCAACACCGACGCCGTCGCGGGCTCGATCACCGAGGACTCGACGCTCGGGGTCGATATCGCGCCGACGCTGCAGCCACTGGCCTCCTGGCTGGCGTCGGTGTACGTCCTCGCGCTGAACCTGCTGCTGGGGGCCGCCCTGCTCGCGCTGTTCCCGCGGTTCTCGGACGGCGTCGCCGACCGTGTCTCGACCGACCCTGTGCGAACGGGACTGGTCGGACTCGGCGTGCTGGTCGGGGTGCCGATCCTGCTCGTCGCCGTCGCGATCACGATCGTCGGCATCCCGTTCTCGATCGTCGGCGGATTCGCGTTCGCCTTCGTCGTCTGGATCGGGATCGTCTACGGCCGATTTGCGGTCGCGGCCTGGCTGCTTAGCTACGCCGACCTCGAGAACCGGTGGCTGGCGCTCGTCGTTGGACTGATCGGTGGGGCCGTCCTCTCGCAGGTGCCGTACCTGGGTGGACTGGTCGACTTCCTGGTTCTCCTGCTCGGCCTGGGTGCACTGGCCTGGGGGCTGTACGCCCGGCGCCGAACCGCGAGGACGCGAGAGCCCGAACGGCGGGATCGGATCGGTCCCGACGAGCCCGCCAGCGACTGAGGAGGACACGCCAGCAGTCGACGCGCTCAAGTCCGCCCTCGAGCAAGGACGACTATGCGCGTCACCGTCGACGTCAAGGGCGAGGACAGCCACGAACTCGACCTCGAGGACGTGGCGACCGAGGCTCCCGAGCCGACCTACGCCGACCTGCTCCGGGCGGTCGGGTTGAGTCCCCACGAGGTGAGCGTGCTGGTCGAGGGCAGACCCGTTCCCGAGGACCAGCCCGTCGAGAGCGAGCGCGTGACGGTGCTGCGGCTGATCAAGGGCGGCTGATCGCCGCGATCGACGACGACCGACGGACTGTTGCCCTGCAGCGACGAACGGTCGAGCGATGCACGTTCGGACGGCAGACTCCGAGGACGCGCTTCCGGTCAGACGCATCCTCGACGCCGCGATGCTCGAGCCCGGCGACGTCGAGGGCCGGATCGGGGACGGCGACGTCCTCGTCGCCGGCGACCGACGGGGGGGAGCCGACGGAACCGACGAACGGCTTCTGGGCGCGCTCGTCCTCGAGCCCCGCGAGCGTGGCGCCCACGTCGCGGCCGTCGGCGTCCGCCGTCGCCACCGCGGTCGGGGGATCGGTCGGCGGCTGGTCGAACGCGCCCTCGAGCGCGAGCGACGGCTGACCGCGCGGTTCGACGAGGGGGTGCGGCCGTTCTACGAACGGCTCGGTTTCGAAATCGAGCCAGTTGACGACCGTCGACACCGGGGGGTCGCCGCGATCGACGGCGAGCGGTGACCCGTCCCGTGCCGGCGGAGCTTTAACACGGAGAGCGTGGTACGATCCGTCGCATGGCGCTCCAACGGATGCTCAGCGGAGACCCGGCGAAGAGTTCGAAGCTGTACATCGGGATCGGCCTCCTCTCGCTCGCGAAAGCGATCGTGGTGTACAAGGACCGCAATCGGTTCCGGCGGGAGCTGATCGACGCCGCGCTCTTTCTCGGCGTTGGAATCACGCTCCGGAAGTACAGCCAGCTCAAGGCCGAAAAACGCGAAGAGATCGAGTCGCAGATTCCCGACTGGCTGGCAAGCGCCGCCCAGTCCGAGGCCGCCAGACGGGGCGTCCGGTCGGTTGCCAAGCGCAAGCTCGGCGAGGAGTCCGAACCCGAGCCGGAGCCGACGTTCCGCGACCGCGCTCGAGCGGCCATCTCGCGGTAGCTGCGGTTTCGGTTCGTCTCTGGAACCGTCAAAGCGACGAGGACGTCGGCTCGAGCGTCGCCGTGAAGTGGCGGATCTCTTCCATCTCCGGCTCGTCGACGATCTCGAGTCCAGAGACGTCCTCGCGTCGCTCGAGGACCGCGGCGGCGGTTTCGGCGACGTGCTCTAGGTGTTCGCGGTGGTAGGTTCTGCGGGGCAGCGCCAGCCGAACTAGCTCCGGACGGTCGGCCTCGGGGAACGCGAAACTTCCCAGTTCGACCCCGCGCACGCCGCCCTCCCGGTAGAGTTCACAGACCAGCGCCTGACCGGGGAACGCCTCGGGTTCGAGGTGGGGAAGGAAGGCGCCGGCGTCGAGGTAGACCGCGTGTCCGCCCGCGGGCGTGTAGATCGGGACGCCGACCGACTCGAGGGCGTCGGCTAACTCCTGGACCTGTTCGACGCGGTCGGCGACGTAGGCCTCCTCGACTGCCTCCCGGAGACCAACGGCCATCGCCGCGATGTCCCGGCCTGCCATCCCGCCGTAGGTCGGGAACCCCTCGTAGAGGATCGCCCGCTGTTTGCACTGCTCGTACAGCGCCTCGTTGTCGGTGGCGACGAACCCGCCGGCGTTGGCGAGCCCGTCTTTCTTCCCGCTCATCACGACGGCGTCGGCCAGTCCGAGCTGTTCGCGGGCGACGTCGGCGACCGAGGCGTCGGCGAACTCCGCTTCGCGTTCGGTGACGAAGTAGGCGTTCTCGGCGAACCGACAGGCGTCGATCACGAACGTCGCGCCGATCTCGTCGGCGAACTCGCGTACACGTCGGGTGTTCTCGACGGAAACGGGCTGGCCCGCCGCGGAGTTGTTCGTGATCGTCTGGACGACGACCGGCACCCGCTCGGGACCGTACTCCTCGACGACCGCTCGGGCGCGCTCGAGCGAGGTGTTCCCCTTGAACGGCCCGTCGGCCGCGGGGTCGCGGGCGTCGTCGACCGGGCAGTCGACGGGGTCGGCACCCTGGTTTGCGATGTGGGCCCGCGTGGTGTCGAAGTGGGTGTTGTTCGGAACGACGTCGCCCTCCTCGACGAGGCTCCCGTAGAGAACGTTCTCGGCACCTCGGCCCTGGTGGGCCGGGACGACGTGCGAAAAGCCCATCACGTCGGCGACGGCGTCCTCGAGTTCGCCGAAGCTGCGCGAGCCCGCGTAGGCCTCGTCGCCCCGGAACAGCGCCGCCCATTGCTCGTCGCTCATCGCGCCCGTCCCGCTGTCGGTGAGCAGATCGACGAAGACGTCCTTCGAATCGAGGTTGAAGACGTTGTACCCGGCGTCCTCGAGGGCGCGCTCGCGTTTCGCTCTCGAGGGAAGGTGGATCTGCTCGGCGACCTTCGACTTGTATCCGACCATAGGGACCGGTACGCGGGCCGTGCAGTTCAATTCGAGTGAAAGAACGTGCTCACGAACGGGTCGGATCGATCGTCGGCGGATCGATTCGGCGTTCGGCGTCCGAAGACCGTCACCAGCGAACGAGTTCGCGGACACGGACGTTGTCTGAAACAATGTAAATTAACCATACCATAGACATACCATTATTAAGCATAGATAATAATTGTCGCATATGGCTGGCTACGACCAGACGCTGCGACCGTTCCTCTGGCGCGCCGAGCGATTGCACCCCGACCAGGAGGTCGTCTCGCGAACGCACGACGGGATCGTTCGCAACACCTACACGGAGTACGGCGACCGCACGCGACAGCTGGCGAACGCCCTCGAGGACGTCGGCGTCGAGGAGGGCGCCCGCGTGGGCACGTTCTGCTGGAACCATCACCGCCACGCGGAGGCGTACTTCGCGGTGCCAAACAGCGGCCGACAGCTCCACACGATCAACCCGCTGTTGCCGGCCGAGCACATCCAGTATATCGTCGAGAACGCCGCGGATCGGTTGCTGTTCGTCGATCCGTCGCTGCTCGAGCCCCTCGAAAACGCCTACGATCCCGACGCGTTCGAGAGCGTCGAACAGTTCGTCGTGATGGGCGAGTCGGTTCCCGAAACCGGGCTCGAGCCGATCACCGACTACGAGTCCTTTATCGGCGCCCGGACAACCGACTACGACTGGCCGGAGCTCGACGAGGACGCCCCCGCCGGTATGTGTTACACCTCTGGGACGACGGGGAAGCCGAAAGGCGTCGAGTACACCCAGCAGATGCTCTGGAGCCACACGATGATGACGCTGACTCCCCAGGGACTGGGCATCGCCGAGGACGACGTCATCATGCCGGTCGTCCCGATGTTCCACGTCAACGCGTGGGGGCTGCCGTTCTCGACAACCGCCGCAGGCGCGAAACACGTCTACCCCGGCCCCTCGCCCGACCCCGCGGACCTGGTACAGCTCATCGAGGAGGAAGGCGTCACGATCACCGCGGGCGTACCGACGGTGTGGCTCGGCGTTCTGGAGTACATCGAGGAGCACGACGCCGACCTATCCTCACTCGACCGGATCGTTATCGGCGGCAGCGCGGCGCCCAAGAGTCTGATCCGGGAGTTCGACGACCGCGGCGTCGAGGTCGTCCACGCCTGGGGGATGACCGAGATGTCCCCGCTTGGCACCGTCGCTCACCTCAAGGCCGACCTCGAGGACCTGCCCGAAGAGGAGCAGTACGAAAAGCAGGCCAAACAGGGACTGGTCGTCCCCGGCCTCGAGTTCAAGGTCGTCGACGACGACGGTGAAGAGGTCGAATGGGACGGCGAGGAGTTCGGCGAGCTCTACGTTCGTGGCCCGTGGGTCACCGACTCGTACTTCAAACGTCCCGACGCGAACGAGGCCGATTTCGAGGGGTCGTGGCTCAAGACCGGCGACATCGTCACCGTCGACGAGGACGGCTACGTAAAGATCGTCGACCGCGCGAAGGACGTGATCAAAAGCGGCGGCGAGTGGATCTCCTCGGTCGAACTCGAGAACGCCATCATGGCCCACGACGCCGTCAGCGAGGCGACGGTTATCGGCGCACCCCACGAGAAGTGGCAGGAACGGCCCGTCGCGTTCGTCGTCCCGACCGAAGCGGCAGGGATGAGCGAGGACGAACTCCACGACGAGGTCCAGTCGCTCGTCGCCGAGGACTACCCCGACTGGTGGACCCCTGACGCGGTCGTCCGCATCGACGAGGTGCCGAAGACGGCGACCGGGAAGTTCGACAAGAAGACGCTCCGCGAGGAGTACGAGACCGAAACCCTGCTCGACGACGAGTAGCGCCACAGGTCGGGCGGGGAGTCGGCGTCGGTCCGACTGACCGTTCTGGGCTCGCCAGCTCGTCCGTCCTCGACGCGGCGGGCCGTCGGCTCTCGAGTGCGGAAGCGGCGGAAAAGGGTTGGTCGTCGCGGCGATACGTGGTTAGACTCGTCGTCCGTCACAGCAGCAGCGACAGGACGGCCAGGACCAGGAACGCGAGGACGAGCCACTTCGCGATGGCCATGGACATTCCTGCGACGCCGCCCGCGCCGAGGGCCGCGGCGATCAGTGCGATGACGAAAAACACGATTGCCAGTTCTAGCATACCTCGTTCTTCGAGAGGATACTAGAAGTGCATTGAGCATGATCCTGCCAAACGGTGATGGTTCGAGCGCCTAGAAGAGCCCCTGAGTCAGCTCGAGGGTTTCCTCGCGGTCGTCCCAGTCGACGAACAGCGCGACGCTGGTCGCGCTCGTGATGATGTCGTGGACGTTGATGCGGGCTTCAGCAAGCGGGTTGACGATTTCGCCGACGATCCCCGGCTGGTTGGGGAGTTCGCCGCCGGTGACCCGAACGACCGCCAGCGACTCGTCGACGGTGACACTCGAGAGTTCGTCGCGGGCGATCACCTCACGGTGGAGGATGTTCTCGGCCCGTTCGGCGTCGTCCTCGTCGACGTAGAAGGTGACGCTGTCGAGTCCGCTGGCGACGGCGTCGACGTTGATATCGGCCTCGCTAAGGGGTTCCGAGAGGTGGTTGAACACGCCCGGCTGGTTGCGGATCGCACGACCCGCGACGGTCAGGCAGGCCAGCGGCCGCTCCCGGAGATCGACGAGGTTCTCGAACTCGCCCTCGATGCTGGTGCCGCCAGACAGCAGGTCGCCGTGCTGGTAGTGGACGACCCGAACCGACAGCGTGCCGTCCTTGTAGGAAAGTGCCGACGGCGCGACGACCTCCGCACCCCGGAAGGAGAGATTACGGAGCTCGTCGACGGAGATCTCGCCGACGTTGCGGGCGCCCTCGACGACGTTCGGGTCGCCGGTCATAACGCCCTCGACGTCGGTGACGATGACGACCTCGTCGGCGTCCATGTACTTGCCCATCATCACGGCGGTCGTGTCGCTGCCGCCGCGGCCGAGCGTCGTCACCGAGCCGTCGGGCCCCTCCGCGAGGAAGCCGGTGAGCACCGGCACCGTTTCGTCGAGCTCGGCGGCGACCTCGCGGGCGCGCCGCTGGGTCTCCGCGACGTCGACCTCGCCGTGCTCGTCGGTGACGACGGGCCAGTTGTCACTGCCGGGTTCGAGGAACACGGCGTCGACGCCCCGAGCCGTCAACGCGGCCTTGAGCATCCGGACCGAGGTCCGCTCGCCCATACTGACGATCTGGGCGCGGTCGGCCTCGTCGGTCTCGAAGGTGATCTCGTCGAGCAGTTCGTCGGTCGTCGACCCCATCGCGCTGGCGACGACGGCGATCTCGTGGCCGTCCTCGACGGCCGCGGCGATCGAGTCCGCGGCACGGTTGATCCGATCGCCGCTGCCCAGACTCGTCCCTCCGAACTTCGCTACGACGCGCATACTGACACCTCACGGTCCGATAGTAACCTGGTGGATCGACTCATGCGAGGTCGTTGCAAGGGCGGGCAGATAACTGTGTCTCATCGTCCGCATTTTTACCCCCACTGATCTCTCCCCCGCCTCGACGCGAAATGGAGCCGTTCGAGTGTGCGCGGCTTCCAACTGGATTTATGTTTGTGGGTATCATTACCACACGCCAATGAACGTACGGGACGCACTCGAGGCCGATGCTGACGCGCTTGCGGCGATCGCCGACTCCCCGACTGACGTGATGCGAAACCTGGTCCACGACCGGACGGTCCGGGTCGCCGAGGACGGCACCCACGATCCGAACGCCGACGTCTCGGAGTCCCAGTACGCCGGCTCGGATCCGGAGGATCTACTGGGCTTTATCAGCTTCGACGCCCGCGAAGACACGGTCCACGTCACCCAGCTCGACGGGACCCCCGAAGCCTGCAAGCGGCTGCTCGCCGAACCGGTCCGGTTCGCCGAGCGCGAGGGGATGGCCGTCGAGGTGCTGATCGGGACCGACGCCGAGCTGATCGAGGACGCGGCCCGGGAGCTCGGGTTCGATCGCCGCGGTTCGGGGCCGCGGTTCGACGGCGCCTCGACGGTCCGGTTTCGCCTCGAGTCCTGATCCACAGCCCGCCGTTCAGTCTCGAGCGACGACCGCGTCGGCCTCGAGGTCCAGGTACTCGAGAGCCGTCTCGAAGAACATCTCGCGAATCGTCTCGTCCGAGAAGTCCCGTTCGAGTAAGCCAGCTCGTTCCTCGCGGTAGGGAGAGGGAACGTTCGGGCCGTCCTCGCCATCGCAACCGTCGTATCCAGGGAAACGCCATCGTACTCCCGCGCGAACGCGAGGAACCGATCGACCTCGCACGTCCCCGTGTGGGCACAGCAGAGCCGGAGTTCGGGGTGCGAATCGAGCAGTTCGGCGAACACGTCCGCGCCCACGTAGGGGCTGTCCTCGAACATCGGCGCCGTCCCGCCGTAGTAGGTGATCGGCCGATCGTACTCGGCGGTGGGCTCGAGGCGCGGCTCCGCGGGGCGACACTCCTGGACCGGACAGTGGCTCTTCAGCCCGCGCGCGCCGGCGTCGAACCGGCCGAGCGGAGGACGTCCTCGATCGCTGCCGGTGTGGTAGGCAACGAGAACTCCCAGCCGGCTTGCTGGCGCAGCGACCGTCGGACAGCCACCAGCAGCCGCTCGGGGAGGACGTGGGTGTGGGCGTCGATAGCGGGACGAAATAGGGCGGATCGATCGTCGAGCGGCGGATCGGCGTCTCCGGGAGACAGAGTACGGCCAGGGGCTCGGCGTCAGCTGAACTTCTGGACGGTTACGTCGAGGGAGTCCAGATCGACGATCGGGGCGTAGCCGGCGTCAGGTTGGATATTGACGCTCTTCTGGAAGTCGGTCTGGGCCTGCCAGCAGCCGGAGTTGATCGCGAGGACGTCGTGGTACTTCCCGAAGCCGAGCTTGTGGACGTGGCCGGTGTGGAAGATGTCTGGCACCTCCTCCATGATGAGGTAATCTTTTTCCTCGGGCGCGAGCCGGGTGTGACCCCCAAACTGCGGGGCGACGTGGCGCTTTTTCAGCAGCTGGTACATCGCCCGGTGGGGATCGTCGTAGCTCGCTTTCTTCTCGGGGAGTTCGGCGATCACCTCGTCGAGGCTGACCCCGTGGTACATCAGCACCGAGACGCCCTCGATCGTGACGGTCGAGGGGTTGCTGACGATCCGAGCGTCGTGGGCTGACATGATCTCCCGGAGCTCGTCGTCGAAGCCGGGCTGGGGCTCAGCGAGCCGCACCGCGTCGTGGTTGCCAGGAATCATGACGATCTCGATGTCGCCGGGAACCTGCTTCAGGCGTTCGTTGAACACTTCGTACTGCTCGTAGATGTCGATAATATCGAGCTCCTCGTCCTGATTCGGATAGACGCCGACGCCCTCGACCATGTCGCCCGCGATCAGCAGGTACTCGACGTGTTGGGCATGGGGCGTGTGGAGCCAGTCCGCAAAGCGGTTCCAGGCCGCGCTCATGAACTCCTGGCTACCGACGTGGACGTCGCTAATCAGCGCCGCCTGCACGTGGCGGTCGGCCGTCGAGGGCTCGTGAGTCCGGGGGACGTCGGGGAAGTACATCGCGTCGACGAACGCGATCCCCGAGTCGTCCGCGAGGGTTCCCTCCATCGCCAGCACCTCGTCGTAGAGGAGCTCGTCGACCAGATCGGCGTACTCGCGGTCCTTCATTACGAGCCACGGAAAGGTTCCGGTGGCGTCCTCGAGCTCGATCAGCCAGTGGCCGCTGGCGGTCGATCGGACGTCGTTGACCAGCCCGACCATCGCGGCTTCGCTGCCTCCGGGCATCGACTGGATCGCCGTCGCGGGTCGGTGGTTGACTCGCCCGCGGAGCTTCGAGCCGAGTCGCTCGAGCCGATCCCGGAACACCGAGACGAAGTCGCCGTACTCGCCGGTCCCCGTGCTCTCGCCGGTCATATCGCCGACGATCTCGAGCGAGCGCTCGAGCGGATCCGCGGACCGACCGCTTCCGTCGTCAGTACTTTCACGCCCCGCCTCAACCCCCTTCGTTTCGACTGGAGTACCGCCATCCACCGGAGACGATAGCGCGTTTTCAGGTCCAGTTGAAATGGGGGTGTCGTCGGTCGGAGCGCTCGTCCGTTCGGCGGTTTGCCCGCCGTCGGAGGCCGGTTCGGTCCCGAGGACGGACTCGACGTGGTCGGCACGGACGACCAGCGCGTCGTCGGGCAGTCCCTCGAGGACGCGTTCGAGGGTCGCCGCCGGGTCCTCGGTCGACGCGATCCGGGTTACGGCCTCGCGTTCGGCGTTGTAGCCGCGACTCGTGAGTTCGCTGACGATCCGGGCGGGCCCCTCGAGTGGCACACGCCTCGCATTCGTGAGCGGCGTCAAAAGGGTAGCGGATGGTCGGCGTTCGCGTCGGTCCGATGAACAGAAACTTGATGGCCGGGCCCGGAATACCACGGGACGATGAGCGGCCCCGATTCCGGCGACGAGAGAACCGACGACACCGGCGAGCCACACCGCCACGACCCGAGCGAGACCCGGTCGGACGGACCCGACGAACCGGGGTCGGGAGCGAGCGACCAGCCCGGAGTCGACCGCGACTCCCGAGCCGACCGATCGGTCGTTCAACACGGCGGATCGGGCTCCGAGAGCGACGACGTCTCGATCGAGGACGACGGCGTGGTGCGCTGGTTTTTCAAAACGGACGACGACTCGGTCGTGCTGGTACGTGACGTCCTGAGCAGCGTCGCCATCGTCGCGGTGATCGGGCTCTTGCTGTTCGGAATCAGCGGCGTCTGGCCCCCGCTGGTCGCCGTCGAGAGCGGGAGCATGGAGCCGAACATGGAGGTCGGCGACCTCATCTTCGTCGTCGCCGACGACCGGTTCGTCGGTGACGGCGCCACCGGCGACACCGGCGTCGTCACTCACGAGGACGGCGAGGACCACGAGAAGTTCGGCATGGCCGGCGACGTCGTCGTCTTCGAACCCAACGGACAGGCCCATCAAACACCCGTGATACACCGCGCACACTTCTGGGTCGAGGAGGGGGAGAACTGGGTCGACACCAAGGCCGAACCGGAGTACGTCGACGGAGCGAGCTGTGATCAGCTCCAGACCTGCCCGGCCGCCCACGACGGCTTCGTCACGAAAGGCGACGCGAACCCCTACTACGACCAGTACCAGCGCGGCGGAGCGAACACCGACGTCGTCCAGCCCGACTGGATCACCGGAAAGGCGTCGTTCCGAATCCCGTGGCTCGGCTACGTCCGGCTCACGTTCGACTCGATCCTCGGCGGCGTCCTCGCGCCCCAGCCCGGGCTCGAAACCGTCGCGGGCGCGACCGGAACCGAGACACCGCTGTCGAACGTCGGCGCGGTCGGCACGGGCGCGGCGGGACTGGCCGCGACCGGAGCGGGAGCCGCGATGGCCGCGGGACGGCGTCGGCAGTAGTCGGTCGCGTCGCTCGAGTGGAAACGGAGGGGTTGGGGTGTGGAGGAGAAATTCGATCTCTCAGTTCTCGAACCGCGCCTGAACGAACGGCTGGACGTCGTCGATGTTGCTCAGCCGGGAGTCAGACAGCAAGACTGCCTCGGTCTCGTCGATCGGCACCGAGAGGCTGATCTCCTTGGTGCGGCCGTAGCGTCCCTTCGAGACGACGACCGCGTTGACGATCCCGAGCATGTCGAGTTCGCTGATGAGATCGGTCACGCGACGCTGGGTCAGGACGTCGGCGTCGATCTCCTCACAGAGCCGCTTGTAGATGTTGAAGACTTCGCCGGTGTTGATGCTGTGGACGCCGTTTTTCTCGAGCAAGATGATCGCGAAGAGGACGAGCTTCGACTGGGTGGGCAGCGTCCGAACGACTTCGACGACCCGGTCGAGCTCGATCTTGTCCTGGGCCTGGCGGACGTGTTTCTCAACGATCGTCTCGGCCTGAGATCGCTCGGCGAGTTCGCCTGCGGTCCGCAGCAGATCCAGCGCCCGGCGCGCGTCACCGTGTTCCTGGGCCGCGAAGGCCGCACACAGCGGGATCACGTCCTCGGACAGCGCGTCACCCTTGAACGCGACGTCAGACCGGTGCTGGAGGATATCCCGCAGCTGGTTGGCGTCGTACGGCGGGAAGACGATCTCCTCCTCGCCGAGGCTGGATTTGACGCGGGGATCGAGGAAGTCGGTGAACTTGAGATCGTTCGAGATGCCGATGATCGACACCCGGGAGTTCTCGAGCTCGGAGTTCATCCGCGAGAGGTTATAGAGCGTGTCGTCGCCGCTCTTTTCGACGAGCTTGTCGATCTCGTCTAGCATGATGACGACGACCCGCTCGTCGTAGTCGACGGCGTCGAAGAAGACGCTGTAGACCCGATCGGTCGGCCAGCCGGTCATCGGTACCTCCTGGAACGACTCCTTGTCCTCCTCGAGGGCGTCGATCCGGTCTTCGACTGCCTCGCGGTCGGAAAACGGCGTGGACGCGAGCGGGTGTGTCGATCCGGTGTCGTCGTCAGAGGGGGTTGACCCCTCTGTTTCGACTGGAGAACCCGTAGACTGCGGCTCGGTATCGGTCGCAAACGAAACGTCGTCCGTCGGATCGGCGTCGTCCGGAGAGCCGTCGGTCGTCTCGGAACGACCGTCCTCGTGGTACTCCTCGAGGGCCTCGAGCCGGTCCTCGAGCGCGTCGACCTTCCGATCGATCCGGGCCTCGTTTTTCTCGATGAACTTGTTCGCGAGCTGCGCGAGGACGCGGTACTGGGTGTCGGTTACCTCGCAGTTGATGTACTCGACGTCACAGGGGACGCTGTACTTCTGGGAGGTGCTCTCGAGTTCCTTGCTGACGAACTTCGCGCTCGCGGTCTTCCCGGTCCCCGTCTTTCCGTAGATCAGGATGTTCGATGGCGTCTCTCCGCGCAACGCGGCGACGAGGATCGTCGCCATCTTGTTGATCTGGTCGGTCCGATGGGGGAGTTCGTGGGGCGTGTAGGACGGACGCAGGACCTCCTTGTTCTCGAAGATCGGTTCCCCGCTGAGGAGGTCGTCGAACAGTCCCTGGCTCGGTTCCTCGTCGCCGATCGCCGTCTCCTCGAGGCTCGTCGAGAACCCGTCCGTCTCGTCGGTCTCGACGTCCTCGGTTCGTGTCGGCTCTGAGTTGTCGTCTGACATCCGTCGTTGGGATACCCCCTGGTTTCGTGTGGAGACCCGAGCCCGGAATCGGGAAGTCAGCGTTTGAACGGCCAGCGCGGCCGATTAACCGCGGCGAGAACCCGGACCGGGTCCAGTTGATGCAAACGAAATAGAGGAAGACCGCGATATTAAATTCTTCCCTTTCACTCACGTAGGATGGAATTCTTTTTGGGTGGACCGAACCGGAATCGAATCGTGGGGAGAATCGACGCTCGGTGAGCCGAACGTTCCGAAAGCCGATCTCTCGTTCAGGATGTCGTTCTCGTTCGGGCTGGGGGGCCGTAGTCGATCGCGTCCTCGGATACCGGGTCTGTCCCGCAATGGTTGGGTTGGGGATGCCAGCTTTCGACGACCGACCGACCGACGCGCCCGGGGTTCGACAAGCATGATCCTGTCTCGTGGTCGATCACTCGAAGTCATCGTGGTCGATCGTTCGAAGCAATCGTCTCGGACGGAGGCCATACGGTATGAAGGGATGTTGGAGAAAGTATAAATATATATGACAGAAAGGATGACAGTATTTAACGGAAAGGGTGAACAAGATGGCAAGAATGGGAAGTAGCATCTTGTTATATTCTGCCAATTGTGAGATGTAATTTGATGATCGTGGGACCAGTTTCGAGTGGAAACGGGGGTGAGGCGTCGCTCACACCTCCCCCACCCCTTCGTTTCAACTGGAGATCGACGAGGGGTGGGTGGGGGAGGAGGGGGCGTGAGCGTTCGGCCGATAGACGAATACCAGAGCGAGAAATCCGCTTGGACACGATTCCGAGGGTTTGAGAGTTATCGGTTGGATAGTTCGGACAGCCGTGACCGGCGACGAGATGTCAGGAACACTCTAGGAACGTTACAACAAAACTAGTAAACTCTAGCAACACTATACGCTTGGGATCTAGTACGGTTACTGTTTATAGCCTATCTACATAAAACCTCTCCTACTAGAGAACCCCCTCCCCCACCCCCCACCTTTCGACAGTTCCAGTTGAAACGAAGGGGTGGGGGGTGCTGGTAGGTTGGGTGCTGGTAGGTTACGGGTGAGTGGTACACTCCGTCCCGTCTCGAACGGTTCCTTCTCGGACGATTCCAACTCGGTACTACTCGGAAGTCCTGTCTGCCGTTCGACCGATCCGTACCGTTCGTCTCTCGGATCCACCGTCGCTTGGTTCCCGACGTCCTCACAACTGGTCCCGTCGTCTCCAACGTCGGTAGTCGTCTCGGCAAATCGTCCCGTCACAACTGGCACGTTAACTGATAACTCACATATGACCGATAACGTATGTTTGGTAAACGCTATCTTCACCCGTGTCTTTCTTTC